>CAYVVW010000099.1:0-7419 GCA_964455335.1 uncultured Marvinbryantia sp.
CCCACCGACATGCAAGCATGTCGAGGGAAAGGGCTTTCTACCCTGGCATCATTATATTAAGAAGGCAATGTTGCGGGGAAAAGATGCCCTACGGGATGTTTCGGGCATTTGGCACGATGTCCCGCCGCGCCATGGCGCGCAAGCATGGCGCGGGAGGGGGCATTTTGCCCTGGCATCAAAAAAGCCGAAAAAATGCGGTAAATTTCGCCCCAAGAGGCGCGAAAAGCCTTGACAAACGGTATATCACGGTATATAAAAGTGTGTAGTAGGCAAGACAAATCCTAGAGGAGGAAAGGTTTCATGAACAAAACAGAGTTGGTAGCAGAGATTGCGAGGCAGACGGAGCTTTCAAGGAAGGACGCGGAAAAAGCGGTCAAGGCGTTTACGGATGTCGTGACATCCGAGCTGAAAAAGGGCGAAAAGATCCAGCTGGTCGGGTTTGGCACATTTGAGGTGTCCGAGCGCGCCGCCAGAGAGGGCAGGAACCCGCAGACGGGCGACACCATGGAGATCAAGGCGTCCAAGTCGCCGAAATTCAAGGCGGGCAAGGCGTTGAAAGACGCGGTCAACCAGCAGTAAGGCACAACAAATACAGCGAGTTGGACGGACAAGCGGAGCGGCTGCTCCGCTTTTATCACACTCTTTGACGTTTTTCACCGGGCAGCGCCCATTGCCGGGATTTGTGCTGATGCGCGGACGTATCGCTTGGGGCGCGTGCCGGTTTGCGCGGCGTGGAAGCGTGTGTGAAACAAGGAGTGCGGGAGGGCATGGAAGAAGATGCGTCTGGACAAATATCTCAAAGTTTCGCGCCTCATCAAGCGGCGCACGGTGGCGAATGAGGCATGCGACGCGGGCCGTGTCACGGTCAACGGAAAACCGGCAAAGGCCTCCGTGAGTGTCAAGGAGGGCGACGTCATCGAGATCCAGTTTGGTACGAGAAGCGTAAAAGTGCAAGTAAAAAACGTGCAGGAAACAGTCAGGAAAGAAGAAGTGCAGGAAATGTACGAATATCTTTGAGGCAAGGCGGGCTTTATGGGGGAGACAAAAAAGATGAGGCCAAGAAAACGAAACAGGGGGAGTAACCGCTCGGCAGTCCTTTGCATCCTCGGTGTCTTATTTGTGCTGATGGGGGCGGTATTCACGAAGAGCGGTCAGTTGAGAAAGAAAAACGAGGGGTATGAGGCCAGGATCGCCCAGCTCCAGGCGCAGATCGAGGAGGAGAGCGAGCGCGCAAGCGACATCGAGGCACTCAAGGAATATGTGCACACACCCGAGTACACGCGTGAGGCCGCCAGAGAAAAACTGGGCATGGTCGGCGAGGACGAGATCCTGTTTAAGGCAGAGGACTAAAGGGAAAAGAAAAACGCATATGGACGTGACAACGATTTTGCGGCGGCTATCCGATGGCGCAATCACCGTGCAAGAGGCGGAAGAGATGCTCAGGGTGGCGCCGTTTGATGATATTGGCTATGCAAAGATCGACTACCACCGCGAGATCCGTACCGGCGTGCCAGAGGTGATCTACGGGGCGGGGAAGAGTGCCGCGCAGATCTGCGGAATCGTGGAAAATATGCTGCGGCATGGGGCAGAGCGCATTTTCGGGACGCGGGTGGATCGGGAAAAATACGAGGCGGTACGCGCAGTCTGCCCGCAGATGGAGTACGACGCGCTGTCGCGCATCATGTACTTTGGGCAGCCGAAAAAACCGCGCAACAACGGTACGATCGCGGTGGCCTGCGCGGGCACGTCAGATCTGCCCGTGGCCAGGGAAGCCGCCTTGACGGCGCGTTTCTTAGGAAACGAGGTGGAGGAGATATTTGACGTGGGCGTGGCGGGCATCCATCGCCTCTTGGCAAACGTGGACGTTTTCTTGCGCGCGAGCGTGGTGATCGCCGTGGCGGGCATGGAGGGGGCATTGGCCTCCGTGGTCGGCGGCCTGACCGACAAGCCCGTGATCGCCGTTCCCACGTCGGTCGGCTATGGCGCGAACTTTGGCGGCCTGGCGGCACTTCTGGCTATGCTCAACAGCTGCGCCTCCGGCGTGAGCGTCGTGAACATCGACAACGGCTTTGGCGCGGGGTACATGGCGCACAGCATCAACTGCCTGACGGGAAAGCGCGCGGACGAACCTGCGGGAGGGCTTTGAGCAAAGCGCACGGACGAACCAGCGGGAGGGTATTGGGTAAAGTGCGCGGACGAATCTGTGGGAGGGCTTTGAGCAAAGCGAGAGGAAGAACCTGCGGGAGAGTTTCGAGTAAAGCCATGGGAAGGTACTTGGCAAAGAACGCGGGAGATTCGGCGAGCGTGCGTTCGGAAAAGCGAGGAGGCCACACGGTGGAAGAAAGAATGTTGTATTTTGATTGTTCCTCCGGCATCAGCGGAGACATGGTTCTGGGCGCGCTGCTGGATCTGGGCGTGGAGGAACAGGCATTTCTGCGAGAACTCGACAAGCTGCGACTAGAGGGATTTCACATAACAATCGAAGAGACACAAAAAAATGGCATCCGCGCAAAACGCGTGAGCGTGCATGTGGACGGGGCGGATGAGGCGGAACATGAGGAATACGCACATTCCCACGGCCATCCACATACAGGAGAGCACGGAGAACATATACAGTTTCAGGGAGATGTTTCCCACGGTCATCCTCACCGCACATATGCGGATATTCGACACATGATCGAAGCCAGCGACCTCTCCTCGGATGTCAAGGCGCTTTCCCTGCGCATTTTCGGGCGCGTTGCGAAAGCGGAGGCAAAGGTGCATGGCAGGCCGGTGGACGAGGTGCATTTTCACGAGGTGGGGGCGGTGGATTCGATTGTCGACATTGTGGGATGCGCAGTGTTATTTTCCATGTTGCGCCCGCAGGTGGTGATGGCATCCACGATCCACGAAGGGCATGGGTATGTGCGCTGCCAGCACGGACGCTTGTCCGTTCCGGTGCCGGCGACCTTGGAAATCTTTGCGGACGCGCAGGTGCCGTTTGCGCAGATTGACATCGAGGGCGAGCTTGTCACCCCGACGGGGGCGGCCATCATCGCGGAGCTGGCATCCGCGTTTGGAAATATGCCGCCCATGCGCGTGACAAGAGTCGGCTGGGGCGCGGGCACAAAAACATTTGCGATTCCGAATGTGCTGAAAATTTATGATGGGTACGCGGCGTTTGCGCAAACAGGCGATGACGTGCCCATGGGAAATTTCCCCGATTCCCCCGATGCGCCCAGAAAAACGGACACCGACGAGATTGTGGTCATGGAAACAAACCTGGACGATTGCACAGGGGAAATGCTTGGGCGTGCCATGGACGTGCTGCTCGCGGCCGGCGCGTTGGATGTGTTTTTCACGCCGATATGGATGAAGAAAAACCGCCCTGCCTACCGCCTGACAGTGCTCGCAAGGCCAACGGATGAGCGCAAACTTGCCGACCTCATCTTTATTCACACCACCACCATCGGCATACGCAAGCGCTATGAGACGCGGAGCATTTTGCCAAGGGAAACGGTGGAAATCCCCACCAGGGATGGCGTGCTGCGGGGAAAAAAAGTGTCCTTGGGCGAAACGGAGCGCGTCTATCCGGAGTACGAAAGCGCGGTGCGTTTGTCAGAGCAGAGCGGCCGATCCCTATGGGAGATCTATCGCAGTTGTGAGTAAACGGGATGTTCCTTATGGGAGATTTACCGCAGTTGGAATGGGAGATTCCCCATGGAAGATGTACCACGGTTGTGCGTGAATGAGGTATTCCCTATGGAGCTGTGTGGAAGTTATGCGCAAGTTGGATATTCCTGCGGGAGCGTTTACGGGTGTTATGGGTGAATCGGATGTTTTATACAAGCGCGCGGTGGAAATTGCCACGCGGGCGCATGCGGGGCAGGTGGACAAGGGCGGGCATCCCTACATCGGCCACCCGCTTGCGGTGGCAGACAGCGTGGAGGGGATGGCTCAAAAAATTGTGGCGGTGCTCCATGACATCTTGGAGGACACCAGCGTGACGGCGGACGACCTGCGCGCCGAGGGCTTCCCGCGCGCGATCGTGGAGGCTGTCGAGGCACTCACCCGCCAAAAAAGCGACCCGATTTCCTACGAGGCATATCTGTGCCGCGTCAAGCAAAACCCCCTTGCGCGGGCGGTCAAAATGGCCGATTTGCGGCACAACCTGGACCTGACGCGCATCCCGTGCCCGACGCCGCGCGACTACAAACGGATGGAGAAATACCAAAGGGCATTGCGTTTCCTTTCCCAGACGGAATAATTTGGGCACCCCATTTTCCCCACATCGGGCATTTGGCGCGATGTTCCATCGTGCTTTGTGAGGAGGAACTTTTCACCCTGGTGAAACTACCCTGGCAATATGGGATCGTAAGAAACTTACCTTGGCAGCAAGGGACAGCGGGGAGCCTACCCTGGCATGGGATCGCAAGAAATATTTTGCAACATCGAGAGGGCGCAAGGAGATGAAATTTCGGGAAATTCGCTGTCTGGAAGATATGGTTGGGCTGGTGGACGAGCTCGGCTTTCTTCCATTTTTCAAGAATCCCATTCCGGGATTTTCCGTGGAAGCGTGTTGCGCGAAGGAATTGTGGTTTTCCGACGGTGTGGACGGCCCATGGGAGTGGAAAGGTCCCGCGGCGCAAAGCGGCCACTGTATGTATGGAAAGTTTTTTGGGGGAAAGGCGGGGTTTGTAAGCCGCACATGGCTGCCGGATTTTTGCAATTTCCGCAGGGATGGGTACGATTTCGACGCCCGCTATGACGATGAACTCGCATCCCACAAAGACAAAGTCCTTTATGACACCGTCGCGGAACATGGCGCCCTGCTGTCCAGGGAATTGAAAGCGCTTTGCAATTACCGCAAAGGCGGAAATCGGGGCTTCGACACGGTGGTCACGCGCCTGCAGATGCAGACCTACCTTGCGATTTCCGATTTCGTCTATCGGACAGACAAGGCGGGAAAAACATATGGCTGGGGCGTGGCGCAATATTCCACGCCAGAGGCGCTGTTTGGCCATGCATATGTGACGGGCGCATACGCGCGCGATCCGCAGGAATCCAAAAAAGACATTCTCTCCCATCTGAAAGCAATCCTGCCCGACGCGTCCGAGGCGCAGATCCAAAGATGGATGCTATCGTAAACGACAACCGCATTTGCCGTTTACGATAGACTTTCCGTGGGGGATTGCGCTTTGCACTTCTGGAAAAATCTTGAAAAATCCGAAAAAAATGCTTGCAATTTTGCAAAATAGTGTTATAGTAGTTATAGAACAGACGAAACAACTGGGCGCGGCCCCGGCATGTCGTGGGTTCAGACGAGAAAAGCTGTCATCATCGATACAAGGGGGAGGAGTGTTTTTATGACGTTGGACAAGTTCACAAATAGTTCCAGAAATGCCGTGGGCGAGTTGGAAAAAATCGCATACGAATATGGCAATCAGGAAATCGAGCAGGAGCATTTGCTCTATGCGCTCATGAACCAGGAGGACAGCCTTATCAAGAAATTGGTCGAAAAGATGGAGATTCAGCCGCAGTATTTTGAAAATTCCATCGTTTCCGCCATCGAGAAGCGCGTCAAGGTGTCGGGCGGGCAGCCGTACATCGGCGCAGATCTGAACAAGGCCCTGGTGTCCGCGGGGGATGAGGCCAAGGCCATGGGCGATGAGTATGTGTCGGTGGAGCACCTGTTTTTGGCGATCCTCCGATACCCGAACAAGGCGGTCAAGGAGCTTTTCCGCGAATATGGCATCACAAGGGAGCGGTTCCTGCAGGCGCTTTCCACCGTGCGCGGCAACCAGCGCGTCACGTCGGACAATCCGGAGGCTACCTATGACACCTTGAGCAAATATGGGCAGGAGCTGGTCGAAAAAGCAAGGCAGCAAAAGCTCGATCCGGTCATTGGGCGCGACGCGGAGATTCGGAACGTCATCCGCATCCTGTCGCGCAAGACGAAAAATAATCCCGTGCTGATCGGCGAGCCGGGCGTCGGCAAGACCGCCGTGGTGGAAGGGCTTGCGCAGCGCATTGTGCGCGGCGACGTGCCGGAAGGGTTGAAAAACAAAAAAATCTTTTCCTTGGACATGGGTGCCTTGGTGGCAGGGGCAAAGTACCGGGGCGAATTTGAGGAGCGTCTGAAGGCGGTACTGGAGGACGTGCGAAAAAGCGACGGCGAGATCCTGCTGTTTGTGGACGAGCTGCACCTGATTGTCGGCGCGGGCAAGACGGACGGCGCGATGGACGCGGGGAATATGCTAAAGCCGATGCTCGCAAGGGGCGAGCTGCACTGCATCGGTGCGACCACGCTGGAGGAGCACCGCAAGTATATTGAAAAAGATCCCGCATTGGAGCGCAGATTCCAGCCGGTTATGGTGGACGAGCCAACGGTGGAAGATACCATCTCGATTTTGCGCGGCTTAAAGGACCGTTACGAGGTGTACCACGGCGTGAAGATCACGGATGGCGCGCTGGTGGCGGCGGCCACGCTGTCAAACCGCTATATCTCCGACCGTTTCCTGCCGGACAAGGCGATCGACCTGGTGGACGAGGCCTGCGCGCTCGTCAAGACCGAGATGGATTCCATGCCGACGGAAATGGATGAGCTGCGGCGGCGCATCACGCAGATGCAGATCGAGGAGGCCGCGCTGAAAAAAGAGACGGACAAGCTGAGCATGGATCGTTTGGAGGCGCTGCAAAAAGAGCTGGCGGAGCGCAACGAAGAATTTGCGAATATGAAGGCGCAGTGGGATAATGAAAAGGCGGCAGTGGACAATCTGTCGAAGCTGCGCGAGCAAATAGAGGCGATGAACAAAGAGATAGAGTTGGCGCAGAGGGAATACGACCTCAACCGCGCGGCGCAGCTTCAGTACGGCGAATTGCCCAAACTTCGCCAGCAGCTTGCCATCGAGGAAGAGAAGGTGAAAAACCGCGACTTGTCCTTGGTGCACGAGAGCGTGACGGATGAGGAGATCAGCCGCATCATTTCGCGCTGGACGGGCATCCCCGTGGCAAAGCTGACCGAGAGCGAGCGCAGCAAGACGCTGCATTTAAGCGAGGAACTCCACAAGCGCGTCATCGGGCAGGACGACGGCGTCCAAAAAGTGACGGACGCAATCCTGCGCTCCAAGGCGGGCATCAAAGACCCCACAAAGCCCATCGGCTCTTTCCTCTTTATGGGGCCGACCGGCGTGGGAAAGACGGAGCTTGCCAAAGCACTTGCGCAGAGCCTGTATGACGACGAGCAGAATATGGTGCGCATCGACATGAGTGAATATATGGAGAAATACTCCGTATCCCGCCTCATCGGGGCGCCTCCCGGATACGTCGGCTACGAAGAGGGCGGACAGCTGACGGAAGCGGTGCGCAGAAAGCCATATTCGGTCGTGCTGTTCGATGAAATCGAAAAAGCGCATCCCGATGTGTTTAATGTGCTGCTTC
>CAYVVW010000100.1:0-7405 GCA_964455335.1 uncultured Marvinbryantia sp.
TATGCAACACATCGTAACAAGGAATGATGTAGCTGTCCAGCAAGTCCGTTTTCTTTGTAAATGCGTCGTAGACTGCGGAAGCGTCAACCCCAAGCGCGTCCGCAACATTTTCCACGCAGAAAATCGCAAACTCCAGTTCTTCTTCCGTATAATCTTTTTTTCCTTCGTTTCCGTGAAGCATCCTATCCCCATCCTTTTCGTATCTCGCCACACCCGAATGCCAAATAATTTTGTCGTTTACGACAGAACAGGTGCGGCCCGAATGGCCTCGTTGATACTACAATGGAATATTTCTCCTCATTTGTCAACAGAAAATTTGGTTTGTGTTTATGGGGTCGCGCTTAATTTTTGCATTTCAGTGCAATTTCTTGACATTTTCAAAAGTTTATGCTACGATTCCAAAGTAAACATTCCTGCACCGCACATGGCGCGTCACCGTGGGGGAACGCCCTCGGATGGCTGCCGCCTTTTCAGGAGGATGCTGCATGATAAGCTCACACACGCTCAAAAAGAGGGATCTCTATCTGGACAAACTGGTCGGCTTTCAAGATACCGAACCGGTGAAAATCATCACAGGCATCAGGCGCTGCGGCAAATCGAGCCTTTTGAAGCTGATGGCCGCGCATTTGAAAGAGACGGGCATCCTCCCAGAGCAGATCGTGGAAATGAACTTTGAGTCGAACGACTTTCGGAAAATGACTTCCGACGATGTGTATGATTATGTAAAAAAACGAGCCATGCCGGCAAAACGGCTGTATCTGTTTTTCGATGAGATGCAAAGAATCCACGCCTGGGAGGACGCGGTCAATGCGCTTCGCGTGGACATAGACTGTGACATTTACGTGACCGGATCCAACGCGTACTTGCTTTCCTCCGAATATTCCACCTATCTTTCCGGAAGATGCGTGGAGATCAAGATGTTGCCCTTGTCTTTTTGCGAGTTTCTGTATTTTCATGATTTTGAAGTACGGGAAACCAATCGCGCGCTTGGCGGGATTCGCAAACACATATTCGATAAAAATGGCGAGCGGTACGAACTGCGGGAAGTTTTTGACGCGTTTATGCGCTTCGGCGGCATGCCCGGCATCGCGGATATCGGCCTTGACCAGGAAAAGGCGCTTTCCCTTTTGGATGGCATTTATTCGACAGTGATCGTCCACGATATTCTGGAACGCGAAAAGCGCCGCGGGCAAAAACAGATCACAGACCCGATTTTGCTGCGCAAGATTGTTTTGTTTCTCGCGGACAATATTGGCTCAAACGTTTCCATCGCATCCATTGGAAATACCCTCGTAAACGAAGGCTTGCTTGCAGATGGCAGGCGAAAAGGATCGCCGAGCGCGCACACCGTCCAGGCGTATGTCGACGCGCTGATTGAGAGCTATTTTTTCTATGAGATCAAGCGGTTTGACATCAAGGGAAAAGCATATCTGCGCACACTTGGCAAGTACTACATTGTGGACATTGCGCTGAGAAATTACCTGCTGGGATTCCGCAATCGCGACAATGGCCATGCCATTGAAAATGTCGTCTATTTTGAGCTGCTCCGCAGGGGATATGATGTCGCGATTGGAAAAATTGGAGACCTGGAAGTGGATTTTATTGCGACTGCCGCAGATGAAAAGAAATACATACAGGTGACGGAATCGATGCGCAGCGAGGACGCAAGAAAACGGGAACTTGCGCCCTTGCAAAAAATACGCGATAACTATGAAAAAATCGTGCTGTCACTAGAGCCGGGCCTGGACAATTCCTACGAAGGGATTCGATCCATAGACCTGATAGAGTGGCTTCTGGCAGATGCCCGTGCCATGCTTTAGAGTGGCCTCTGACAGACGCCCGTGCCATGCTTACCTCTGTGTGAGCAGGCGCAGCATTTCCTCTCGGATAGGCCCGTAGTGATCGTCAATCAGGCCGAAGTCCATTTTCTTGTATGTCCAAAGCGCGTAGTGAATGTCGAACTTGCCAAACACGGTCAAGACATCCTCGAACCAGCGCAGGGTATCTGGCACAGGCGCCCGGTCGATCACGCCAAATTCCCCGCAGTAGAGGCGCACGCCCGCGGCCTTTGCGGCCTCCACGGCATCGCGCACCGTGTCGCTTAGAAACTCCACACCCGTTTTTTCGCCGTCCTCGGGCGTAAGATCCTGCCCCTGGTTGCCGAGGACTTTAGACATTTCGTGGAAATAGCCTTTTGTCTGCGGGTAAGCCACCTCGAGGTCAGTCGGCATCTTTTCCACCCAATAGGCCTTCTGGTGGGTAAAAACCAGCGGCTCATACAAGTGGAACGTGTAAATGACGTTCTTGTCTGTCGGCGGAACAAGCAGCTTTAAGGTGTGCGCGCTGTTCCACTGGATACCGCCGTAAATGACGGGCGCACTGGGCGCATACGTGCGGATCTCTTTCATGGTGCGCGCGATCAGTTCGTTCCAGAGATCGGCATTTTCCGATTCCACCACCTCATTCAACAGCTCAAGCGCCACATGTTGTTTCCCGCCATAGCGCTGCGCGATAAACGACCACAGATTCACAAAACGTTGCTTTAAGGCATCGCTGTGAAAGAGATTGTTTTTCTCGGCATTTCCCGCATTGTTAAAATCATAGCCGTAGGCCTTGTGCAAGTCGAGCACCACATCGATGCCCGCAGCCCCGCACCAGTCCACGAAACGGTCCACGAAAGATACGCCCTCCATGTGGCGCGTGCCGTCGTCGTGTTCAAAGACCTCATAATCGATGGGCAGGCGAATGTGGTCAAACCCCCAGTACGCCACCCGCTTCACATCCTCCTCCGAAACAAACTCCTCATAATGCGCAAGAGAATGGTTGCATTGCGACAAATAGCCGCCAAAATTGATTCCTTTTTTTAATTCCATGCGATCGTTCCCCCCTGAAATATAGAAATGAGTTGTGGTAACAACACCTTTGTTCACTATAACACAGCTGCCGGTAAAAGTATACCCCGTTTTTGCCATCGGCGCATTACCCTTTTACCCTTTTACCGTAGAGATCCGATTGACACCTTGCGCGTCCTACACATATAATGGTGCCAGGCAGTTATCCCGCTTTTTGGACAATGAAGACATCCTGCGTGAAATGATCAAGAAAAGAAAGCTGCGATACTGGATCGATCAAATCCAAGGAGGCATGGAACATGAAACCAATCGTTTTCGCAAGGATCGCGGACATGAAATATTACCGCGGCATCACAGATCTAGACACGCCATTTAACGGCGGATCTTTTGTCGGCAGAACCGGATATGCGCATGAGTGTTACAACTTTTTCCCGATTCGGGAGAACGGGCAGGACTACGAAAAATGCATCGGCTATTTCCAGCTTTCTGGCGGACGCGGGGCGCGCCAGCTTCATATCGAGAAAATCGTCGGATGCAGGCTGTGCAAGGATGAGGAAGAAGTCTCTCCCGTGCATGTGGTATTTGTTTCCAAAGCTGTCAATTCCAAAACAATGCGCGTGGTAGGCTTCTATAAAAATGCCACCGTGTACCGCCACCCCCAGTTCATGACTTTTGAAGCCGATGACGAGCAGGAGTATTGGTTTGAGGCAAAAAAAGAAGATTGCGTGCTGCTTCCCTATACAGAACGCCACGGCGGCAGCAAATGGTTCGTTCCTGCAGGTTCTTCCAAATATCAGACGTTCGGTTTTGGACGATCCCACATATGGTTTGCCGGATCTGGCGACGCATCTGCAAAAGAAATCGCCTATGTGGAAAAAATGATCCAGTCGCTCGAATCCTACCAATGTGAAAATTGGATGGACAAGGAGGTATCGTGATGCTCCCAATTTTCTGGATGTCCATATGGAACAATTTGACATCAAAGAGTGGAAGATGTAGGTTTCTCTACCTTAGAAAAACCAATTCTATCCCAAATCCGCTCTTGTACGGGATCTGTTCCTTTAGCCCCACCTCCACGCACAGTTTCTGCGCGTATTTGCGGACGAGGTACAACCCCATTCCCGTGGCTTTCTGCCGGTTCTGGCTGCCGCCCGTAAAGCCTTTGTCAAAGAGGAACGGCGCGTCCTCGGGCGGCACGCCGTTTCCGTTGTTGGAAATCGCGAGATAGGTTTTGTCCCCCTTTTGATACGTCTCCACCGTGATTTCCCCATGTTTCCCATCCGCATATTTCACGGCATTTCCCAAAAGCTGGGATAGCAAAAACAGCACGATTTTGCGGTCGGAGTCCACTTCCACGCGCGCAAGTTTTTGCGTGAGCGCAATCTGCTTTTCCTCGAGGAATGGGGCAAATTCCGCCAGCGACTCCAGGACGCACGCATCGAGCCGAAAGCGCGTCATCCGTATGTCCGGGTGATCCGCCCGCAGCCGGGCGTAGTACAAAATCCGCTCGACATCCTCGTGAATCTGGTGCTGCACATATTGCAGCCGCTTGAAAGAATCGGGCGAAATCTCCTCCCTGCGGTTGTCCAAAACCATGGTAAAAAGCGACAGCGACGTCTTGATTTCATGCACCCACGCCTCAATATAATCGCGGTACTCCTCCAGTGCGACCGTTTTTTCATTGATCTGCGCCTGCATGGAAAAAATCTGCCCACAGAGCAAGCGGGCAGCCTCGCTTTCGCCAAAGCGGGCGAGAAATTCCGCCCCCGTCTGTTCCCCTGGCATCTCCAAAAAGCGGAGCAACAGCGCGGCATCCTTTTTTTGTCGGTAAAGCTGCGTGCAAATGCCCGCGGCGATCGAAAAGGCCGTAAACAACAGCAGAAAGAGCGCCATGTGCCGGAATGCCTCCGGACGCACGATCCACACCGCAAACAGACATGCCGCGTCCGCCAGGGCAAACAGGATAATCCAGTGCCAGGATTGTTTCCAAAAAAGCCTCATAAAGCCTCCCCTTCCAACACGTATCCCTTCCCCCGGACATTGCGTATGGCGTGCCGCAATCCGATTTCCGCCATGCTTTTGCGCAGCCTGCTGATGTTGACCTGGAGAATATTCTCATCCACAAATTCCTGTGTGCCCCAGACGGCGGTCAGCAGCGCCGCCTTGCTGACCACTTCGGGAAATTGCTCCATCAGCACTTGCAAAATTTTCCCCTCGGTCTCCGCAAGCGCCCGCGCGTGGCCGCCGTACATCAGCTTATACGCGTCCGCATCCAGAGAAAGCCCGCCCACGGTGCGCAGCGGTCGCATCCTGCCCCACGTCTGCAACAGCCGCGCCACCCGCGCAAGGAGCCGATCCGGATGGCACGGTTTTGTGAGAAAATCGTCAGCCCCAAGGCCAAGCGCGGTCAGCTCGTCGGCCAGGCTGTCCCGCGCCGTCAGGATCAGGATCGGATAGGCCGCCTTTTTCTTTAGGCTCTTGCAAAGTTCATAACCGGAGCGGTATGGCAAGGCGACATCCAGCACAAGCAGGTCTGGCCGCAGGGCGTCAATCTCCGCTTCCACCGCCTCAAAAGACTCCGGGGCGGCCGCCTCATATCCTGCTTTTGCAAACGTATGCGCCAATTCCTCCCGCAGATAGCGGTCATCCTCCACAATCACAATCCGGTACACAGCATTCCCTCCGATCTTGGATTTCCATTCGCGCGATTACTTCCGATTCTGAATTTCCACTCGCGCAATTACCTCCGATCCTGCATTTCCATTCGCGCAACTTCCCGGCAGGCCACGCGTTTCACAATCGCAATATAAACCACTTCCAACAGGGCAAAACAGGCAAGCGCGGCCGCAGAAATCAGCGCGGTCTTTGCCATGGAAGCGCCCACCGGCAGCCTGGCAAAGCTCGTAAACATCGTCACAATCGCCGCCGCGCCGCTGCACAGCGCCGTAGAGAGCACCAGCACAAAGTAAACACCGATCTGCTTTTTCACGGAGCGGCACATATCCTCCACCTCCGCACCCAGCAAAAACAACGTCTCATAACGGTGCTTTGTCCGGCGCTGCCCGATCAGATATTTCAGCCCAATCACCGTATTGGCGATCAGCCAGAACAGGCTGCCGAGGTAAATCGTCAGGTAGCTTGCCGCCACCGCATAAAACAGATTCCGCCCAATCCCGACAAGGTAGCTCTCATAGGCGATTCCCGTCCTGGCGATCCGATCGCCCGCCTCTTGCACCGCCTGCATCAGCCCCATCTGTTTCACCACGTCGTCGCCCAGCCGCACAATCATGCAAAACGGCTCCGTCTCCATAGCAAGACGCGCATACAGATCGTCCGGCACAACCAGCGCAAGGTACAAATTGATGGTGCGATCTGCCACAACATTGTCAAAATAAAGCGTGGGGAGCATCTCGTGCCTCACGCCGTCTATGCCGATGGACAGCCCCTTGCCAAGTGCTTTTTGGATGCGGATTCCAAAATCTCCATCGTTCGCAAGAGAGGAATAGACCGCCACTTTCCCGCCGGACAAATCAAGCGTTTCCTTCCCCGCGTCCTGCAAAACATGGTTGTAAGACGTTTGGGAAATGACATATTCCACGTGCAGCTGCTCCCCGATCACGGCCGATCCCGTCTGCGAAAGCGCCTGCTCCATTTCTCCCAAATCAAACGCGTGTTCCTCATCGCGGTAATACCCCTTTTTTACCATCGAAAGGTACATCGGGTAACTCTCTTTTGTCATTTCGCGGATGCCGTCCGACTGCAAACAGGCATCGATTTCCTCGTCCGTTCCGAAAAGGGAAAAATCCACGCTTCGGCTGCTGGTCGATCGCCCCATTCCCATGGAAATGCCATAGGAAATCCATGCAAGCGCCATCATCAAAAGCAGGGAAGAAACCGCCAGGGATTTGTGCTGCGAGAGGACATTTTCCTGCACCTGCCTCGCCGTAAATGTCTCCAATCCCACCGCGTCGGGGCTTTTCCGGCGGATGCGCCTTCCCAAAAAACCGCCCAGTCCGCGGTAAAAAAAGAACGTGCCGCCTATCCCAAGCACGACGACGGCAAGCGCCACGCGCACAGACAATGACTGCAGCTCGCACACGCCAAGGTAGTATGCGGCGAGCAAAAGCACGATCCCAAAAAAGAAGAAAGCCATGCTTTTCCCCTTGGAAGAAATCGCCTGCCTTTTCGCGTCGCCCGTTTGGAAAAATTCCGCCGGTTCTGTTTTCCCAAATCCCACGCAAATGAAAAAAACAGACAAAAGCTGCACCGCGATAAAGCCGCATATCGTCCACAATACCGCATCCCGCGAGATCGCAATCTGATGCCCGAGGATGCCAAGCCCCACGAGTTTCGCCGTGGCAAGGCTGACGCCCTCTGTCAAAAATAATGCCACGGGAAGCCCAATCAGCAGCGAGATCACGCCGCTCCACAGCGTCTCGCCAAACAGCATGGCAAACAGGCGGCTTTTTCTCATGCCCAGCATCAGGTACAGGCCCAATTCCCGCCTGCGGCTGTCCGTCTGGTAGCGGTACGCAAAATAGACGAGGAAAAAC
>CAYVVW010000101.1:0-7395 GCA_964455335.1 uncultured Marvinbryantia sp.
GTGGGAGTGCGAAGCACGAAACAATCCGTAAGGTATCTTTTTACCGTAACATCATTTTATCTTAGGAAGAAACAGGAGGAAAGAGAACATGAAACCGATTGATGTGCAATTTGAGGAGTTTGGTGTTGTGCCGGTGGTCGTGCTGGACGACGCGAAGGATGCGCTGCCGCTTGCCAAGGCTTTGGTGGAGGGCGGCCTGCCCTGTGCGGAGGTGACGTTCCGCACGGCTGCCGCGGAGGAGTCTATCCGCCTGATGAGCGGGGCTTATCCCGATATGCTGGTGGGCGCGGGAACGGTTCTAACGACCGAGCAAGTGGACCGCGCGGCGGCTGCGGGCGCGAAGTTCATTGTCAGCCCGGGATTTGACCCGGAGATCGTGGACTACTGCCTGGAAAAAGGGATTCCGGTATTTCCGGGGTGCATCACTCCGTCCGAAGTGGCGCAGGCGGTCAAGCGCGGCCTCAAAGTGGTCAAGTTTTTCCCGGCGGAACAGGCGGGTGGCGTGGCCATGATCAAGGCGATGGCAGCTCCCTACACCATGGTGAAGTTCATGCCGACGGGCGGCGTCAGTGCCAAAAACCTGGAAAGCTACCTCAGCTTTGACCGCATCCTCTGCTGCGGCGGCAGCTGGATGGTGAAGGGCGATCTCATCCGCGCGGGCGAATTTGACAAAATCCGCGATCTGACCAAAGAAGCGGTGGAGCTTGCCAGGAAGATTCGTGGGTAGACTTTTGTCAGACAAATCGGCTGATAAGTCTGCTTGAGAATTTTGCAGAAAAGCAAGGCTTTCGGAACGCGATGCCAATGATGTCAAGAAAAGAGCTTTCCTGCCCTTGATGTCAAGGAAAGAGCTTTCCTGCCCTTGCGAGGCATGGGAAAGTTCTGAAAAAGATGGCGCAATGCGCGAAGTGTGACAGAACGTAACACAGGGAGAAACATGGTTGCGCAGAAGGCGTGATGCAACACGTGATGAAGCAGAAAAATGATGCAACAGAGGCATGATGCAACACAAGCGCGATGCAACGAAAGCATGGCACAACAGAGGCGTGATGCAACACAAACACGATACAACGAAAGCATGACTCAGTAATTAGGAAAATAACTAGGAAAGGGGACGATTGTCATGAATTTGAATTTGAGACCAGAGAAGGAATGTAAGTATGATGCGCTGTCGCTCGGCGAGGTGATGCTGCGCTTAGACCCGGGCGAGGGGAGGATTCGCACGGCGCGCCAGTTCCGCGCGTGGGAAGGCGGCGGCGAGTACAATGTGGTGCGCGGCCTGCGCCGGTGTTTTGGATTGCGCACGGGCGTGATCACGGCTTTTGCGGACAATGAAGTGGGCATGTTGATGGAGGATTTCATTTTGCAGGGCGGCGTGGACACCTCGCTCATTCACTGGATGAAAACGGACGGCATCGGCCGGCTGTGCCGCAACGGCCTGAATTTCACGGAGCGCGGATTTGGGATTCGCGGTGCGGTGGGCTGCTCTGACCGCGCCTACACGGCCATTTCCAAGGCGACGCCGGAAGATTTTGACTTTGACCACAATTTTGGCGAGCTTGGCGCGCGCTGGCTGCACACGGGCGGCATTTACGCCGCGCTCTCCGAGCAGTCCTGCGAGACGGTGCTGGCCGCCATCAAGACCGCGAAGAAGTATGGCACGGTGGTGTCTTATGACCTCAATTATCGCCCGTCCATGTGGAGCGCCATCGGCGGTCAGGCGAAGGCGCAGGAAGTCAATAAGGAAATCGCGAAATACGTGGACGTGATGATCGGCAACGAGGAGGACTTCACCGCGTGCCTGGGATTTGAGATTGAGGGCAACGACGCCGATTTGAAGGAATTGAACCTGGACGGCTACAAGAAGATGATCAATGAGGCCGCAAAGGCCTACCCGAACTTTAAGGCGGTGGCCACGACCCTGCGCGAGGTCAAGACGGCCACGGTGAATGACTGGAGCGCCATTTGCTGGGCGGACGGCGAGATTTACAAGGCAAAGGATTACAAGGGCCTGGAGATCATGGACCGCGTGGGCGGCGGCGATTCCTTCGCGTCCGGCCTCATTTACGGCCTGATGACCACGGGCGACGCGAACCTTGCCGTCAATTACGGCGCGGCGCACGGCGCATTGGCGATGACCACGCCGGGCGACACCACCATGGCGAGCAAAAAAGAAGTGGAAGCAATCATGGGAGGGGCTGGCGCGCGCGTGCAGCGGTAGGCGGCTATGAAAAAACGACAGATACGCAATTCGCTGATCTTGCTCTTGACAGCGGTGATCTGGGGCGTGACTTTCGTGGCGCAGAGTGTAGGAATGGATCACGTGGGGCCGTTCACGTTTAATTGCGTGCGGTCCCTCATCGGGGGCGCGGTGCTGATTCCAAGCATCGCGCTCTTGCGCAAACTGAACACGCCCAAAAAGAAAGCGAAAAGCACAGACGATGCGCGGGAAAGGCGCGCGCTCCTGAAAGGCGGGTTCTGCTGCGGCGCGGCACTGGCGGTGGCGACGAGCCTGCAGCAGATCGGCATTGTGCACACCAGCGTGGGCAAGGCAGGGTTTATTACGGCATTTTATATTGTCATTGTGCCCGTGTTGGGGTGGTTTCTCGGTAGGAAATGCGGGCCGACTGTCTGGGTCGGGGTGCTGCTGGCATTGGTCGGGCTGTATTTTTTGTGCATCAGCGAGGACTTCACCATCGGGGAAGGGGATGTGTATATTTTTGCCAGCGCCCTTTGTTTTTCGGTGCATATCCTGCTGATTGACCACTTTTCCCCGCAGACGGATGGCGTGACGCTCTCCTGCGTCCAATTTTTGGTGTGCGGCACTCTTTGCGCCGTGCCGATGTTCCTGTTTGAGCATCCCCAGATCGGCCCGCTTTTGGCGGCGTGGAAGCCGATTCTCTACGCGGGCGTGTTCTCCTGCGGCGTGGCCTACACCTTGCAAGTCGTGGGGCAAAAGGGCATGGATCCCACCGTGGCGTCGCTCATTCTGAGCCTGGAATCGGTGGTGTCGGCCATCTCCGGCGCGCTGCTCTTGGGGCAGCATCTCAATGGGCGCGAGATGGTTGGGTGCGTCCTGATATTTGCGGCAATCATTTTGGCGGAGCTGCCCATGCCGAAGAAATTGCGGGCAAAATGAGGCGCGCGGATTTGTGAAAAATTTCGGAAAAAAGGCTAGACTTTCAGATTGAGATTGGATAAAATGATAGTAGGGTCAAACGCTGCTTTGACCCTACTGTGCTAGGAAATATTTTGCGGGCGGGATGCGCGGTCTTTGGATGCCGCGCGAACGCGGGGAATGGCTTGCCACGGGACGCGTGGGCGCGCCGGCGCGAGGGGGCGCGTGTGCCTGGGGAAATGTTGCAAGCGGGAATGCGCGGCGTCCCGCAGGGATATGTCAGATGGAGGGATGGACGATGAAGCGTGAAAAACGCGGGGGTTTCAAAAAAAGAGGATTTACGCTCATAGAGATGGTCGTAGTGCTGGTGATGGTATCCGTGATTGCGGCGATAGCTGTCCCCTCCTACCTGGGCTACGTGGACGACATGCGCAAAAAAGAATGTGAGACAAACATGAAGCGGCTCGTGACCTACCTGGACGATGCGCTGCTGTTCGACGACAGTGCGACGATGGAAGGTGTCATAGAGGAGCATTCGGAGATCAAGTGCCCGTCTGGGGGAGAGTATAGTGCAGAAGGAACTATGACGGTAACGTGCACTTGCGCGGATCACGCGGATCTGTTCGCATCGGCGACGAGCCATGCGGGCGGCACAGTGAGCGCGCAGGGAAGTACGGAGAAGGACGAGACGAGGAAAGAGGATGTGGTAAGCGCGTCACCGCCACCGGCGCCACAACCGTTGGTGCTAACGTTGGAGGTGGATTCTTCGCTGACTTTGAAAAAAGGCAACTCCCAAGAAGTATTGGCGAACGTCACGGTAGATGTAGAGGGCGCAGATGTGGAAGTGACATGGACTTCGGATGACGAATCCATCGCTACCGTGGAAAAGGTGGGAAGCGACCCATCAGGTCAAAGTGCATCCATCACTGCCAATGCAGTGGGAATGTGCACGATTCGATGCACTGCAAAGGCGACATTGGACGGTTATGCGCCGGCGACACAGACGCAAGAGATTCAAGTAGAAGTGGTGCAAAATCCAAAAGAAGTGCTGTTACAAGTGGCACTTGATCAGACTACGGTGGAGTTGGAAAAGGGGGACGGTGCGACGATCCGAGCCGACGTGACTTGCATGTCCGAGGGGGTGGATTATTCTAATTACGAGTTGGAGTGGACGGTTGCGCCCCTAGACCCTGCTGGGGCGGCTGATACGATTGCCGAAGTAGTACCGAGTAACGATGGCAAGGGCGCAACTGTGACAGGCCTGCAAGAAGGCAAGGTGCAGGTTACTTGCACGGCAAGTTTGACATTGACAGAGGAAGATGGGCGACCGCTTGCGCTGGCGGGTGACTCCGTAACGTTGGCATCTGCCAATGTTACGGTGAAGGAAACGCCAAAACAGTTGCATTTGGAAGTCTCGTTGGATGAAACATCGGTGACACTAGAAGAAGAGACCACCATCGATCTTACAGCGACGGTGGTGTGCCAGCTGGGCGGAGTTGATGATCCCAATTATGCATTGGCATGGTCTGTGGATAATAATGATGTCGTCAAGCTCGATCCAACGAGTGCGCCGACGGTGACGGTCACAGCCCTAAAGGCGGGAACGGCAACCGTCACCTGTACGGCGACATGGAAGAATGATCAAGGGATCAAGATAACGGGAAGCACGGCGGCGAGTGCCACCGCAACCGTGATCGTGACGGAAAAACCAAAGGCGCAAAAGTTGCAAGTGGTGTTAGATCAGAGTAGTATTACGGTGGCGACAGGCGCAACGAATGTCGTGAAGGCAACGGTGATGCCCGCAGATGCGCAGTATACCCTTATTTGGGAATCTTCGGATGAAGGTAAGGTAGAGATCGGAGCTTTGGACGATGGCAATACCGCAGTTGTGGAGGGAGTAGGACAAGGAAATGCAACCATCAGCTGCATCGCAGAACCCGTGGTTCAAGATGGAAGTTATGAAGCGTCAAAAGAGGCAACAGCGAATGTGACAGTAGAGAAGAGAGCGCTAGCCACGGTGCCACTTACGGTAAGCTTGACACCGGCAGAAATTGCATTAGAAGCAGGACAACAGGAAAAGGTAACGGCGGAGGTGGACTCTGGAGGAAAAAAATATCAGTTGTCGTGGAAGTCGAGTGCGCCAAATTCTGTTTTGGTTTCTCCGGATCCGAATAACCAAAAACAAGCAACCGTGACAGCACTGCAGGGTGGAGAACCTGCCATGATTACGTGTACGGCAACTTTGACAGAAGCTGCTCAGTTGGATGAAGAGAACTCCTCCCCGGTTGGAGTTGCAAATGTCATTGTACAGGATGGGAATACAAAGAAGTATGCCACACATACCATCAATGGGGATGGGTATGTGTATTACTCTAGGTTCTTTGGAGGAAGAAAATATGACGAAAGAGTAAAGAAAAGTTATAGCGAACTTAAGTCTGGGAGTACGGTGAGTTCTTATTATCTAGGGTCGATCGAAGGGGTTACGGAGTATAGGAGCTGTAGTTATGAGAAAACGAATGTGAATGCAAATGCGAGTGTCTGGTTTACGGAGTATAAGTATGGATTCTTGTTTTGGAAAAAAACCATGCCCGTCATCAACGTGACAGAAACCCCAGCCGCACCAAACGTAGAGGTAGGGGAGGACGGCAAAAAAGGGAATCGGTACACCATCAAGTACAAAAAAACGGGAGGCAAAACCACCAACTACGAACTTCCCATCCGTGTCGTTTATCCGTGCAAGAGCCTGGAGCAAGGCAACGGAAAAAATGAGACGCTGAAGGTGGGAGTTGGTCAGACATTGGATTTAAGTGCGTTGATGACACCGAAGTACACAACGGATACGATTCAGTGGAGCATCAAGAACCAAGATATTGTGCAACAGGTTGGAGAACCGATAGCTGGATTGGAAGGTGAAAAGCGAAAAGACACATTGACTGTGCAGGGGTTAAAGCCCGGGAAAGCAACCGTGACGGCATTGGTCACGACGGAAATGGAACCCACCTTCCGGAAAGGGATCGCGACGTACAAGCTCACTTGGAACATAGAGGTGGAAAGCAATGTGAACCTGGAGGGCGTTACCGTTGAGATCAAGCCGACACCAGTCGTGATGCAGGTGGGTGTGCCAAAGACGATACAACTGCACGCCACGCCGGAGATAGATTGGAGTCAGGTGGATGTCTCGTGGAAACAGCTGTGGATAGAGCAGAACATACAGCTAACGGATAACCATAACGGAACGATTACGTTGATTTCAAATAATCCTAACGAAAGTGGATATTGGTCAGAACTCGTTGTGAAAGCGGGAAACAAGAGCGTGGAAACGAAACAGTCATACCAGTTTATTGTTACGGGTGTTCCGAGCAAAGTCTTTGGTTTCTGGATGGAACCAACTGAGATCGAATTGGAACAGGATAAGACGGCGACGATTGCCGTATCTCCGAACCCAGGCGACGTGATCATTTATCCGCTTTCTGCTGGGCAGATCGATCCATCGAAGGTTACGGTGACGTGTACAGTTCCAGATTGGCGACAGGGTGTGGTCGAGGTACAGGATAATGTGATTCATGCACTTACTCCTGACCAACAGGTTACACTAACCATCCATGCAACGGATGAAACTGGTTCGGCGAATTTGTGGCAGAATTTAACTGTCAAGGTTGTTCAAAAGAAAACAGATCCATCGAAAGTATTACATATGAGAGCCATTCCTGGTGCCGTTTACCTCATGCCGGGGATGTCAAAAACGGTAAAAGTATTGACCTATCCGGGAAATGTTGACTGGTCAAAGGCCGAGCTGACATTAACGGCTGACGGTTATTGCGATGGCGTAAAAATGGGGCAGTTGGTCGATAATGGGGATGGCACAGTTACCATTACTTCTTTACCTGCTGCGGAGGAGTACGCAAGCCGTAAAGGTGGTTCAGATGTTATGATGTATGAAAAGATCTCGCTGACGGTAGGGGGGGAAGGAAGTAAAAAAGCTGATCTTCGATTATATTACTTCACGAAAAATCAGAACGAGCTAAAAGGGTTGGAACTGGAAGTACCAAAAAATGCGGGCGTTTTTGATAATCAAATCAAAATGAAAATGAGCGACACTTTGAAGATTGCGATTGCCCCAGATGAAGGTGACATCGTCATCACACCGATGGCGGTGGATGACAACTATCCGCTCAAGTTGACTGATTTGACCGTGAAGAATACGCAAGGATATGGGACGGTGGATTTGGAGAGAGGGTTATATATTCCGAAAGAGACGACGGGGAAATATCACGATG
>CAYVVW010000102.1:0-7367 GCA_964455335.1 uncultured Marvinbryantia sp.
TAGAGCACACGGTTCATACCCGTGGTGTCGAGAGTTCAAATCTCCCTTCCGCTACGAGGTGCGCAGCCGGAGACATTCGATGGGATGTTTTCGGCTGTTCTTTTCGCATATGTCACTGGGAGATATGCAAAAAGGGGATTAAAAATCATAAGTTTTTCCAAAATGATACCGAAAGGTGAGACACGTTGCCCAGCCTGCAAAGGACGGAAGGGCTTTCTGAAGTATCACGGCGGTTGTTTTCGGCTTTTTGGGCATGAAAAAATGGAAGCAAGGAGGCTCGAACTCCTGACCTTTCGCGTGTGAGGCGAACGCTCATCCCAGCTGAGCTATGCTTCCATATGCCGAGATTATATCATGGGGTTCTGGAAAAAGCAACCTTTTTTTCAAAAAATTTTTGGAGTTGCGAGGGAAGCGTATGCGCGAGGTGTTCCAGCAAATTGCGGCCACTGGCATGATTGCGCCGGGGGAGAGGGTACTTGTGGGGGTGTCAGGGGGCGCGGATTCCCTGTGCTTGCTGCTGGTATTGTGTGACTATCAAAAAGTTGTGCCGTTTGCGTTGCTGGCGGTGCATGTGGAACATGGGATTCGCGGGGAAGCGGGCTTGGCGGACGCGCGGTTTGTGGAGCAATTTTGCCAGGCGCGCGGCATTCCCTGCCGTGTGGTGTCAAGGGCGGTGCCCGCGCTGGCCGCGCAAAGGGGGTGGACGCTCGAAGAGGCGGGTCGCGTGGCGCGCTACGAGGCATTCGAGCAGGTGCGAAAAGAGGAGGGCGCGGAGAAGGTGGCCGTTGCCCACCACATGGAGGACGTGGCGGAGACCGTGCTGTTTCATTTGGCGCGCGGCAGCGGCGTCGGGGGCGCGTGCGGCATCCCGCCGGTGCGGGGAAGTATCATTCGCCCCTTATTGTCTGTGGAACGGCGGAAGATTGAGGCTTACTTAAAAGAGCGCAACATTCCCTGGCGCGAAGATGCCACCAATGCAGAGCTGGGCTATGCCAGAAACCGCATACGCCACCAGGTGCTGCCCACGCTGCAAACGTCTGTCAACCAAGGGGCGACGCGTCACCTGGCGGCATTCGCGGAGGAAATGCGCGGGGTGTGGGCGTACCTGTCGCGCCAGGCGAAAGAAGCGACGGATGCCGTGGCGACTTGCACGGACGGCGCTGCGCGGATTGCGATCCCCTTGTTTTTGCAAGTCGATGCCGCCTTGCAGCCCCTGTGCCTGCGGGAGTGCCTGGTGCGGGCGGGGTGCGGGCTAAAAAATATCACGCGCGCGCAAATCGAGGGCATCCGCGGCTTGTTCTTCGGGCAGTCTGGCCGCCAGGTGTCGCTGCCAGGAGGCTGGGTGGCGAGGAGGCAATTCAACATTGTGGAAATCCTGCGGTGGCAGGATGCCACACAGCAAGTTGCCATCTCGGAGAATCCCCACCAGGCTGTGTTCCCGGGCAACTTGCAGGATGTCGCACAACAAAGTGCGCAGCAAGGCATACGACCTTGCACGAAGCAAGTCGCACTCACGGATGCTCTGCACGCAAAGCAAGTCCCACATGTGAAGGAGCTGTACGCAAAACAGGGCCTACCCTCGGAGAATCCCCACCCGTCTCCACCCCCATGCAACTTGCAGATTGTCATGCAAAAAGATGCGCACATGGTTGCCTCTGTGTCCATCCCCACCCGCCAGCTGCCCCTCTCCCCATGGGAGTGCGTATTTTGCGGCGAGCGATTTCTGTTTCGCGTCTTTTCTTATAAAAATAATGAAAAGATTTTGCAAAAAACTTACACGAAATGGTTTGATTATGATAAAATAAAGGCAAACCTGACGATGCGGACCAGGCAGGCGGGGGATTTTTTGCAAATCAACAGCCAGGGCCAGCGAAAGACGCTCAAGCGGTACTTGATAGAGGAAAAAGTGCCGCAAAGCGCGCGCGGCCGCGTGGCGCTTCTGGCGGAGGGCAGCGAGGTCCTCTGGGTGGTCGGGCACCGCATCAGCGAGGCGTACAAGGTAACGCAGGCGACAAAGAACGTGTTGGAAGTGAAGCTGTTGGAAATGAAGCGGACAGGAGGAGACGATGGCAGAAAAAGTGACGGTAATGTTGGCGGAAAAGGACATTGAAAGACGGGTTCAGGAACTTGCCGGGCAAATCAGCGCGGATTATGCGGGAAAGACCCTGCACCTCATTTGTATTCTCAAAGGGAGCGTCTTTTTTACGTGCGCGCTTGCGAAACACATTACAGTTCCGGTGACAATGGACTTTATGACCTGCAGTAGTTATGGAAGCAACACGCAATCAAGTGGAAAGGTAACCATAAAAAAGGACCTGGACGAGCCAATCAAGGGCCGCCATGTGCTGGTGGTGGAGGACATTGTGGATTCCGGCAACACCTTGCACCGGCTGCTGGGGCTGCTCTCGGAGCGCGAGCCGGCGAGCCTTGCGCTTTGCACGCTGTTGGACAAGCCGCAGCGCCGCGAGGTGGAGGTCAAGGTGGACTATACCGGGTTTGAGATCGAGGACAAATTTGTAGTGGGATATGGACTAGACAGCGATCAATGCTACCGCAACCTGCCCTTTGTCGGGGTGGTTGCGCAGTAGGAAAGGAGACCATCGGTGGACAGAAATACAAGGGGCATCAGTTTTTATCTGCTGGCGGCGGTTCTGGTGATTTTGGCACTGTATGGTATGCGTGGCGGATTCTCCGCGGAAGAAGATATCACCTACAAGGAATTTGTGGAGGCGGTGGATAACGGAAGCGTCAGATCTGTTCACATACGGCAAAATAGCGAGGTGCCAACCGGCGAGGTGCTGCTTTCCCTGGCAGACGGCCAAGAGTACCGCCTTTATGTATCGGACGTAAAAGAAATTGAGGAGATGCTTCGGCAAAAAGAGGTGGCGTACCATGTTTCTGACGTGCCTTCCAATGGCGCGCTTTTGACCGCCATCGTGCCGATTTTGCTGATGGGAGGGTTTGCGGTCGTGCTTGTGGTGATGATGAACCGCCAGCCCGTCGCGGGCAGCAAGATGATCAATTTTGGCAGAAGCCGCGCGACCATGGTGTCTCCCGGCGAGAAGCGCGTCACGTTCCAGGACGTGGCGGGCTTGCAAGAGGAAAAGGAAGAATTAAAAGAGCTGGTCGATTTTTTGCGCGACCCAAAAAAATACACGAAAATGGGGGCGCGGATTCCAAAGGGAATCATTTTGGTGGGTTCTCCCGGAACGGGGAAAACCCTGCTTGCCAAGGCCGTTGCGGGCGAGGCGGGCGTGCCATTTTTTAGCATTTCCGGTTCGGATTTTGTGGAAATGTTTGTCGGCGTGGGCGCGTCCCGCGTGCGCGATTTGTTTGCGGACGCAAAGCACAATGCGCCGTGCATCGTTTTCATCGACGAGATCGACGCCGTCGCGCGGCGGCGCGGCTCTGGCGTGGGCGGCGGGCACGATGAGCGCGAGCAGACGCTCAACCAGCTGCTGGTGGAGATGGACGGGTTTGGCGTCAACGAGGGCATCATCGTGATGGCCGCCACAAACAGGGTGGACATCCTCGACCCCGCCATTTTGCGCCCGGGGCGGTTTGACCGCAAGATCGGCGTGCAAAAGCCGGACATCAGCGGCCGCGAGGCGATTTTGCGCGTGCACGCAAAAGGGAAGCCCCTGGCGGACGACGTGGATTTGGCGGAGCTGGCGCGCACGACGGCGGGATTTACGGGGGCGGATTTGGAAAATCTGCTCAATGAGGCCGCCATCATCGCGGCGAAGTCCTCCAGGAAATACATCAACGGGCAGGACATCCACCAGTCTTTTATCAAGGTGGGGGTCGGCGCGGAGAAAAAGAGCCGCGTCATTTCCGAGGAGGAAAAGCGCATCACAGCCTACCACGAGGCGGGGCACGCCATTTTGTTCCACCTGCTGCCAAACGTCGGGCCGGTGCACACCATTTCCATCATCCCGACGGGCATGGGCGCGGCGGGGTACACGATGCCGCTGCCGGAAAAAGACGAGATGTTCACCACAAAAGGGAAGATGCTCGACACGCTGGTGGTTGACCTGGGCGGCCGCGTGGCCGAAGAGATGGTGATCGGAGACATCACGACGGGGGCGTCGCAGGACATCAAGGAGGCCACGCAGCTGGCAAAGGATATGGTCATGCGCTATGGGATGTCCGAAAAAGTCGGCCTGGTCGATTACGGCACAGACGAAAACGAAGTTTTCATCGGGCGGGACCTCGCGCAGTCGCGCAGCTTTAGCGAGTCGGTGGCGGCGCAGATTGACGCGGAAATCAAACGCCTGATCGACGAGGCGCACCAGCGTGCGCGAGACTTGCTCGGCGCAAACCAGGGCATCTTGCACAAGTGCGCGCAGCTGCTCATCCAAAAAGAAAAAATCGGGCGGGAAGAATTTGAGGCCTTATTTGCGTGACAGGCCTTTGCGAGAACGGAAAATGGAAATGAAAAGCGCGCGACTTGACCCGATGCATGGGCTTGCGCGCTTGGATCGGGTGGCAGTTTCCGCGTGGGGATTTGGGAATGTGGCCACTGTGGTCAAAGTGCATAAAAACAAGGTGCAAAAATTGTGAAGTTTGTGCAGACTTATTTGGGCATCTGTGGTACACTAGCTTGGTAAAACCCCCAATACCATATCGTTTTTTGTATCACCCCATAAGAAGGAATACCTTCTCCAAAGAAGCAGCCGAAAGGCTGCTTCTTTACGTTTTGCCAATTTCCAATGCAGCGCGCCTTTCTGGGGGATGGGATGCGTTTTGCCGGACAGAGCGATGCCTATGTCTGTGCGGGATCGCAGCGCTTTCCAAAGATGCCGAAAAGAATCCGGCGGGGGAAGTGTGTCAGAAATCGGGAATGGGAAACCGATGGCTCAGGCGTGTCAGAGGGAAGATTCGTGGTAGTACCGATCCATGGCGGCGAGGTAGCCATCCATGTAGGCCTTGGCCCTTTCACGGCCGGCGACATCCAGCTTGCGGTACTTGTGAATCACCAAAAGCTCGTCCTCCCGCAGGGTATTTTTCTGAATGGAGCTGTACCTCGTGTCGGTCAGCCCGAGGATATAGTCGATGCTCACGTCAAACAGATCGCGCAGCTTGATGAGGGATCGCACGCTCGGATAATGCCGGCCCACCTCGTAAGCACTGATGGTCTCCTGGGAAACTTCCAGCTCAATACTGAGGCGCACCTGTGTAATTTTCTTTTCTTCACGCAACTCGCGAATGCGGTTCATGACAACATCCCCCTTTACTTTTGTAAAATCTTACAAGTTGTACTTGTATTATATAGAGGAAAATGTTATATTTACTACCAGTTGTTATAGTATTCCGTACAGTGTTTCACAAGTAAAAGGCATACGCATGGGAGGGAAAGATGAGACGAAGATTCTGGAAACAAGTCGTGTCGGGAATGATGAGCATCAGCCTTGTCCTGTCGGGCGCGATGGGGGAGGGCATGGCGGCCTTTGCTGGCGAGGGAGTGGCGGTGGCGCAAAATGGGGCAAACAATGAGGACCTGGCGTCACAGCTGCAGCCTGTATTGGAGACGGAATTGCCGGATGGGCAGGACGAATGGGTCTTGGAAGATGACACCGTGGCGGACACATCCCAAGCCGGGGGCAATTTGGGAGACGCTGGCACATTCGATGCGAAAATCCTGGAAACAGAAGCCGGGATTCCGAAAGAGACAGAGGGCGGGCAAGATGCCAGCTCCGAACAGACAGAATCAGAGGAGTTGCGTTCGGACGCGCCCGGAAATTTGGGCGGTGGCGCAGAAGAAACAGATGCAGAACCCTCGGAGTCGGGCGAGTTGACCATCGGGGATGCGAACGTAGGAAGCACCGAGGATGCGGCATCCTCGGAACTTGCGGATGGTGAGGAAAGCACCGAGGACGCGGCATCCTCGGAACTTGCGGATAGTGAGGAAAGCACCGAAGACGCAAGCACGCAGGATGCGGAAACCGCAGAAACATATACCAAACCGTTTGAGGTTGTGACGGAATGGCTGCCCCTCGGCGGTGGGGAAATCCTGGGGCAGAGCTTTGCAGCACCGGAGGAATGGGGATTTGCGGAGTACTTCGGCGACCAGCTAACCGCGCAGGAGCGGCTGGTCTACGATGCATTGGCGGCATTGTCCGAGGGAGACCTGGCAAACAGCACGGCGGAACAGCCCATCGTGGTGGCGTTTCCGTTTGATAAAGAAATCACGATAGCACGTCTAGATACAGAGCATACATCTACCGAGGAGAACTTGGAGCAAGAGGGAAGCGCGCCTTTTGCGGGGAGCGTGACTATCGAAGAAAGCCAGCCCATTGAGGAGACTCTGGAGCAAGGGGCAGATACGTTCCTCGGACAAGCGTGGGAACAGCGTCCGGAAATACAGACCATAGCGGGGAAAGTGCGCCTTGCAGTGGCGCGCGCCGTGGACGCATTTCGGTACGACAAAAAAACTGCCCACGCAGTGGTTTCCATGCAGATGCGTCTGCGGCTACGCTTTGCACAAGAGGAACAATCGCTGATTGGGAAGATCGAGGCGGTAGAACTTGTGCCGGAACTTGCGGTTGGCACGAAAATTTCCGAATTCGATGCCGTGCTGCAAGAAGAAGCGGCGGTTGTGGAGAAAATCAACCAGAGATTCCCGGACGGGGAACAGGAAAAAATCGTGCGTGCCGTGGCGGAATATTTGCGGGAGCATTGTGAAAGCACGGCGGTTCGCGTGAAGCTGCTTCCATTTTTGCTTGCCAACTGGGGAATCCGGGCGGTCGCGGTGGCGGGATGCTGCCAGACTGCGGAAAGCGATCCATTGCAGGTAAATGCGTGGTGGAACCAGATCCGCTTGGAAGATGGCCAGTGGTATCTGCTGGACATGGAACAGGCGGAAATCGGATTGCTTGGTGGGGAGGATGCGTCGAAATACGTTCCTTCCGGAAGATTTTCGGGTATGGAATATAAGCCATTTACTTATGCAGAATTGGCGGAGAAAAGCTGGGGGAATGAGATCGGAACCGTCCATCAGCCGATGGAGATTCATGAGGAAGACTTACTGCAAGAGGGGGATTTTTTCTACGACATCAATGGGGAAGAAGTTGCTATCACATGGTATGTGGGAACTGGCGTGGCGGTGGTAGTTCCGGAGATGATCGCGGGAAAACCGGTGACGACCATTGAGAGCAGCGCGATGAAAGGGAATACGACGATTACATCCGTGACGCTGCCGAAGACGATCCGAAAAATAGAGAACGCTGCATTTTCAAATTGTATCAATCTTCAGAGCGTGACTTTTCAATCGAATGAAACAGTGGGATTTGAGGCGACGGTTGGGGAGCTGGCGTTCTCTGGCTGCACGTCATTGACGGAAGTGTCGCTTTCGCCGAACGTGGCGG
>CAYVVW010000103.1:0-7334 GCA_964455335.1 uncultured Marvinbryantia sp.
CCAAATCCCTCCAGAATCCCTTCACGTAGGCCTCCTGCAGGGGCGTGTCGTACTCATCAAGCAGGACAATGACATTTTTCTTGTGGTAGCGGGACAGGTACATCATGAGGTTGCGGAGGGCATCCGTTGCCGTTCGGCTTTGCATGTTCTGGAGAACATTCCGAAATTGCACCTTTTCCTCCTCGTTCAGCGTATCGCCGTCTAGGAGAAAGCGGTTTTTGTTGTACAGATGCCAAATCAGAGTGCAGATATTTTCCCTGGCCTCCGCAAACGTCGCATCTTTCACCTCCGCAAAGCTCAAAAATAGCACAGGGTAAGTGCCTTGCAAGGCGCGAAAGCGCTCCTCTTCCCAAATGGAAAGCCCTTCAAAAAGATCTCCCCGCCCTGCGTATTTCTCAGAAAAAAAGCACCGAACCATGTCCATGGTCAGGGTCTTTCCGAAACGGCGCGGGCGCATGATGGCAGTCACCTTCGTCTCGCTGTCCCACCACTGGCGGATGAAGTCCGTCTTGTCAACATAAAATAAATTTTTCTCCCGAAGCGTTGCAAAGAACTCCTCCCCAATGGCCACCGTCCTTGGCATATGTATGCCCCCTTCCCGCAACTTGCGTACCTCCGCTGCAATTTCATGATATGAATCATGATCCATGCGTCCAAAGGTCCTGCTTCCCGCCTGCCCCAAGCCGATATTTGAAATCTTGGTATCCAAAATGCGCCAGACGCGTCAGGGCGCCATTCTCGCCCCATTTCCAGATGTCTGGCAGCGGCATCCCATTAAATGTGTTATTTTTGCATGTCGTATAGATGGCCATGTCGCCAAACAGAAGGCGATCGCCCACTTGCAGGGGGTGCGGGAAATGGTAATCCCCGATGATGTCCCCCGCCAGGCACGTCGGTCCGGCCAGGCGGTAGACATACGGCTCTGCAGCTTCTGTCACAGGCACTTCCCCTATGGTTTTGCTTTCCCGATCCTGATGCGCAGCACCAGCCTCTGACGCATCCCGCGCTTCTGCCTCTTGTGCGGATGTTGCCCCGTAAAGCGGCGGCGTGTAGGGCATTTCGATGACATCCGGCATGTGGCAGGCGGCGCTCGCGTCCAAGATGGCGATGCGGTATGCGCCATTTTCCACGATGTCCAGCACGCGCGCGCACAAGTACCCCGCATTGAGGGCGCACGCCTCGCCCGGCTCTAGGTATGCCAAAAGTCCCCAGCGTTCTTGCGCATCCGTGATGCATGTCTCCAGAGTCGCAAGGTCGTACCCCGGGCGGGTGATGTGGTGTCCGCCCCCGAAGTTTAGCCATTTCATTCGCGGCAAAATGTCACCGAAGGATTCCCCCACCGCGCGCAGGGTTATTTGCAAGGCATCCGCATCCTGCTCGCACAAGGTATGAAAATGCAGCCCATCCAATAGGGAAAAAAGCCCCTCCGCCCCTTCCCGATCCCATTGCCGACGCGTGACACCCAAACGGCTTCCGGGCGCGCAGGGGTCGTAGATTGCGTGGCCGGTTTGCGTGGAACACTCCGGGTTGATGCGCAGCCCCACCTGCTTCCCCGCATCCTTTGCCAGAGGGCCAAACGCGGCAAGCTGGCGCAGCGAGTTGAACACGATGTGGTCTGCATAGCGCAGGATTTCGCCAAACGTTTCCTCCTGGTATGCGGCGCAAAACACATGCACTTCGCCCGACGCCATCTCCTCCGCGCCGAGGCGCGCCTCATAAAGGCCGCTCGCCTCCGTTCCCGCCAAATAGGGCGCAAGGACGGGGTAGAGCGGAAAATTGGAAAAGGCCTTCTGCGCAAGCAAAATGCGGCAACCCGTGCGCTGCTGCAAGGCGCACAGGATCTCGCCATTTTTCTTGAGCTGCCCCTCATCCAAAATGTAACAGGGCGTTGGCAGTTTTCCGAACAAATCCTGCCACGGCTGCCCCGCGAGATGGGCAAATGGCGGGCGCGCATCTTTGTCGCAACGTCCTTCTGCGGTTACGCCAATGTCCTTCCTATCCATCCTGCCTCCCCCGTCGTCGCCGAACGATTTCCTCTTTTCAAATATTTTTGTCTCAAATGACAAAACGGTTTTCGCTTTCGTCGTTTGCTGCGCCGAATTTGCGCTGCGCGAGCAGCATGATCGGTTACTCCACCAACGCGGGATGATGCGTCTCTTTTTTGGGAAGCCCATAGATTTCCAGCGCGTCCAAAAACGGGTCTGGGTCAAATTCCTCCACGGTGTGGACGCCCTTGGTGTTCCATTTCCCTTGAAGCAGCATCAATGCGCCGCACATGGCCGGCACGCCCGTGGTATAGCTGATCGCCTGGCTGCCCACCTCGCGGTAGCATGCCTGGTGGTCGCAGACGTTGTAGATGGCATATGTTTTCTCCCGCCCATCTTTTTTTCCGGTAAAAATGCAGCCGATGTTGGTCTTTCCGACCGTGCGCGGGCCAAGGCTTGCGGGGTCGGGCAACAACGCCTTTAGGAACTTGATCGGCACGATCTCTCTCCCCTCGAATTGGATGGGCTCCGTGGAAAGCATGCCCACGTTTTCCAGGCATTTCATGTGGGTGAGGTAGCTTTGGCCAAATGTCATAAAGAAACGGATGCGCCGCGCCTCCGGAATATTTGCGGCAAGCGATTCAATCTCCTCGTGGTGGAGCAAATACATGTCTTTTTCGCCCACCTCGTCGAACGTGTAAGTGCGGTGAATGCTCATCGCGGGCACTTCCACCCAATGGCCGTTTTCCCAATAACTGCCCGGCGCGGAAACTTCGCGCAGATTGACTTCCGGATTGAAATTCGTCGCAAAGGGATAGCCGTGGTCGCCGCCGTTGCAGTCGAGAATGTCAATGGTGTCGATGGTGTCAAATTCGTGCTTTTTTGCGTAGGCGCAGTAGGCTTGCGTGACGCCGGGGTCAAACCCGCACCCCAAAAGGGCGACAAGCCCGGCCTTTTCAAATTTCTCGCGGTATGCCCACTGCCAGCTGTAGTCAAAATAGGCCGAAAATCCCTGCTCTTTGCAGCGCTTCTCATAGATGGCGCGCCAGGCCGGGTCATTGGTGTTTTCCGGCTCATAATTGGCCGTGTCCATGTAATTGACGCCGCACGCCAGGCAAGCGTCCATGATGGACAAATCCTGGTATGGCAGGGCGAGATTCATCACGAGATCCGGCTGATAGCGGCGGATGAGCTCCTCCACCTGCCACGCGTCATCGGCATCGACCTGCGCCGTCGTGAGACGTGTGGCCGTCTTGTTTGCAAGCGATGCCGCCAATGCGTCGCAGCGCGCCTTTGTCCGGCTGGCGATGCAAAGATCCGTAAAAACTTCGCTTGCCTGGCAGCATTTCTGGATTGCCACGGATGCCACCCCGCCACAACCGATCACAAGTACTTTGCTCATCTGAATCCCTCTCCTCTTCTAATGTTAATGATCTTCTAATGTTAATACGATGCCAAGGTAGCAAACCCTTTCCCACGACATACTTGCAGGTTGGTAGAGCTTAGCACGATGTTCCATCGCGCCAAATGCTCGACATAAGAAACATCATGAATATGATGGCAGTGCCAGAAGCAGCTCGCGCAGCAGCTTGCAGGCGGCGGCGGTGGATGCCCCGCTCGCGTCCAGCATGGGCGCAAGCTCATTGAGGTCTGCCGCCACGACGGCTGTCCCGCAGACGGCGCGCATGGCGCGCAAAAGTTCCGGAAAACTGACGCCGCCCGCCTCTGGCGTTCCTGTTCCCGGAAAAATCGACGGGTCCAGGCAGTCCAGGTCGATGGTCAGGTAGGTGGGCGTTTTTTCCCGCGCCAGTTTTTCACAGAGTTCCTCCAGGCCCGCAAACCCAAACAGGCACATCTGCGTGTGTTCCTTTGCAAATGCAAACTCCGGCCGATCCCCGCTGCGGATGCAAAATTGGTGGACGCGCCCGTCGCCCAGCAATTCGTGGACGCGCCGCATGACGCAGGCGTGGCTCAAGCGCGCGCCGAGGTAGTCCTCGCGCAAGTCGGCGTGGGCGTCGAACTGGATGACGTGCAAGTCAGGGTGCGCCGCATAGGCCGCGCGCACCGCCCCCAGAGTGACCAGGTGTTCCCCGCCGATGAGAACCGGCAGCTTTTGATCACGCAGGATTTGCGCGGCGCGCCCCTCGATGTCCGAAAGCGCGCGCGCGGCGTCCCCAAAACACAGCTCCAAATCGCCGCTGTCAAAGACCGCGCAGTCTGCCAAATCCTTTTCCTGGTAAGGGCTATAAGTCTCCAAACCAAAACTTTCGTGGCGCATGGCGGACGGGCCGAACCGCGCCCCCGGGCGAAAGCTAGTCGTGGAGTCGAACGGCGCGCCAAAAAGGACGATGGACGCATCCTCATACGCCGCGTCGCACCCCAAAAACGTCTCGACATTTGGCCGCATGTCACTCCACCTCCTCGAGCATCCGCTCCAAAAACGCGGGCAGGTAAAATGCGCCAATGTGCAATTTCGTGGTATAATACCGCGTCTTTAGGTGCATCGACCGCCATTTTGCCACATTGAGGTCGTCAACCGGGTGGTACTTTTTGCTCGCAAAGCCAAACAGCCAATACCCGGCCGCATAGGTGGGAATGTGTGCCTGGTAGACGCGGCTGACGGGAAACGTGCTCGCAATCCGCTTGTGGCTCCTTTGCATTTCCTCCGCGTCGTGCTTGTAAAACGGGCTTCCCTGCTGGTTGACCATGATGCCGTCCTCGCGCAGGGCATTGTAGCAAATGCCGTAAAATTCCCGCGTGAAATATCCCTCCGACGGGCCAAACGGGTCTGTGGAGTCGACGATGATGAGGTCATATTGCTGCGTGCAGCGGCGAATGAAGCGCAGGGCATTGTCAAAGGTAATGTGCACGCGCGCGTCGTCGAGGCGGCAGGCATTTTCCGGCAAATACGTCCGGCACGCCTCCACCACTTGCGGGTCCATCTCCACGAGGTCAATCTTTTGCACCGTTTCGTAGCGTGTCAGCTCCCGCACGACGCCCCCGTCTCCCGCGCCGATCACCAGGACATCCTGAATGTTCGGGTGCACCGCCATCGGCACATGGGTGATCATCTCGTCATAAATAAATTCGTCGCGCTCGGTGAGCATCACATTGTTGTCCAAGGCAAGCACGCGGCCAAACTCGGGCGTGTCGAAAATATCTATCTGCTGGTAATCACTTTTTTTGGAATACAAATGCCGGTTGACCCGAATGCTGTGCTTGACATCCGGCGTATGAAATTCGCTAAACCACAATTCCAAACCGATCTCCTCCTATCTCCCTGCGTCCTCGTTTTTAGAAAATGACACTGCGCACCCCATTTTTCCTCATATCGGGCATTTGGCACAATGTTCCACCGGGCATTTGGCACGATGTTTCATCGGGCCCTTTCCTACCGACATGCAAGCATTTCGCGGGAAAGGGCTGGCTGCCCTGGCATCACAAAGGGATGAGCCGGGCTTACGTCGCATCCTGCAGCACGTTGAGGTTGCAGATGTCGGGATCTTCCGGGCCTGTCATGGAACACCCTTTCGCTTTTGCATAGGTGATGTAATCGAGGATTTCGGGCGTAATGCGCTCGCCGGGTGCCAGAATCGGGATGCCGGGCGGGTAGCACATCACAAACTCGCTGCACACAAGGCCCACGCTTTCTTCCAGGGGAACGCTGCGCTTTGGCGCATAAAACGCCTCCTGGGGGCTTGTGACCACCTGGGGATCGATGTACTCCTGGCTGAGCAGGCCGTGGCTGCTCGTCTGGTACCTGCGGCGAATTTCCGCAAGGGCGCTCACCAGCCGCTCCAGCTCCTGCGGGCGATCGCCGATCGACAGGTATGCCAGGATGTTTCCAATGTCGCCAAACTCGATTTGGATGTCATATTCGTCGCGCAAGATGTCGTAGACCTCGATGCCGGCCAGCCCGATGTCGCGCGTGTGGACGCTGAGCTTGATCGGGTCAAAATCAAAGATCGAATTGCCGTTGACCAACTCCTTGCCAAATGCGTAATACCCGCCGATGGCGTTGATTTCCTCGCGCGCGTACTCTGCCATGCTGACGACTTTCGCAAAGGTTTCGCGCCCGCGCAAGGCGAGGTTGCGCCTGCTGATGTCCAGGCTGGACATCAAGAGGTAGCTGCCGGACGTGGTCTGCGTCAGGTTGATGATCTGCCGCACGTGTCCCGCGCTCATGTTCGGGCCCGTCAGCAACAGGCTCGACTGCGTGAGGCTGCCGCCGCTCTTGTGCATGGAGACCGCCGATAAGTCCGCCCCCGCCTCCATGGCGGCGACGGGCATATTGTCGCCAAAATAAAAATGCGCGCCGTGGGCCTCGTCCACCAGGCAATACATTCCCGCGTCGTGCGCCATCTTCACAATGGCGCGAAGGTCGGGGCAAATCCCGTAGTATGTGGGATTGTTCACCAAAACCGCCACTGCGTCCGGATTTTCCCGAATCGCCCTTGCCACCTGGTCGCGCTCCATCCCAAGCGAGATGCCGAGCTTCTGGTCGACTTCCGGGTTGACATAAACCGGAACCGCGCCGCACAGAACCAGAGCGTTGATGACGCTGCGGTGCACATTGCGCGGCAGGATGATCTTGTCCTTGCGCTTGCAGACAGAGAGCACCATGCTCTGCACGGAGCTTGTGGTGCCGCCCACCATGAGAAATGCATGCGCCGCCCCAAAGGCATCCGCCGCCAGCTCCTCCGCCTCGCGGATGATGGAGATCGGGTGGCACAGATTGTCCAATGGCTTCATGCTGTTGACATCGATGCTGACACAGCGCTCCCCCAGAAATTCTGTCAATTCCGGATTTCCGCGACCCCGCTTGTGCCCCGGCACGTCAAATGGGACCACGCGCATCTGGCGAAACCGAAGCAGCGCCTCGTAAATCGGCGCGCGATTTTGGTCTAATGTCTGTTTTTCGTCTCCCATGCGCCACCCTCCTGTCAAATTTTATACAAAATTCCCCCGCGATTCCAATACATTTGTCGTTTACGACAAAAATGCAGGCTGTGATCACACAACCTGCGCATGCTCCTACCGACAGACCCGATCGACCCAACAGAGTCGATCCCAGCCGCATTTTCACAGCACAGGACGTATGGCACTGACTCCCAAAACGCGTGGTCCGCAAACCTTGTCCAAAAAAAATACAAGCGACTCCATCATATAAAAATTTCGCCCCATTGTCAAGTTGAAAGATCGGGCGAAATCGGAGACAGACATGCCAGCAACTCTCTGACGCGGACTTGCAGCAACCTTTCTAATGCCTGCAAATGCTCCTCCGGGAAGTTGATGGAGGGGTGACGCTTGAAGGTAAATCCGATCATCCGGCGAAGCTGCTTCTTTTGC
>CAYVVW010000104.1:0-7243 GCA_964455335.1 uncultured Marvinbryantia sp.
TAGAGGACCTCCTCCACCTGCCGGTTCAGGCGGTGGATCTCGTCCACAAACAGGACGTCGCCCGCCTGCAAATTGTTGAGGATGGCGGCCATCTCCCCCGGCTTTTCAATGGCAGGGCCGGATGTCACCTTGAGGTTGACGCCCATCTCATTTGCCAGGATTCCGGCCAGCGTCGTCTTTCCAAGCCCCGGAGGCCCGTAAAAGAGCACGTGATCCAGGGAGTCGCCCCGCTGCTTTGCCGCTTCGATGAAAATGTTCAGGTTTTGCTTCGCCTTCTCCTGCCCGATGTATTCCGAGAGCGTCTTTGGCCGCAGGCTTGTCTCTACAAGTGCGTCCTCCGCCATGGCCTCTGTCTGTATGATCCGCTTGCCCATGTCCGCCTCACTCTCTTTTTCCAACCGCCCCGACGGCGCCTACTGCGCCGACAGCTGCCGCAGGGCCGCGCGCAGCAGATCTTCTGTCTCCATGCCCTTTGCATCCACCGCGCGCACCTCCCTTAAGGCGTCGCTCGCGGAATACCCCAGGGCGACGAGCGCCTGCACGGCCTCCTGCCCGGAATCCGTTTGCGCGGGCGACGCGGCCGCCGCAACATTCGCGCGCTCCGCAAAAGCCTCCTGCAGGCTCAGCTTGTCGCGCAGCTCCAAAATCAGCTTTTGCGCCGTTTTTTTGCCGATTCCCGGCGCGGACGCGAGCAGCTTCACGTCGTCCGCGAGGACGGCAAAACGCAAGTCGTTCGCCCCAAACACGGAGAGGATGCCAAGCGCCGCCTTGGGGCCGATGCCATTGACCCCCAAAAGCAGCCGAAAGACCCCCAGATCCTCCCTGTCGCAAAATCCGAACAGCTGCATGGCATCCTCGCGCACGTGCAAAAAGGTGTGCAGCTGGACGGTCTCCCCGACACGCAAACGGGATGCGTCCCGCGCGGTCACAAAGACGCGGTAGCCAATGCCCGCGATCTCCAAAACGGCCGCGGTTTCCCTGATTTCCACCAATGTTCCCTTTAAATAGGCGATCATGCTGCCCCCTTGCCCATTTTCCTTTCCACTCTATGGCAAACGACAAACGGATTTTCGTTTTCGTCGTTCGCCGCGCCGCATTTGCGCCGCGAACGCATGATTCCGCAGCAAATTCGCGCGCCTCCTCCCAGAGGGGACTATCGCGAACGGCAAATACATTTGTCGCTTACGATAGCAGCGACAATTTCGAGAGCGCCACCTGGTACTCCTGCGAATAGCGGATTTCGTATGCCGGGAATTGCTTGATGCGGTAGCTATACAATTTCTTCAAAAACTTCTTGTCCGTCGTCTCGCTCTTGATCTTGCACGCGAGCACCGCCGCGATGGCATTCTCCTGCCCATGCTGGATGGAGTAACTGTAGACCGCGCCCTTCACCGCGTCCGATCGGGTCGCGAGATCGATGCCCGCCATCGCGAGCCGCTGCTCCACGGGGTCGTAGTAGTTGACCCTGGCGAACATATCCTGCAATTCCGCAAAGAGCTTCGGGTTGCGCTTGTAGATCGCCCTCCAGGCCTTGTAAAACTTCTTGTTGCTCTTTAGCTGCGTGCCGTCGGTCAGCCCCACATATTTCTTAAACTCTTTGCAGAGCACCGCATTTTGCGAGTAAGCGTACTTCACAAACGGCAGCAGGGAGTAGCGGTTGTCGAACTGGTACGCGCCGCACGCGTTGCCGTGGTCGCCGCCGGTCTGCCGGTAAGCCTCAGACCCCGACTCAAACTGCAGGAAAAAGAGCATATCCGCGGTCGGCGCGGCCGTGTCCGGCACCAGCACGCACTCTCCGTTTTCCTCCACGATGTACGTCCTGCCTTCATATTCCACGGTCTGGTCATATTGCATGACCCCGTTTTCGTCGAAATAATAGAGCTTCCTGCCAACGCCATAGACTCCGGTCACGCGCGCGCCGGACGCGTCCAGGTAATACCGGCTGCCGTCCACGTTGATCCAGCCCGTTTTCATCTCGCGGTCAAAATAGTAATATTTCCCCGCGCTCGAAGCCACCCAGCCCGTCTGCTGGACGCCCTTCTTGTCAAACGCAAAGACTTTTCCGCTCGGGAATCGGAAAAAACCGTTCCGCAGCGCCAGGCGCGTCCCGGACTTAAAGTAATACCGCTTGGTCACGGTCTTGCCATTTTCCGTCACTTTCAGCTTGACCCAGCCGACCTGGCTTTTCCCGTCCTCGTCAAAATAGCGGAAGCCATCCGAAAACTTGCGCAGCCCCGTCACGCGGACGCCGTTTTTGTTCACATAATATTGCCCGATCAGCGGGATGTTGATCCATTTTTTGCGCACCCGCACGCCGGCGGACGTATAATACAGGTATTTGTCGCCGATCTGCTGCCACCCCGCCTTGAAATTCTCGATCATGCGCCCATCCTGGCGCACGAATACCGTCTTTTTCACGCCGTCAATCTTGCGTGTCAGCCACTTGTCCCGGTCCATGACGCCGTCCGCGTTCAAATGGCGGTCGCCCACCCAGCTGTTGCGCACCAATTTTCCATCCTTATAGCACCGCTTGATGCCATTTCCGTCCGAAACCCACCGGTACTCTGCGGCACTTGCGTCAAATGGGACGCAAAGCACGGCAAAAAGAACCGCCAATGCCGCAAAAAAACCACATATTCTCATTCTGATACCTCCTCGCTCCTTATTTCGCACGCGTGCCGCCAAGCCCCACGCGCGGCATCTCGATACCCGAACCGGCAGAACCCTTGCCCGCCTCATCCCACAAGACACCTCCGCACGCGCACCGCCAGGTCATATCCCATCCGAGCCACCAAGGCACATCCAAGCCCAAATAGATTTGTTTTCGGACAGCCTGCCCCGATGCCTGTCACAACTTGGACAGAAACGCTGTCGCAATGTGAAAGTAGATGAGAATCGAGCACGTGTCGACCATGGTGGAGATGATGGGCGCGGACACGAGCGCCGGGTCAATGTGAAACCTCGTGGCCAAAAGCGGCAGCACGCACCCGATCAGCTTGGACAAGATGATCGTGAAAATCAAGGACAGGCCCACAATCCACGCCAGGGCCGCGTCCTGGTACATCCAAAGGATGCGCGCGCCATTTGCGCACGCGAGCACGGCGCCGACCAAAATCGCCACGCGAAATTCCTTAAACATCGCGCGGAAAATATCCCGAAAATGAATCTCGTCCAGGGCAATCCCGCGGATGATCAACGCCGAAGTCTGGGAGCCGCAGTTCCCGCCCGTTCCCGTGAGCATCGGGATGAAGGACACCAGAAGCGGCACCGCCTCAAATGCCTTTTCGTAATTGGTGATGAGAATGCCCGTGACCGTGGACGACAGCATCAAAAACAGCAGCCAGACGATGCGGTTCTTGACGTGCTGCAGAACCGTCGTCTCAAAATAGGGCTTTTCACTGGGGTTGACCGCGGCCATTTTGCTGATGTCCTCGGTGGCCTCGTCCACCATGACATCCATGGCGTCGTCCACCGTGACGATGCCGACCATCAGGCCATCCGCGTCCAGCACGGGCAGCGCCAGAAGGTCATACTTGCGGAATAGCCGCACCACTTCCTCCTGGTCGGTGTGCGTCGTCACATACTTGATCTCCGTCTCCATGATCTCCGCCATGGAGACGTCGTCGTCCATGGTCATCAAATCTTTTGCCGTGACGATGCCGACGAGCCTGCGGTGCTCGAGAATGTAACAGGTGTAAATCGTCTCTTTGTGAATCCCCACGCGCTTGATGTGCCGCATCGCCTGCGCGACGGTCGTGTCCTTGCGCAAGTCCACGTATTCCGTGGTCATGATGCTCCCGGCGCTGTCGTCCGGGTAATTGAGCAGCACGTTGATTTGGTTGCGCTTTTCCGGCCCTACTGCCTCCAGGATGCGCGTCACCAGGTTTGCGGGCAGGTCCTCCAAAAGGTCCACCGTGTCATCCAGGAAAAGCTCGTCCAAAATGACTTTCAGCTCCCGCTCCGTAAACATCTCCACGAGGTTGCTCTGCTGCGCGCTGTCCATGTTGGCAAACACATCCGCCGCCTTGTCCTTTGGGATCAGGCGGAAGGCCAGCACCAGGCTCTTATCCTCCAGCTCGGACAGAAGAACCGCAATGTCCACCGCATTCATCACGTTGAGAATGCTGCGCACCGCCTTGTACTCGCGCGCCAGCAAAAGCCCCTCGAAAATCTCTTTCTCCATGAGCCATCTCCCCTTCCGTTATGAAGTTCCATAATCGTCCTTCCAAAGAAGGGTAACTGCCACCTGCGTCCATTGCGTTCACCTGCCTTTCTACATACGATATGTATGATGATTTCACGGTAAAAAGATGCCTGATACGCTACCGCACAAACTGCACGTAAAAGTCGTCCGCCTCTAAGGGATGCGAGAAATAATACCCCTGCAGGCTGTCAGGCGCGTAGGCCTGCACGATGCTGCGGATGGCTGCCGTCTCGATGCCCTCCACGCAGACTTCAAGCCCGAGCTTTTGGCTCAGGTTGATCAAGTATTCGATGATGTGGCGGTCGGACTGCTTCTTCGTCAGCTGCGACACAAACCCGTGGTCGATCTTCACAGAATCGATCGGCAAGTCCTTTAACGAGCTGACGGACGCATATCCCGTCCCGAAATCGTCCAGCGCGACCCGGATGCCCCGGCTTCGCAGGTTCTCAAACTCCATGCGCAGCCGCTCCACGTCGCTCACCTTGCAGGTCTCCGTCAGTTCCAGCACCAACGTCTCCGCCGGCACGTGGTACGTATCCAGCCGTTCCAGGACAAATGGGATAAAGTCCGGGTCCTGGAATTGCAAATAGGAGACGTTGATATTCATCTTAAGCTCTGGCAGCCGCTTTTGCCACTCATGCAATTGCGAAAGCCCTGTGTCCAAAATCCATTTCCCCGCGTCGATGATGTCGCCCGTGCTCTCAAGCAGAGGAATAAACTCCATGGGCGAGACGCGCCGCCCCGTCTTATCTTTCCAGCGCACCAGCGCCTCGCAGCTGCACAGATCGCCGGAGTAGGTATTGATGATGGGCTGGTAACAGAGGAAAAACCCCCTGCAATGGTCGCGAACCGCGTCGCGCAGATCCTCCAGCATCTCCGCCTCGCGCAAAGAGGCGTCCAAAATCTCCTTTGAGAAAAACTCCACATCCTTTTCGTCGCTCTTTTTCGCCCACTGCAGCACATATTCCAGGTTGCGGTGGATCGTCTCGATGTCCTGCCCGTCCTCCGGGTAAAAGAGCGCGCCCGCGGAGACCGTAAAGGGAATGTGCTTGTTTTCCACGTAGATTGCGTGCGCGGTGATGTCCTGTATCTCCCGGAACACGCGCGACAAGTCGGCCCTGGTGGCATTCGGATAAAAGCAGGCGAACTTGTCGCCGTCCATCCGGTAAAACTCGACGGTGTCCGTCTTTTTCTCCCGCAGCTGCTTGCCGAACTGGCGCAGCACCTTGTTGCCAAACATATACGTATACTTCTCGTTGATGTGCCCGAAATGGTTGATGCCAACCATCATAATGCCGGCCTTTCGCCCGCCCTCGCCGCTGCCGTACATCCACTTAAACAAGTCCGACCGAAACTCGTAGATGTTCTTCAGGTTGGTCGTGCCGTCATATTTGCCGATGTGCCCCAAATTGGTCATCGCGCCCGCAAAGAAAACCGGCTTGCCCGCTTCGTCGCGCCGCATCGTTCCCTTGCACATCAGCCAGACATAGACGCCATAGCGGTTGATGGCGCGGTACTCGCACACGTGCTTGTCGGTCTCGCCGCGCATCATCCTGTCGTAGCTGTCCAAAAAGATGTGGCGGTCCTCCGGGTGGATAAACTTCAGCCATGGGATCGTGCCCGTCTTTAAGTCCGGGTCCACATGCTCCCCCATGTTGAAATACTCCAGGGCGGACTTACTCCAGCGGATATGCCCTGCGCGCATGTCATACATGAAGATGAACGATCCCTCCAGGCTGTCCTCCAAAATGTCAAACAACTCTTTGTTTAATGCAAGCAAATCCTCAGCCATAACGCATCTCTAAGCCCCCATAGTCATTTTTTACGTCTCTTACCTTATGCGCTCTGGAAACCCGATCTTTTTTTGTACCTTCCGCAAAGTTTTTCCCGCAAAATACGACGCCTTTTCCGCATTTTCCTTGATCACGCCGTCGATGTAGGCTTTGTCTTTCTCCAGGCGCGCCACTTCCGCCTGCAGCGGCCGGAACCGCCCATTGACCGCTTCCGCGACGGCGGATTTTAACTCGCCATATCCCTTTTGCGCGAAATCCCGCTCCACTTGCGCGGGAGCCACACCCTCGCACGCGCAATAGATGTCGATGAGATTCTTCACGCCCGGCTGCGCGTCCCGGTAGCGCACCTCCCCAAAGGAGTCCGTGACGGCCCGCCTGCACTTCCTGGCCACCGTGTCCGGATCGTCCGTCAAAAAAATGCTGGCGTTCGGGTTCTCGTCCGACTTCGACATCTTCTTCTCCGGGTTTTGCAGGCTCATCACCTTCGCGCCCGCCTTGCCGATATACGGCTCCGGCACGGTAAAGACCTCGCCGTAGATGCCATTAAAGCGCATGGCCACGTCCCGCGCAAGCTCCAAGTGCTGCTTTTGGTCAACGCCGACGGGCACGACATCCGTCTGGTAAAGCAGGATATCCGCCGCCATCAAAACGGGGTAGGTGAACAGGCCCGCGTTGATATTTTCCGCGTGCTTGGACGACTTGTCCTTAAATTGCGTCATGCGGCCCAGCTCCCCCACGTAGGTATAGCAGTTCAAAATCCACGCAAGCTCCGCGTGCGCCGACACGTGCGACTGGTAATAGATACACGCCTTTTTCGGATCCAGCCCGGCGGCAATATACTGAATCAGCAAGGCTCTGGCGCGCCTGCGCAAGGTGGCGGGATCCTGGCGCACGGTAATGGCGTGCGCGTCTACCACGCAATAAAAACACTCGTATGCATCGCTTAGGGAAACCCAGTTATGCAGCGCCCCCAGGTAATTGCCCAAGGTCAGCTCCCCCGTCGGCTGCATGCCGCTAAAAAGCACTTTCTTGTTGTCAATCATTGCCGCCCCACCTCTTTACGCATTTTCACCTAGTGTAACACCGAAACAGTGGAAAGTCAATGAAAAACAAAACGAACGGAAGAATGGAATGATACTGCGGTAAAAAGATGCCTTACGGATTGTTTCGTGCTTCGCACTCCCACAATCCCCCGAGTTTGCCACTTCTCCCCCTGGTATTCATGAAAAAAAATTTAAAAAAATCC
>CAYVVW010000105.1:0-7160 GCA_964455335.1 uncultured Marvinbryantia sp.
CTCCGTATTGGCCCGATAGGCTGGTTGTAATACCGTTTTAATCAGCAGGCACTAAATAAAGCAAAAGAATGGGTTCGTAACCAATGTCAAGGTACAACCCGTTATGGCCTGTTGGCCAGTAGCGGTGCATTGCGCCTTAAGCCAGAAGGGATTTTCGTGAAGAATCAGATCCATGTTACCAATTGGTTTTTAAATGGCAAGGAAGACGTACGTTCCAGTTATATGCTGGAGGACGTGGTGACGGAGTTTGATATCCAAGGCTTGGAACTCGATTACGCCATCGTCGCATGGGATGCCGATTATCGCTATGTGGATGGAAATTGGATCTACAAAAGTTTTTCCGGCGACCGTTGGAACAACGTTAACTCCAAAGAAGATCGCCTCTATCTGAAAAACGCATACCGCGTATTGCTCACCCGTGCCCGGCAAGGTATGGCAATCTTCATTCCCACCGGAAGCGACGACGATCCAACTCGTAAGCGTGAATGGTACGATGGAATTTATGGATACTTGAAGGAAATCGGGATTGTTACGTTATAAGCTTCTCGATCCCCCAAAGCGATACTGCTTCTTTTTGAACGCCTCAAATACTTTTGTCGTTTACGATAGTTCACCAACAGCTGCAGGTACTTGGTTATGATTGTGAGTATGCCAAATCCCAAAAAAGTTACACGTTCCCTGTTGTCACGAAATCCAACTCCGTGGTATACTGCTATCGTAAACGACAAGAATATTTGCCGTTTGCGATAAAGAGCACCAGGACAAACAGACAAACGGATGAACATCGTTCACAGTACCAGGGGGTTGTCAAATGTATGGAAAGAAGATGTTGCCGATCGGATATGAGAATTTTGAAAAACTTCGTAAGAAAGATTTTTACTATGCCGACAAGACTGGGCTGATTCGGGAACTGCTGCACAACTGGTCGGAAGTGACCCTTTTCACCCGCCCGCGCCGGTTTGGCAAGTCCCTGAACATGAGCATGCTCGCGCACTTCTTTTCCATGGATGGCGACAAGCGCATTTTTGACGGGCTTGAAATTGCGAAAGAGGCGGATCTTTGCGCGCAATACATGGGGAAATACCCTGTTATTTTCCTTTCCCTAAAGGACATTGAGGGTGACAATTACCAGGAGGCCTACCAGGTCATGGTGAACCTTGTCCTGGACGTGGCCAGCCGATTTGACTTCCTGGCGGATAGCAAACACTTGAGTCAATTCGAAAAAAGCAGGTATGAAAAACTGCTCAATGATGACATGCGAAAGAGCACGCTCACCGGCAGCCTAAAGCTGCTTAGCGAACTTTTGGAAAAGCACTTTGGCACGAAGGCCGTCTTGCTGATCGACGAGTATGATGTCCCGCTTGCGAAAGCGCACGCAAACGGCTATTATGGGCAAATGAGTTCCCTGATGCGGGGCCTGCTTGGCAGCGCGCTCAAAACGAATGGCAGCCTGGAATTTGCTGTGCTGACGGGATGCCTGCGCATCTCGAAAGAGAGCATTTTCACGGGGCTGAACAACTTGAAAATCCGTTCTATTACCGACGCGCGCTTTAGCGAGTATTTTGGTTTCACGAACGGGGAAGTCCAGGTGCTTTTGTCCTATTACGGATATCCCGAAAGCTACGCCACGGCAAAGCGCTGGTACAACGGTTACCGGTTTGGAAATACGGATGTTTACTGCCCCTGGGATGTGCTGAATTTCTGCGATTCCCTTTTGGACGACCCGAATGCCGCGCCGAAAAACTACTGGATCAACACCAGCGGGAATGACGCGGTAAAACGCTTTATCGGGATGGCGGGCCACCAGACCCGAAGCGAAATCGAGCGCCTGGTGGCCGGTGAATCCATCCAAAAAGAAATCCATGAGGAACTCACCTATCAGGATATGTATGACAACATCGACAACGTTTGGAGCCTGCTCTTTGCGACGGGCTACCTGACGCAGTGCGGAAAACCGGACGGGCGCGTCAGGCAGCTCGTCATCCCCAATCTCGAGGTGCGAGACGTTTTTGTGACGCAAATTCGGGAGTATTTCAAAGAGGGAGTCCGGACGGACACGGGCACGCTGGATCGTTTCTGCACTGCCTTGATACATGGGGATGCGCCCACTGTGGAGCAGCTCTTCGCGCAATATCTGGAAAAGTCCATCAGCATCCGCGACAGAGCCGTGCCAAATGCGCGCAAAGAGGGCTTCTACCACGGCATCATGCTCGGCGTCCTGATGGCAAATGAGCGGTGGGACGTCCTTTCCAACCGCGAGGCCGGCGATGGATATGCGGATATTCTGGCAAAGTCGGAGGATGGCGAGACGGGCATCGTCATCGAAATGAAATACGCGGAAGATGGGGAATTGGAACGTGCCTGCGAGGATGCCCTGGGGCAGATGGATGCGCGGCGGTATGCGGCTGCGTTCCAGTACACCCGTGTGAAAACCATACGAAAATATGGGATTGGGTGCTACAAAAAAACTTGCAAAGTGAGACTTGGGGAGTGAGCGGCGCGCTCACGCATTGACAAAAAGATGTATACGCGGTGACGCTTGATGGGTGAGCGGCGCGCTCACCCCATGGCGATTTGACGCGGATCGTTTCTCTGGCTTGCAATATTTGTCAGGCAAAGTAAGGTGGCCGCGAGAAATGCCCCCGGGATGAGCACCACCCACCAGGCTCCGGTCATCAGCGCCCTTTCCGAAAGCGAGAGGATGCTTCCCCACGAGAGGACCTCCAAGGGCAGCCCCATGCCCAGGAAGCTCAGAGTGGATTCCGCAAGGATGGCATTTCTGACATTCATGACGACCATGAACTGGATGGACGCGAAAAAATGGGGCGCAAGGTGGCGGCCGAGAATGTGGAAAAAGCCGGCACCCATGCAGCGGGATGCCTGCACATATTCGCTATTTCTCATCTGCCGCACCTCCGCGCGCACGACCTTGGCCATGCCCGCCCAGCTGGTCATGCCAATCACGCAAGAAATCGTCAACGGCGTTGGTTTTCCCAAAATCGCTTGTAAGAAAATCGCCAAAAGCAGGGATGGAATACTCAAAAAAATATCCGCAAAGCGCATGACGCAAGCATCCACCCACAGAGAAGAAATGCCACTGAAAGTGCCGATCACCGCCGCGAGAAATGTGGAAATCGCCGTTGCGAGAAATCCGATAAACAAAGAGATTCTGCCCCCATGCCAAACCATGGAAAATAGATCTCTCCCCAGATGATCCGTTCCAAACAGAAATTCCCTATTTGGCGCTTGGCTGATATGCGACAAATCCATGTAAGCGGGATCTTTGACTTCCAGTATATCCGCAAACACACACCCTAAGATTAGGAACACCAAGAAAGCCATGGACACCAGAGGTTTCCCATTCCGCCAATGCGAATTTTTTTCCATTTGCTCTAAATTTTCCATTTTCTCCATATTTTCCTGCCACAATTTGCTCCAAATTTTCCATTTTCTCCATATTTCCCTGCCACATATCGCAAACACAACAACATGATTTTCGCTTTCGTCGTTTACGATAGCGATCGCTGGAAACAATCTTTGCGTCACGCCCGCATACGCGGGTCGATGCGCTCGCCAAGGATTTGACTTAACAGATTGCAAAACAGGACGAGTATGCCCGTGAGCATACAAAGCACCATCAAAAGGTTGTAATCGCGGTATCTTGCACTGTCATACGACAGTGCGCCAATGCCCGGGTAGGAAAAAACGCTTTCCACCACATAGGTACCGCCCAACACATGAGGGAAGGCGACTGCCATGGTTGCAAGGTATGTCGGCAGGGCATTTGGCAAGCAATGGCGAAAAAGGATGGCCGTTTTTCCAAATCCCTTGGCGCGCTCCACAAGCACATAGTCTTTTTTCATCTCTTCCGCCATTTTGTTGCGCACCAAATACGCATAGTACCAGAGGTGCGACAAAACGACCACGGCAAGCGGCATACACAAATGCAACAGGCGATCCGCCACATCCCCCTCTTTTCCCACGCTATACGCGCCGCCGCTCGGCAGGAGTTTGAGATTTACGGAAAAAATCAGAATCAGCACAAGGGAAAGCCAAAACTCTGGGATGCAGCTGGCGACCACGCCAATTTTGCACAAAATACGGTCAATGGGCGCGTCCTTTTGCAACGCACAAAAAATCCCCAGCAAAAGGGAAGCCACAAAAATGCACAAAAACCCGCCCCCTCCCAAAAGGATGGTATTGGCAATTCTTTGGCCGATAACTTCCGTGACGGGTTGCTTATATTGGTAGGAAATGCCAAATTCCCCGCGAAGCGCATTTGCAACCCATTTGAAATATTGCACATGGATGGGCGCGTCCAAACCGAGTTTTTTCATCGCCTGCGCGCGCGTCTGTTGCGACATTTTTTCCGCGCGCTCCCCATAATAAGCGACCAAAGGATCTCCCGGTGCAATTCTCGCCACATAAAAAACTGTCACAGAAAGGAGAACCACGCTGATGAAAAAAATGCCCAATTTCTTTCCAAAATAGATGAAAAATCGCCTATGTCCCATCTCTATCCTATTTCTCAATGATCCAATCTTCCACATTCCAAAAGATGCCCACGCCGTGATGCCCCATGACTGTTTCCGCGTCAATGCCGGAAATGGATGCATCCGCGACATAGTTTGCGTCGATGTAGCAAATAAACGCAAACGGCGGGTCTTGTGCCAGCGCTTCCTGGAAATGCGCATATGCCTCTTTGCGCACCGCAGGGTCGTCTGACTGGCGCGCCTCGACGAGAAATTGATCCACTTGCGTGTTGGAGTAACTGGAGTAATTTGCGCCTTTTTCCGTGCCAAACACTTTGTAGGTATGGTCGTCCGCATCGAAGGGGCTGCCCCAGCCGATGAGGTAGGCCATCTGCCCAGCCCAATCCACCTGCGCCGGGATTTCCACCGTGACATCCATGCCAATTTCCCGCAGCTGCTGCGCAGCAATTTGCGCAATTTCCAAGCGCACCTGGTCGCCCGCACCGACGCTGATCACAAAGCCCACGGTTTCCCCATTTCGCGCATAATACCCATCCTGCCCCATCGCGCAACCTGCATTTTCCAGAACTTCCCTGGCCTTTTGGGGACTATAATCATAATGCTCCACGTCCGCATTGTTGTAAATATTTTGCTGGAGCGGCCCATACGCCGGCATTCCCTGCCCGAGCAGCACCGCATCCACAATCGCCTGTCGGTCGATCCCATAACAAACCGCCGGAATGAGGTCGCGGTTGTCCTGCCAGTAGGGGTGCGCAAAGTTAAAAAGGATGCCGCGGTAATCCGACGTTTTCATGTCATAGCAGCGATATTGGCCATTCTCCGCAAAAGTCGCCGCGTCCTTTGGCGTCAAAAGCGCAAGGTCCAATTCTCCAGATTTGAGCTGCAATGCTTTGGCATTGTCATCTGGCACAATCTTAAAAATGATGGTGTCAATGTTTGGCTCGCCTTTGAAATATTCCTCATTTTTGGCAAGCGTGATCGCCTGCCCCTCCTCCCAGGATGCCAATTTGTACGGCCCTGTTCCAATCGGATTGCGGAAGAAATCGGACGTTTGCATATCCTCTCCCTCCAGGAGATGCCTCGGCAATACCGGCATGGTCATATAGTCCAAAAATGCCACATTGGTCGCAGCCAGTCGGAATGCGATGGCGTGATCCCCAAGCACCGTGATCTCCTCCACATCCTCATAATTGGGCGCATTTTCCGAAGCGTTTTCCGGATTTTGAATCGCCTCGATGGTAAATTTCACATCATCTGCCGTCACAGATGCCCCATCGTGCCAACGCGCGCGCGCGTCCAAATAAAAGGTATACGTGTATGTGTTTGCATCATATTCCCAGCGCGTCGCAAGCCCCGGGACAACCTGATTTTCGCCATCGTGCGCGGTCAGCCCGTCAAAGAGCAGGAGATTGATTTCCCCATGCTCATCCATCGCGGGATTGATGCGCGTATAATCCCCGCTGCCATATACCAGCGTTTCCCCAGGAACAATTTCGCCGCCAGCCGCCTGCAAACGATGCGGTTTTCCACAAAAAAACAAAATGGCCAAAAGCAATGCCAGGGCACCCGCCCCGATGGTTCTTACAATAACGCCACATCTCTTTTTCTTCCCAAATTGTTCCCAAAATCGGTTCCAAAAAATGCGAAAATTTTCCATCTCCAGACTCTCTTTCCCGACCTATGCTTTCCCATCAGGTTTCCCAATCAAACCTGCGGTCTCCGCACCATGCCATACGTATGCCGCTACTCTTGTCGCCATGCGGCCATTCATTTGCGCACATCGAAGTGTTGGCTTGCGCCGTGACGCGCCATGCGTCTGTCGCTTTGACCTTTCGCTGCGTGACCTTGCGACACCGCCTCACCGTGCATATGTTACTTTGTCTTTTCGCTTCGTGGCCTTGCGTTGTGCCACACCGTGCGTCCGCTGCCTTGACCTTTCGCTGCGTGGCCTTGCGATACCGCCTCACCGTGCATATGTTACTTTGTCTTTTCGCTTCGTGACCTTGCGCTACGCCGCGCATCTGGGTTTGCGCCGTGACGCGTCACGCGTCTGTTGCTTTGACTTTTTGCTGCGCGACCTTGCGCTGCGCCGCGCATCTGGCCAACTGTCCATGAAAGCATAACAAAAAACCGAGCGTGCTACAAGCACCCCCGGGGGATATTTTTCCGAATTATTCACGGAAATAAAGTACGAAATAATCGGTCGGCCCAATTTTCGCGGCGAACTCCCTGATTAGCAGGAGGACGGCATCAGAGGACAGGTCGCCTACTCTAAAATTTATTTTGATTTTTTGATTTTTTGTTGCTTTCCAGCGAAAAGTTGTTTACAATGACCGTGGAAAGACTCCTTTCTTTGGTTTGACCTTGGTGAATACTCCGGATGGCTTTGAGCTTGATTGCCTTGATCATGCCAAAAAGTTCACTTTTTGAAAGAAAAAAATCAGCAAAGCTGGCAACTGCACGGGTTCTCTAAACTGCGGAGACAGGGAAAGGATAAAGATATGGCAAGAAAGCCTGTAAAGGAAATCATTCATGCCAAAGGAATTGACATCGGTATATACACGACGGATTTTGAAAATGAATTCGTTTCGCTGACGGATATCGCACGGTACCGGAGCGCTGATCCCCGGATTACCATTCATAGCTGGCTGCGCAGCAGGGATATTG
>CAYVVW010000106.1:0-7078 GCA_964455335.1 uncultured Marvinbryantia sp.
CGCAAGAAGATGTTCGTCTTCGAGGACATCCTGCTGCTCGACGACCGTGCCATCCTTTTTTGCAATGACCCCGTGCAGGGCCAGCGGCAGGGTCACCCACTGGTATTTCTTGATGCCCCCATAGTAATGGGTGTCGAGAAACGCAAGCTCGCCATCCTCATAGAGGGGATTTTGCTTCACGTCCAAACGCGGGGAATCCACATGCGCCCCCAAAATGTTCATGCCTTCTTCCAGATCGCCGGTGCCGATATGAAACAGCACGACCGCCTTGCCCATGCACACGCGGTAGACTTTGTCGCCCGCCTTGAGCGTCTCCTTGTTTTGCACCACCTCGTCCAGGTCGCGGTATCCGGCCAATTTCGCCAGGCGCACCGACTCCTTGACACATTCCCTTTCCGTCTTTCCGCAATCGAGGAAATGGCGGTAATTTTTGTTCAATTCCTCCAGTTCCCTCTTTTGCGCCTCATCATACGTGGGCCAAACATTTTTCGTTTCCATACAAGATCACTCCTTTTGCTTGTTTTTTGTTATCTGCCTTGGCATCTACTGATGCTGAATGAATCCCATTTTGTTGAACGGGTAGATGCGCACAAACGCGCGGCCGATGATCTGGCTTCTCGGCACCGGCCCGATCTCGCGGCTGTCGCTGCTGTGGTTGCGGTTGTCGCCCATCACCCAATACTCATCTTCCCCGAGCCGGATGGGCACGCGCGCAAGCCCCGCGGACTGGATGGTCTCCTTTCCGTAAGACTCCTCTAAGACCTCGCCGTTGATATAGATTCTGCCCTCGCCGTCAATGTAAACCTCCTCCCCCGGCAAGCCGATGATGCGCTTGATCCAGCGGTCTTTTTTTTCGGAAGTTGGGTGCAAAATCACGATGTCAAAGCGTTCGGGGTCGTGAAAACGGTATGAGATTTTGTCACAGATGAGGTTGTCATTGTTGTGCAAGGTGTCCTCCATAGACCGCCCGTCCACGCGCACCCGCTGGCCAATAAACGTCACGATAAAAAACGCAATCGCAATCGCCACGGCAAAACAGCCGACCCAGCTTAAAATCTCCTGCATCATACTTTTCTCTTGCGGCTTTTCCTGCTGCCCTTCCCTCTGCCGTTCCCGCTGCCGCTCAGGACTCCCCGCGCGCTGCTGTTGCTCCGGCTGCCCTTCCTGCCGCGTTGCCTGATTGCTTTCCTGTTGCTTTTCTTGCGCTGCTCTTTCTAGCTGCTGTCTGTCCTGCTGCTCTTTTCCAGGCAGCTTCCGTCGTTCCAAAAAAGTTCCTCCCTTCTACAAAATGCTTCCGCTTTCCGCAAATGCCTCTGTTTTCCATAAGCACTCCTGCTTTCCATCGCAGGTGCTCTTGCCTGAAAACCGATCGCGCGCCGCAACCGGGCTTTCAGGGCATATCCGCAAGTTCCATCATCCCAGCAAAAAGGATGCCAGCACGGAGCTGAGATTGACCGCCATGTGCAGGATCACCGCTGCCCAAACCGTGCCAAAATGCCAGCACGCCCATGCCAGAACCACCCCCATGGGAAACGCAAAGGCGATTTGGAGGGGGTTGGCGTGAACCAGCGCGAAAACCGCGGCGGACAACAGGACGGCGAGCCATGAAATGCCGCCGCCCGAACCAAGACACTGCCTGGCGCGCCGGTAGAGCAGCCCCCGAAACACATATTCCTCTGCCATCGGGACAAACACGCACAAACCGGCGATCTGAGAAAGGAACGCGCTCCCAAAGAGACGCTCCTGGGTCTCGTTGGATACTTCCACGGGGAGGAGGGAAAACAGCAAATTCACAAGCAAGGTCAAGACCGCGTTACAAACCACCCCGCACGCCGCGATGCGCACCCCTTGCCAAAACGAGAGTGCGCCCTCTTGCACGCCCCATTTTTCGTTGTCTTTCCGGTACATCCGCACAAACAACGGCAGCGTCAAAACTGCCGTTGCGCCCGCAAGCGCGGCCATATCCCGAACGTGCAGCCACGCCCCCGTGATGCCCGCCAGCTGCTGCGCCAGGAAATAAATGAGCACCGGCCCCGCAAGCTGCTCGAACAGGTATCCAAAGCCCATTACGCGCCGCCCCTCGCGAAATATTTGTCGATGCCGTCCGCAATGCCCTCTACCATCGTTTTTTGGTTGTCTGGGTCTGCCATAAAACGATCGTCCTGCTCATTGGACATATATCCCATCTCCAGAATCGTCACCGGCACTTCGCTCCAATTGATGCTCGTCAGGTTGTCGCTTAGGTAAATGCCGCGGTTATCCAGCCCCGTCACCTCGCAATACGTGTCAAGCAGGTCGTCCGCCAGTTTCATGCTGCTGTTGTAATGATCCGCAACATAGGGATTCTCATAGGACGGCGCTGTGACGAGCGCACCCTTGACGCTTGCGTCGTCGGTCGTGTTGCCGTGTATGTGGATGAAAATATCCGCCCCCGCCTCATTGGCCATCTGGCAGCGCTCAATGTCACTTAAGCTGACGTCGTGCGTTTCGCGCGTCAGCAAGACGCGGTAGCCGCGGGCGAGCAGCTCTTTTTTTAATTGCAGGCAGACATCCAGGTTCAGCTCATACTCCGCAAGCCCCGTGGCCACCCCCTTCGTGCCGGGGGTCATGCGCGCGCGCATCACGTCAGAGCCAGGCCCATTGGGATCCTCGCCTGACATATCCTGGTCCGGGCCGGCGTGGCCGGGATCAATGGCCACCAAAGGCGCGTCCGGATCTGGAGAAACCGCAGTCTCAGATTCCACCTCAGACTCTGTTTCCGACTCCGTTTCCGACTCAGATTCGGTCTCCGTTTCCGATTCCAGTTCCGTCTCAGACTCCCCCTCCGCATCCGCCTCGGTTTCCATCTCCGTGCTTTCTAACGTTTCTCTCTTCGTCTCCGTCTCGGTTGCCTTTTCCGCGTCTTTTCCAGGCTTCGCCCCCGCCTGGGCCTGTGTCTGTTTTTCCGTCTCTTTCTCGGTTGCCTTTTCCGTGCCCTTCGCGGGCTTTGCACCCGCCTGAGCCTGTGTCTGTTTTTCCGTCTCTTTCTCGGTCGCCTTTTCCGCGCCCTTTGCGGGCTTCGCCCCCGCCTGAGCCTGTGTCTGTTTTTCCGTCTCTTTCTCGGTTGCCTTTTCCGCGCCCTTTCCAGGCTTTGCACCCGCCTGAGCCTGTGTCTGTTTTTCCGTCTCTTTCTCGGTTGCGGTTCCGGCCTCACTGGCGGCCTGTTCCCGCTCTTTTTTCAACCGGTAATATAGCTGCTCTTCCTCTGTCAACATGCACCGCCCCACCGTGGGCGCACATGCGAGCACAAAGCCTGCGAGCAGCGCACAGATTCTTTTTTTCATGACAACACCTCATGCCGCGCCCATCCTGGCAACAAAAACCGCTTCCCTGGATGTGCAACCACGGCCTCTATGGCAAATCGTCCGATACCTCTATGGCAGATCTTCCGATACCCTTATGGCAAACCGCCGGATACTTCTATTGCAGGTCACCCGATACCTCGATACCTCTATGGCAGGTCACCCGATACTTCCATGGTCGCCGCCGTGCACGCGCCATCCTGGTAATGGAACGTAAACTTCGCCTCTTTCTCTCCCTGGCGCGACTGGCTCTTTGCCGCCTCTGCCTCGCCATCGCCCGCTTGGCCGCTTTCTGTCTGTTGTTCGTCTGCCTGTGTCTCTTCCGTCTGCGGCTCTTGCGCATCTCCCTGCGCCGCCTCGTAGGCAAACGTATAGGAAAGCGTCATGTCCACGGACACATAACTTTCCGCGTCTTTTTCCGGGTATTGCACGTCTCCGAACTGTGCGCCAAATCCGGAAAACGTCACGCTGTCCACCAAAAGCTCCCCGCCTTTGCGCAGTTTGTTTGAGACGCTGCGGTACAAATTGTCCTTGTTTGGCACATTTGCAAAATCGCCGCCCAGTTTTTCCGCGCCGCTTCCCTCGATTGCCGCGGTGTATAGCTCGTGGAGCATGGCTTTCCCCAGTTCCTCCATCTGTACCCGCGCATTTTCGCTCAAAACGAGGCTGTCGCGCACGTCCACCGTCTCTTGGTCTGCCGGCACCGCCGCCTCATAAGCCTCAAACGGAAGCCCGTTCACTTGCAAAGTGGCCTGCGGGTCCACGCCCGCAAAATGGTAGCGCGCCGCCCCCGCGGAGAGGCTTTCGTCCGCCACGGCAGCCCCCATATCCGGCGCGTGCCCATCCGCCAGCACCTGGGATCCCGCCGGCGCCACCACGTCAAACGCCACCGCGCGGTCCGCGGCGCTTTGCGGAACCCAGCTGGCAAACAGCCCATATTTTTTCTTGTCTGACTGCACCATGCCAACCGTCTTTGCCACTTGCTTTCCGTCCGCCGTATACTGGAACGTGAAGTCTTTCACAAGCTGTCCGCCCTCTCCTAAGGTGCCATCCCCTTCCGAGACGGCATACCCCTCCACGCCCACGGTACGCATAAAATAGCGCTCCGCCGCTCTTTTTGGGTCGCTGTCGCGAATGCCCTCAAATGCGAACGTGCCGGCCGCAGAAGCCACAACCACGAACACGAGCCATATCCCTACCCGCAGGTTGCGCTTTTTCCTCTGCCGCCACATATATTGCTGGTGATTGTCCGCCATCTTGCGTCCCTCCTTAGTACCGCTCGTCCTCGAGCCTCTGGATCAGCGCAAAGTTCGCCCATTCGTAATCATTCAGGAAACTGTCCAGGTTGGCGTCAAAGTAATCCGGGTCATACGTCGGCTTGTACCATGTTTTCTGCGAGAAATAATTCCGATAAGTCTCGCTGGTAAAAATCCGCCCGTGGCGCGCGAAAATCTCATTGCGCAAATAGGCAAGCTCCGTCGCGGTCCAGCCGTCAAACTCGCTCGCGTCGCAATAATAACTGCTCACGTCATAGATGTAGGTGTCATCCCACGCATCGGGATTTGGGCTCGCCTCCGTGCTTTCGGAATCGTCTGGCTCCGTATAGTCACTCGGCTCATCCGACGTGCCCGCATCCTGCGCGTCGCCCGGCGTGTCAGAAATGTGCGCATCCCCGCCCACGGCGTCCGGATCGTCCGTCAGATATTTGGCGTAGACATACCCCACCTGGCCGCGGTAGGCCACTTCCACCCAGCCATTTTCCACTTTTCCCGTCACCTCAATGCGCTCGCCGATGTCAATCGAACCCAGGCGGCTATATCCGATATTCGGGCCGCTGCGCACGTTGACTTGCGTCGTGGCATACATCGTCCCATTGAGCGGGACAATCGTCGGGGGCGTGGACGTGCCGCCGGAGGCTGCGCCATTTGACGTATTCCCGCCAGACACAGAGCCGCCCTGGCCAGACCCGCCGGATGTCGTTCCGCCTTGCGTGTTCCCACCGGTGCCTGTGCCGCCGGACGCCGTCCCGCCCTGCGCAGTTCCTCCGGATGTCGTTCCGCCTTGCGTGTTCCCGCCGGTGTTCCCGGATGTGCCCGGGGTTTCCTCAAAGACGATGCCATCGCCGCCCGCACTTGGCGCGCCAGGCGCAGTGGAGGTCTGTCCTGCGGCGTCCATCTCTCCCGCATTGGGATTTTCCGCCGTCAGGTAAGAGCCGCCCACATACCCGGTCTGCCCGTCATAGACGACCTCGATCCAGTTATCCAAAGTATTTCCCGTGGCCTGCACGCCCTCCCCTTGCGTGAGGACGCCCAAAATCTCATTTTCCGTGCCCGCGCCGCTTCTCACATAGACCTGGCCAATGGCATACATCGTGCCGGGATCTACCCTGCCCTCCTGCGGGGCATCGTCCGCCCCGGACGGGTCGCCGGCAGTGCCCTCCCCCTGGTCATCGGGGGCGTTTGTGCCCGTCGTGTTTTCCGTGCTTGTCGTATTGTTTGTATTTGTTTTGGCAGCGCTTTTTGCCTTGACCACGAACTTGTCCTCTGTCCGTGAAAACGTCTCCACCGCCAGTGGCAGCTCGGTCTCCCCCGTCTGCGCGGGCGGCTCGGTTTCCAGTACCTGCTGCGCGTCTTTCTCCACAAGGGACAAAGCGGTGTCGGTCAAAAAGATGCTGCCGCCCGCCGCAAGGACAGTGGCGCCCAAAATTCCAAAAAAGGTTGTTGCTTTCCTCTTATCAGACATATTCCCCACCTCAGAGTTCCTGCTTGCCAAGATGCGTTTTACCGTGACATCATACCATACCCCCGGCAAAATGTCTATGGTTTTGTCACATTCTCTCGGGGGCTTCAAAACCGAGCGTCCAGATACAGGCCTCCATGACCCTTTGGGTGAGGGCCAGCAGCGCGACCCAGGAGGCCTGCCGGCGCGCGTCCGGTTCCGAGAGGATCTTGGACTCGTGGTAAAAATGGTTGAACGCGTTCGCAAGCCCGTACAAATACGCGCAGACTTTGTGCGGCGCGGCCTCCTCGGCGGCATTTTCCATCATGGCGTTAAAGCGCGCCAGCTCGAGCATCCACGCGCGCTCCCCTTCTCCCGCCGGCGGGCAGACCCCGCCCATCTCCTTTTCTCCCTGGTGATGTTCGCGGTATTTTTTGCGGATGGACTTGATGCGCACCATGGTGTAGAGGATGTAAGGGCCTGTGTTTCCCTCAAACGAGGTAAAGCGGTCGGGGTCAAAGATATAATCCTTGGTCGCCTGGTTGGAGAGATCCCCATACTTGATCGCCGCAAGCCCCACGATTTTCGCCGTTTCCATGGCCTCATCCGGATCAATCGCGTGGTTGTCCATGATTTTTTGCGCCATTTCCTTTTGAATGTCCCCAATGAGGTCCTCCAGACGCATCACGCCGCCCTGGCGCGTGCGAAATGGGCTTCCGTCCTTGCCATTCATTGTGCCAAATCCCAAAAACGTCAGCTTGGTGCCCTCCCCGACGATCCCCGCTTTTCTTGCGCACCGGAACACCTGGGTAAAGTGCATTTCCTGTCGCTTGTCCGTCAGGTAAAAAATCTCATCCGGCCGGTAATCCTGCATACGCTGCACAATCGTCGCCAGGTCGGTGGTGGCGTAGAGGTACGCGCCGTCCGATTTTAGGACGATGCACGGCGGAATTTCCTTGGTGTCGCCCTCCTCTTTCACGTCCACGACCCACGCCCCCTGGTCCAGGCGCGCAATCCCC
>CAYVVW010000107.1:0-7023 GCA_964455335.1 uncultured Marvinbryantia sp.
AAAGGGACCAATGATGGCCCCTTTTTCGCTCCAGAAGTGGCAAACTCGGGTTATAGCAAACTTCGCCGAAAAAGCAAACCTATTTTTCAAAAATTTTTGGGGAAATGACAAAATAGTTTTCATTTTCCTTGCCCATAATAGGCATGTTCCCCATGTTTCCGAAAATAATGCTTGTCCATCAACTCCTGCGGGGCTGGCCGCACGTTCGGGTTGATTTGCTCGCAGAGGGCGGCCATCCTGGCCACTTCCTCTAGCACCACGGCATTGTGAACCGCCTCTTTCCCATCTTTTCCCCATGTGAACGGGCCATGGTTTTTGCACAGCACGGCCGGCGTCGCCTCATAATCCCGCCCAGAAAACGCTGCCGCGATCAGGCGGCCTGTGTTGCGCTCGTAGTCCGCCAGCTCCTCCGCCGAAAGGCAGCGCGCGCAGGGCACTTCCCCATAGAGGTAGTCCGCGTGCGTCGTGCCATAGCACGGAATCGCGCGCCCCGCCTGCGCCCAGCTCGTCGCCCAAGGCGAGTGCGTGTGCACCACGCCGCCAATGTTGGCAAACGCCTTGTACAGTTCCAAATGCGTGGGCGTGTCAGAGGACGGCCGGTAATGCCCCTCCACCTGACGCCCGTCCAAATCCACCAGCACCATGTCGTCCGGCGAGAGCTGCCCATACTCCACGCCGCTTGGCTTGATGGCAAAAATGCCGCTCGCGCGGTCGATCTCGCTGACATTCCCCCAGGTAAACGTCACTAATTGATATTTGGGGAGAAGCAGATTCGCCTCATACACGCGTCGTTTCAAATCCTCCAGCATATTGGCCTCCTGCGATTTCGCCTTATTTTTTTTTTAAGAGCCGAATGTCTCGACTGCCGCCCTCTCCACGGGGAGTGACGCCACATAGCTGCGCAAGAACGCGTCAAATCCCGCCACGTCCTGTGCGTCCGGCGACAGAGTCTCGCCCTTTTGCCCCGCAAAGATGCGCGCCTGCAAGAAGTCCGCAAGCGATTCGCCCTCTTTTTTATTTTTTCGGTAGGACGCAAGCAGGGCGATGCCCCACGCGCCGCCCTCGCCCGCCGTTTCCATGCAAGTGACCGGCACGTTCGCGGCCGCCGCCATGATGCGCTGGCCCACGCCTTTCGTCTTGAACAGGCCGCCGTGGCCCATCAGATTGTCTAGCACGACATGCTCTTTTTGGAACAGGATGTCCATGCCGACTTTCAGCGCCGCCACGGAACTGTACAGGTGCGTGCGCATGAAGTTTGCCAGATGGAATCTCGCGTCCGGCAGGCGCAAAAACAGCGGGCGTCCCTGCGCAAATCCCGTCACAGGCTCGCCGGAATAATAGCAATACGACAGCAGCCCCCCGCAGTCCGGGTCGCCTTCGAGCGCCTTGTTGTAGAGCACTTCGTACAATTTTTCGCGATCGGCGTCCATGCCCATGGCTTCCAAAAATTCCTGGAAAATCCCCACCCAGGCATTCAGGTCTGACGTGCAATTATTACAATGCACCATGGCCACGAGGCTGCCGTCCGGCGTGGTCACAAGGTCTAATTCGGGGTATGCCTTGGACAGCGGCTTTTCCAACACGGCCATCACAAAAATAGACGTCCCCGCAGACACATTGCCGGTGCGCTGCTTCACACTGTTTGTGGCAACCATGCCTGTTCCCGCGTCGCCCTCCGGCGGGCACAGCGGAATACCAGATCGCAATCGCCCGCTCACATCGAGCAGCCGCGCGCCCGATTCTGTCAGAACGCCCGCGTCCTCCCCCGCCACCAGGACTTTCGGGAAGATATCGCGCAATCTCCAGGAAATGGATCGCTCCGCGACCAGGCGGTCAAACTGCCCCACCATTTTCTGGTCATAATCCTTCGTTTTTTCGTCAATCGGGAACATGCCGGACGCGTCGCCGATGCCCAGCACCTTTTTCCCTGTCAGCCGGTAATGCACATAGCCCGCCAGCGTGGTCAGATGGGCAATGTCCTTGACGTGATCCTCGCCATTTAACATCGCCTGGTACAAGTGGGCAATGCTCCAGCGCTGCGGAATATTGTACTGAAACAGCTCCGACAATTCCTCGGAAGCCTGCGCCGTCATGGTATTTCTCCATGTGCGGAACGGGACCAGCAGATCGTCCTCCCTGCCAAACGCCAGGTAGCCGTGCATCATCGCGGAAAACCCGATAGAACCGATGTTTTCCAGCACCACCTCATACTTGTAGACGACATCCGCCGCCAGCTTTAGGTAGGCATCCTGCAGCCCGCCCCAGATGTCCTCCAATGTGTACGTCCACACCCCATCTTCCAGCCGGTTCTCCCACTCGTGGTCACCCGACGCGATGGGCTCATTTGTGGAATCCACCAGCACCGCCTTGATGCGGGTCGACCCAAACTCAATGCCCAGGGCGGTCCTTCCCGCCAAAATGTCTTGTTTGATGGTTGCAATCTCTCTCATAACCTTCCCCCTCGTGAAAATAGAATGATGTCGTGGAAAAGGGCTTTCTACCCTGGCAATCATGATACACCCATTTCCGATCATTTTCTAGATAAAAATTGCGCTTACGCAGAAAATATCGTAAGCGACACATGTATTTGCCGTTTACGATAGTTCCTCCGAAGGATACGCACGAATTTGCTACGGAATTATGCTGCTTACGCAGCGCAAACTCGGTGCTGCAAACGACGATACCGAAAATCTTTTTGTCGTTTGCTTAAAAATTTGGATTGGCAAGGAGCGGTTCGCATAAAAAAGCAACGAACTGGAAAACGTGCATTTCTCCGGTTCGTTGCCTTTGCCCAAACTATTTTGCGGGTGCCACTTGCGGTTCTGAGAGCCAGTTCCTCACCACGTCCACGCTCACCTTGACCGCCCTGGCAATATTTTCTACCGTCAGCCCCATTTTCTGGAGCTCGTGAGCCGTTTCTTCAGCCTTTTTCATCTCTCCTTCCTGCCTACCTTTCAGCATGCCTTTCTGCATGCCCTCTTGCATGCCTTTTTGCATGCCCTCTTGCATGCCTTTTTGCATGCCTTTTCGCATACCCCTATTGAACACGCCCGTACTTAGGTTGCACACGTCCAGCACCTCCTTGCTGATTTCCTTTGTCACGCTGATGTGGAACTCGTCCTGCAGCGTGCCCAGTTTTTTCTCGTAGCCAAGATTCGTTGAGAACAGCTTGCTCAGCAGCCGAACGGCATCATCCGCAACGCGTAGTAAATGCCGCGCTTTGGGATGGGGTACCCGGGCGTGTCGTTGTTCTGGATCTCGCAATTTACGAAAATCTGCATCAGCTCGCCGCTCTGCGGCACGGTGGTTGCTTCCGAATCCATGACATCCCTCCTCGTGTGTCTCGCATATGGGAATCCCGGTCTCTTAGCGTACAATATCCCTATCCTTTAGCGCAGGATCATCTCTGTTTCCTTGCGTGCGATACTCCTCGCTCGTAGGATACCACAAAATTTGAAAAAAGCAAATGGAAAAATTATGCCATTCTGGGTTACTTCACTTTCACCTTGCACGTCACTTTCTTTTGCCCGACTGTCACGGTAATGGTCGCTGTTCCCTTTTTCTTTGCCTTGATTTTCCCACTGCTCGACACCGTGGCAACCGCCGTGTTGGAGGATTTGTATTTCGCCTTTTGCACGCAGGTGATCGGGCTGATGGCAGGTTTTAACGTGGCGGTCTTGCCCTTTTTCAGGGTGATGGTCTTTTTGTCCAGCTTGACTTTTGTGCAGGCGACTTCCTTTTTCTGCACTGTCACTTTGATTTTCTTGGACAGCCCGCTTTTTAGGGTGACTGTGATGGTAGCCTTGCCCGCTTTTGATTTTGCGGTGATTTTGCCCTTATTGCTCACGGTCACGACTTTCGTGTTGCTTGATTTCCAAGACTGCACCGTGTCTCCTGTGGCAAGCCCGCTCACCTTGACTTTGGTGGTGGATTGCTTGGTTTTCAGCTTGATGGATGTCGCGTTGATGTCCATCGCGGCTTTCAGTTTGGGTATGGGCTTCGTCTCCGTCTGTCCGCACTCCTTGCATTTGCGCGTCTGGACACCTTCCGCAAACACGGTCGGCTTTTTCGTGGTCGAAAACGCGCCGTAGCTGTGGACTGTGTGCGCCGGCTTCTCCGTCTGGGGCTGCTGCTCTGGCTGTTTTTCTGTCTGTGACTGCGTCTGCGGTCGTGTCTGGGGCTGTTGCTCCGGCTGCTTCTCTGTTTGCGGTTGCTGATTTCCCGTCTGGCCAGACTGGCTCTCCGTCTGCTGAGGCGGGGTTTCCGTTTGTTCCGACTGTTCCTCAGTCTGCTGGGGCGAGGTTCCTGGCTGCTGCCCTGGATGCTCCGCACCTTTTTCCAGAGTCAAGTGGACACGGAGTTTTGTATCAGACTCCTCATCAGGACCGAGTGGACGAAGTTCGGAAATTATCCCGCAATCGTACTCGTAATCAACGGATTCCGGAAGCGCGTCCTTTGGAAAAGAAACCACTCCACTCTCAACATCCAGACCTGTTGAAACAAAAGATACTCTCCCTAGGTTTTCCATTCCCACAAGCTGCGCCATGTCAAGCTGCCAGCCATCGCCAGACTCCCGCACCTGGACAGTTCTTTTCTGATCCCCACACGACAAAAATACGAGATTGCCATTGTGGCTCAGGTCTGGCGCTGCGAACTGATTGGCCGTGCACCGCAGATATTGCAATGCCGTATTCTCACTAACATCCAGCTCCGTGAGCTGATTGCCATCGCAAAACAGATATATCAATGCTGTGTTCTTACGGACATCCAACTCTGTGAGCTGGTTGTCTCCGCAACTCAGATATTGCAATGCTGTGTTCTTGCTAACGTCCAGCTTCGTGAGCTGGTTGCCACCGCAATTCAGCTCCTTCAATGCTATGTTCCTACGAACATCTAACTCCGTTAAGCCCTGCGGATCGCCGGGATCGCTATCGGTCACGCAGAACAGTTCCTCCAGGAATCCATTCTGGCTCACATCCAACTTCTCCAAGCCAGTTCGTGAGCAATCCAAATGAATCAGCTTCTGATTCTGCCCCACATCCAGCGCTTTCATCTGAGGGTTGTAATAGCAATCCAGATACTCCAACTTTGTATTTTTGCTTACATCTAACTCTGTCAACTGAAAGCTATAGGAGCAAATCAAAACCTTTAAATTCGGATTCTGACTCAGATCCAACTTTTCCAAACGATTCCCATCACACCACAGGTACTCCAATTCCGGATTGTGGCTTACATCCAATTCCGCAAGGCCGCAATGGGCGCATGACAATGACGTCAAATTCCGAAAAAACGCAATGCCTTTGAGACCTGTCGTCAACTCAAACGACGAACAATCAATTTCCCCAACCGCGTCCGCTTCCGCCTGTGAGAGCTTGCCATCCTGGTTTATGTCAAAGTCGCGAACAACATAATTGCGGAACGTCTCATCTGGGAAATCCACATCCAAATCCGCTACAATTCCCTCGTCCGCATGTGCCTCCCCCGTCTCCAGAATCAAGCTGACTGTGAAGGTCATGCTGGACTGTAGATCAAATTTCGGAATTTCCGCGCAATCGTACCAATAACCGATTACTGACGGAAGTTCGTCTTTGGGAAATGAGACAATTCCGTTTTCTCCCATTGGCGGGATTTTGGAAATAAACCGAACGCGATTGAGCTCCTCATTCCCCACAAGCTGCGCCATGTCCAATTGCCATTCCGTTCCTGTCCACGTTACAGAAACCGCTCTTGTTTGTTTATCAAGAGAAAGCATTGGGTGCGCATTCGGGTGTATGGTTAATTTCGTCAATTGGTTATGAGAGCAGTCAAGCATCCCCAAATCGGCATTTTGACTCACATTTAATTCCCTCAGTGCATTACCCTGACACTCCAGATTCTCCAGATGCTTGTTTTGGGTCACATCCAGCTTTACAAGATTGTTATAGGCGCAGTCTAGGTCTACCAGACTCAAGTTCTGGCTTACGTCCAGATCCACAAGTTCGTTTGAATCACAGTGCAGTTCTGTCAGATTCAAGTTCTGCTCTAAGTTCAGTTGCACAAGATCGTTATCACGGCAGTACAAGTGTGTCAAAGCCTGAAAAAACTCAATTCCTTTCAGGCTTGAAATACCATCATAGGAAACATAGATCTCCTCAACCGCATCCGACTCTGCCCGGGACAAATTGCCATCCTCATTCGTGTCAAACTGCTTGACATAGTCAAGGAAATTCTGATCTGGAAAGCATGTTTCGTCAAATACCGCAACGATGTCGTCCGCTCCCGCATCGATGGTATGCGAGGCGGATTCTAGCAAAACATCCGCATCGCTTAGCACCGCATCTCCATTCTCAGGAATTTCCGCGTCCAGGATCAGTTCCTCCTCGGTCTGCTCCGAAGCGAATGGATCCGTTGTTTGCGCAATCTCTGGATCTTCTGAGGGTTGCGTTGCGGGTTCTGTCCATTCGTCCGTGATTGACGCTGGGAGTGGCTCTGTGCATGTCTCTGTGATCGGCTCTGTGTTTTCTGATAGAGTATTTTCCGTCAGGGAATCCGCCGATGAGAATACCTCTGCGGGCATCTCCGTTTCCATTATCAGATTTTCCGTTTCAAGTGCCAGTGCCGGCACGCCATTTCCAAATATGGAAATGGCTGTCAGCATCGTGGACATTGCGAGTGCTGCCCTTCTTTTCGTGCTGTTCTTCGTGTTGTTTTTCTTGCTGTTCTTCATGCTACTTTTCATGCTGTGTCTCATGCTGTTCTCCATGCTGCCTCTCATACTGGGTTTCATGCTCATTTTCCTTTCAGATTTCTCCAATACCTACTTCACTTTCACCTTGCACGTCGCTTTCTTTTTCCCGACTGTCACGGTGATGGTCGCTGTTCCCTTTTTCTTCGCCTTGATCTTTCCGTTTTCGGACACCGTGGCAACCGCCGTGTTGGAGGATTTGTATTTCGCTTTTTGTACGCACGTGATCGGGCTGATGGCTGGTTTTAACGTGGCGGTCTTTCCCTTTTTCAGTGTAATGGTCTTTTTGTCCAGCTTGA
>CAYVVW010000108.1:0-6950 GCA_964455335.1 uncultured Marvinbryantia sp.
TACCACATGTTTCTTCACCCAATCAGCGTTTACAATAATCTTTGTTTCCTTGTTTTGCCCGATGAATGTCTCGGCGAAGCTGCGCGCCTCGCGGTCGTTCTCGCACTCGACAAAGACCTCGCCCGCATTTGGCACGTCGGAGAGGCCGAGGATCTCCACCGGTGTCGACGGCCCCGCCTCCTTGATTCTCCTTCCCTGGTCGTCTATCATCGCACGCACTTTCCCGTAGCAAGCACCCGCAGCCACGTTGTCGCCCACGCGCAGGGTGCCCTTTTGCACCAGCACGGTCGCCACCGGCCCCTTGCCGCGGTCGAGTTCTGCCTCAATGACAAGCCCGCGCGCATTGCGGTTCGGGTTCGCGCGAAGCTCCATGACCTCGGCAGTCAAAAGGATCATCTCGAGCAAATTGTCGAGTCCCTCGTGCGTGCGCGCGGAAACCGGCACAAATACGGTATTTCCGCCCCAGTCCTCCGGAACTAGCCCCTGCTCGGAGAGTTCCTGCTTGACGCGGTCAATGTTTGCGCCAGGCTTGTCGATCTTGTTGATGGCAACGATGATCTCCGTGCCTGCGGCCTTTGCGTGGCTGATAGCCTCAACCGTCTGCGGCATAACCCCATCGTCCGCCGCCACGACCAAAATGGCAATGTCTGTCGCATTTGCCCCGCGCATGCGCATGGCGGTAAACGCCTCGTGGCCGGGCGTGTCCAAAAATGTGATTTTCTGCCCATTGGCAGACACCATGTACGCGCCAATATGCTGCGTGATGCCCCCCGCCTCTTTTGCGATGACGTGGGTGTTGCGGATGGCATCCAAAAGGGAGGTCTTGCCGTGATCCACGTGCCCCATCACGCAGACGACAGGCGGCCTTGCGACGAGCGTCTCCTCTTTGTCCTCCGTGTCTTTGAGCAGCTCTGCAATCACGTCCACCTTTTCTTCTGGTTCCGTGATACAGTTGTACTCCAAGGCAATCTCTTCCGCCTGGGCATACTCGATCTCGTGGTTCACGGTGACCATGACGCCCTGCATGAAAAGTTTCTTTACGATTGCGGCCGGCTGCACCTTCAAAAGATCCGCCAATTCGCGGACGGTCAGGCGCTCAGGCAGCGTGATGGTGCGAATCTCGTTGACCTTCTTTTCTGGCTGCGGCGCCGGTACCGGCTTTGCGCCCTTGCCCGCCGGCTTTGCGGGCCTGGTGTTTTTGGTATTTTTCGCGTTTTTGGCATTCTTGGCAGTGTTGCCCCCTTTGGCCCCGGAACGCCCCTGCTGCCCTCTCTCCTGGCGATCCAGGCGGTCACGCTTGTTGTATTTTTCCTTATCTTTTTCCTTGTCCGTGCGGTTGCGGGACTCTTTTGCCATCGACTTGGCAGAAGTGTCCGCCTGCGGTATCGCGAGCTTTGGCCCCATTGGACGGCCAGTCCCGCGCCCGAATCCTTCTCCCGGACGGCCGTTGCGGGTGGCCGCGCCGCGATTGTCACGCCCGATCCCGCGACTGTCACGCCCATCACGACCGGTGCGCTCCGTGCCTCTTGGCATGCGCCCGTCACGCGATCCGCTTCCCTGCTGCGGGGTTCTCGCGGTCTGACCCGCTTCGCCCTGCCTTCTCTGCTGTGCCTGTCCTTGCGGCCTTGTCCGCCTTTGCGTCGCCTGGCCTGCCTGCGCGGCTTGGCCTTGTCCTTGCGGCCTTGCCTGACCCTGTGGTGCTTGCCCTTGCCCTTGCGGTCGCACCTGACCCTGTGGTGCTTGACCCTGCCCTTGCGGTCGTGCCTGGCCCTGCGGTGCTTGACCCTGCCCTTGCGGTCGTGCCTGGCTCTGCGGCACTTGCCCTTGCCCTTGCGGTCGTGCCTGGCCCTGCGGCATCTGGCCCGCCTGCCCTTGTGGCGCTTGCCCTTGCCCCTGTGGACGTGCCTGGCCCTGCGGCATCTGGCCCGCCTGCCCTTGTGGCGCTTGCCCCTGCCCTTGCGAGCGCGCCTGCCCTTGTGGCACTTGCCCTTGCCCCTGTGGACGTGCCTGGCCCTGCGGCATCTGGCCCGCCTGGACCTGTGGCACTTGCCCTTGTCCTTGCGGTCGTGCCTGACCCTGCGGCATCTGGCCCGCCTGGACCTGTGGCACTTGCCCCTGCGGCCTCATCTGGCCCTGCGGTGGAACTTGCGAAGTGCCCGCGCCCGGGCGCATGGGCGGCCTTTGCCCCGGACGTCCCGCCGGGCGTTTCGGCTGGTCGTCTATCGTCCGCATGCCCGCCGGCTTTTGGATGCCTGTGCGGCTGTTCTGCGAACGGAAGATTCTCGTGATATTTTTCTTTTTTTGCGGCTCCGGGCGCCTTGTCCCCTCAGCTTCCGGTTCCGCCTCCCTTTTCGGCGGCGCCGGCCTTACCCCCACACTTTTTTGGACAAGGTCCACCTGGGCATCCTCCAAAACCGTCATGTGGCTTTTGACCTCAATCCCCCTTTTGGCCAAAAAATCCATGATCTCCTTGTTGGACCTGCCCAGTTCTTTTGCAAGCTCATGCACTCTCATTTTCGACATACTCACTACCTCCGTTCTCTGTTCGCAAGTTCCCTTTGAATGGCGTCAGAAAGGCCAGAGTCCGTCACAGCAAGGGACGCCCGAAATTCCTTTCCCATCGCATTTCCCAACGTTTCCATCGTCTCATAAAAATAAATCGGCACTTGGTAGTATGCGCACATATTTTCAAATTTTTTTTTGGTATTTGCGGATGCGTTCTCCGACACAAGCACCATGCAAGCCTTTCCCGTCTTGACTGCTTTTTCTGTGGAAAATTCGCCGCTTACTGTTTTTCCGGCCTTTGTGGCAAGCCCAACCAACGATAATACCCTATCCAATCTCAATCCGCTCGATCTCCTTTTCCAGGCTTTCGTACACCCCGCCAGGGACGCTCCTTTTTAAGGAACGCTCCAGCCCTTTCCTTTTTTGCGCCTTTTCCAGGCAGGCCTTCGCACGACACAGATATGCGCCCCTGCCATTTTTCCGTCCCGTAGCGTCAATCACCAATTCCCCTTGCGGGGTTCGCAAAACGCGCAGCATTTCCCGCTTGCTTTTGCATGCCTGGCAACCGACGCACTTGCGCATGGGAACTCTCTTTGCCTGACCCATTTGCCCGCCTTTCTTTTTCGGCGCCCGGGGCTACTCGCCCAGCGTCCTTTCGTTAGTTGTCGTCTTTGCCGTAATCCTCATCGCCATATTCCGAAACCTGCCCGTAGGTATCCCCTTCCTCGTAACCGTCGCCCTCGCCATATCCGACGTCCGTTCCATATCCATCTGCATAGGGCGCGCCAGTGCCCGCCTCATCGCCGTAAGCGCCTTCTGCGCCATACCCATCCGCATAGGGCGCGCCAGTGCCCGCGCCGTCTCCGTAAGCACCTTCTGCGCCATACCCATCCGCATAGGGCGCGCCGTAACCCGCTCCATCGCCGTAGGCGCCTTCTGCGCCATACCCATCCGCATAGGGCGCGCCAGTGCCCGCCCCATCGCCGTAAGCGCCTTCTGCGCCATACCCGTCCGCGTAGGGCGCGCCGTAGCCCGCGCCGTCTCCGTAAGCGCCTTCTGCGCCATACCCGTCCGCGTAGGGCGCGTCGTAGCCGCCCTCGTAGCCGTAGTCGTCCTCGTAGTACTCTTCTTCCTCGTCGTATCCCTCGAAATCCCCGGCCTCAATCGCCTGGGTCTCGCTCTTGATGTCGATCTTGTAGCCAGTCAGCTTTGCGGCCAGCCTCGCATTTTGCCCCTCTTTGCCGATCGCGAGGGAAAGCTGGTAATCCGGAACCACGACTTCCGCCGTCTTTTCGTCATTGTCCGCGGCCACGTAGATGACCTTGGCCGGGCTTAGTGCGTTTTCGATCAGCAGGGCCGGGTTTGAATCCCAGTTGATGATGTCGATCTTCTCGCCGTGCAATTCGCTGACGATGGTATTGACGCGCGATCCGTTCATGCCCACGCAGGCGCCCACCGCGTCCACGTCCGGGTCGTTTGACCAGACCGCCATTTTCGTGCGGTTCCCGGCCTCGCGGGCAATCGCACGGATCTCCACAGTGCCGTCGCGCACCTCTGTGACCTCGCTCTCAAACAAGCGCTTCACAAGCTCCGGATGCGTGCGCGAAACCAGGACTTTCGGGCCTCTCGGCGTGTCCTTGACTTCCAGGACAAACACCTTGACGCGCTGATTCGGGCGGAACGTCTCGCCTTTTACCATCTCGTTTTCATTTAAGATCGCGTCAACCTTTCCCAAGTTGATGCTCACGTTTTTCCCCATGTACCGCTGCACAATGCCCGTGACGACCTCGCGCAGTTTGCTATAGTACTCGTTGAATAGCACCCGGCGCTCTTCTTCCCTGATCTTTTGCAAGATGACATTTTTGGCATTTTGCGTGGCGATGCGCCCAAACTCGCGGGACTGAATGTCCACGTTCACCACGTCTCCCACCTCGTATTGGGGGTTGCGCATCTTGGCATCCGCAAGGCTCATCTCCATGATCGGGTCTTCCACTTCCTCCACGACGGTCTTTTCCGCCCAGACGGAAAAATCCCCTGTCTCCGGGTCGATCCGCACCCTGCAATTGTCCGATTTCCCGAAATGGTTTTTGTAAGCCTGCAAAAGGGATTGCTCGATCGCCTCCAGGAGAACGTCCTTGCTGATGTTTTTCTCCTTCTCCAAAATATCCAGCGCTTCGATTAGTTCGCTATTCATCCTAATAATCCTCCTCAAAAGATGATTCCTGCCCAGAATGGGCCGTGGGCGCCCCGCTCAGACGGAAAATGCCAGCCGAATGAGGGAAATGTCCCCCCGCGCAAAGGAGATGTCCCCCAGGTCCTCTGTCTCGACCGTCACCGTCTCCTTGTCATAGGCCTTTAAGATCCCTGTGTATTCCTTTTTCTTTCCCAGGGGGCGAAACAGGCGCACCTCCACCTCCTCGCCTATGCTGCGGGCAAAATCTTTGTCCTTTTTTAACGGCCGCCCAAGCCCCGGGGAACTGACCTCAAAAATGTATGACTCCTCCACAAAGTCCTGCTCGTCCAGCAAGTCACTCGCCGCCCTGCTGACTAGCTCGCAGTCGTCCAGGGTGATCCCGCCCGGCTTGTCGATGTAAGCGCGCAAATACCAGTTGCCGCCCTCCTTTACATACTCCACGTCGACCAGCTCAAAACCGTGCGCGTCCACGATAGGCTGCATGAGCGCCTCTGTCTTTTGCTCGTATTCCTCTTTTTTTGTCATACGGCTCCTCTCTTCACCCACATACACAAGAATGAGTGGGCGTCGCCCACTCATTCTTGTGTAAATCATCGTCATCAAGCCCATTATAGCATCTTTTTTGCGAAAAACAAGTGTTTTTTCACAATTTCGACAAAATTTTGCAGCGAATTTTGAAGCGAAAACGCCGCGCGGTTACGATTCCTTTGATAAATAGAGCGAAATCGCATACCCAAGCGCAAACCCAACGACCGCAACAACCATCAAACGGATCATTTTCTTCATGTGATTTTCCCCCACCTTGTTTTTTTCTATTGACACAAACGCCAAAAAGCCCTGTGTTTTCTCTGATTGTAACCCCTTTGTGGCGGGTTGTCAAGGAACAAAAGCCCGTCTTTAGGAGTTAGCACTATCTTTTTTTAGAGTTCCACATCATTTTCATTGCACAAGCCAGCGTATTTGCAGCACTCAGGACTTCGGGCGGGATGTACGGCGGGGGTTCGGAGACTTTGGTGTACAGCACCAGTCACACCTCCCGCCCCACCCAAGCGGACGAGACAAGAAACCGAAGTCCGAAAGCCAGATCCGGAAATGGCTCGTCAACCCCTACAGCGACAGCGCGGAGCACAAACTCTACGGCAATGGCATCGCGCTGCCTTGCGGATGGTTTGTGCTAGCGGGAATAGCGTGAGCAAATGAATGACGACAATCACATTGCTTTCAAGAGTCATTTCCACGTGTAATTGGATTGCTTTCGTCAAGCCACGCGACCTCGCTTTCGATCTGCCAAAAAGTTTTTCCGTCAAATATCGGAGATTGCAAAAATTGCTTTTTGATTTGGTCCAAATCATCCCCGTGTATTTCAAGAACTCGTTTCCAAATCAGTGTGCCGTCCTTTTCCATCACCGAATGATAGTATAAGTTATCTTCGTTGACTGCTTCCCAGCGGTCGACAACAAAAATCTTTTCGGTTTTATGTTTTTGTGCTTCAAGCCAGTAGATATGTCCATGATAAAAAAGCGTAGCTTCCGTAAACCAGCCTGTATCAAGAAACTGTTCAAGGCTTCCGTTTATCATAATCCGTACTCCTTTAAATATTTTTTGTACCTTTCATAAATATCCGGATGATCTTTTTCGGACAGTACACCTCCCGGGTCACGATTAAGTTCAGAATCATAAACGTGATAATGAAGAATCCTGGTATGTCTGTCTCCTGTTAACGATTCTTCGGGATGATACGCGATCTCAAGGATAGGCTGCCCCGTATTGTCGTAAATCCTCATTTCTCTGAAAGTCCCGTCCGGATTTTCTTTGATATATTTGCTGTTTGGCGTATGTGAATAATCAGGCAAACTGTGTTCATGATGCTGCCCCACTAAAATCTTTGCGTCATAGATATAACTGTCATTCGTTTTCATTCTATATTCATCGGTAGTAACATGACCGTTTCTGGCCTTTGCCCCTCTTGACGACACTATGATTCACCTCCGGAGTAAATGGTTCCATCCGCATTTAATATTTGCATTTGCCAATAACCGGGATATTTTTCCCCGTTTCCAAAAGATTTCCTATAGGGGACATACGATATATCAGAGTCCATTCCCCCAATTTTATTCCCCGCACAATGCTTTCGCCTGCCATTCAACGCTGCAATAAGCGGGGATGTTTGTGTCACATGCAGCAGCGGCCTTTGCGCTTAAAACAGAAAACCGTAGTCATCCGCAAAAGCGATATCGATGACCATTTCCCT
>CAYVVW010000109.1:0-1152 GCA_964455335.1 uncultured Marvinbryantia sp.
ATTCAAAAAGTTTAGTTTCAGCCATATCGCAAAATCCCCATGCCAAGAACATGGCACGGGGATTTTGCAATTAAAACTGCTTGCGATGGAAACGGCAAAACAAGCACCTGCCTGTCCACCGAACTAGCTCTGCGAGCAACAGAACTGCCACGTAGAGGATCGCCGCATCCAGAAAAATATTTTGCGGAATCCACTCTATGCCCCTGTACCCACTTGCGCGCATACATTGCGCGAGATTCACAATCCCCAGATCCGTATTTTTGTAAATCACAATCCAAGGATTGTAATACCCAAAGCGGTAAATATACAGAAAAGGGGCACTCACAGAAGGACACACCTTCTGGATGAGGCTGTACAGAAACACAAATACACACGCAACAGCATAACGATTCCAAGAAAATTTATTGGTCAGCCATTGTAAATGTTTTTTCATTTTCTTGCAATAAAATCAAATGAATAACTCATGTTTTGATCCAAAACTTTTCCGATTCCCTTGATTAATACATGCATTCCAATAACACCATTTACTGTAATTCTAACATTTTTCTTTCCATTAGAAAAATGTTTACTTGTGCTTTTTGGAGTCCATGTATAACTTACGGGTATCTGCAACCCAGATAACCATGATTTAATATTGCTTACAGACGTAAAATAATATTTTCCTTGGGAATTTTTCTTTGTTTTATATGTAAACTGACAATTTATCTTCACAGGTGGTGCCGGAATCGGATGGACTCCGATATAACGGCTGGCAATATCACTTTTTCCGATCAATCGAATCTTAGGCGTTCCTTCAACCAATCTATCAGAAACATCGATCTCGCCATGTGGTAATTCAGAAATAAATTCTTTCAAATCATCAACTTCTATTTCGTCAATCTTTCGTAATTCTATCATCTCCTTCTCTTCGGCTGTAGGATCTCTAAGTTCTAAATTACCATATATCATTTCTGCACCAGTACATAAAATATCATCTTCTTCATTTGCAAAAGCAGACATACTCATCGTGCCAATTAGCATTATTATCACGAACAAACTCAACATCTTTTTCATAAATAAATTCTCCCTTTTCAACATATCGTGTGCATCATTATATTAATTTTCACCAAAATAGTTCAATTATTTTTTACGATACCTACATGCGATACAAGT
>CAYVVW010000109.1:1187-6916 GCA_964455335.1 uncultured Marvinbryantia sp.
CAAAATAATGTTTTCCATATCTAATATTATAGTATCTAAAAGCGTAATATTTATGGCACAATCTGCACATCATTTTCTGGACATTGTGTATTTCGTGTTTTGTTTTACTATATCTCCTATACCCAAGCATCGGTTTTCCAACATCCACAAATTGCGAATGTCTACAATTAGATATCGTCATTACGTTTTTGCTAACAGGCGTGGCAATAAAGCCCCCCTTTCCAATGTCCGTTACGACTAATTCTTCATCCTCAAATTGGATTTTATCACCCACTTCAATGTGGGTAGGATACTCTTGGATATCCGTTATGCTTAAATGCCCTCCGCTCCGACCATGATAAAACTGCAAAACACAAGCAATGCTACAAGTAAAAACAACATTCCATTTTTCATTTTCATCTCATCTTCTCCTTCAAAATGACTTGATTTATGATTTTCGTTATTACTCCTCAAAGATCCTCGTAAATGTTTATATGCATCGTCAGGAAATCCCCTGTTTCATCCATTGCAATCACAGTCTCTGTGGAGATTATTTTAAAAATTTCATCTTCTCTGCAACTTGCACGTATGACATCACCAAGCGAGATTTCATCCATACAGCCAACACCTTCCACTGAGTCATAGTCCGTTGTTTCTTTTTTATAGAATGTCCATGTCGCAGTGAGTTCTTTTTCCGTCACACCTGATACATCTTCTATTCCATCCGTGAGTGCTAAAATGGATAGTGCTTGCATATCTACCTTTTTATAAACAGAGATGCTATCCAGAAACTCGCCAACTTGTTTCGTTTCAAAAGTTCCATCTTCGTTTATTTTTGTAATCACATCCTTTACGATTATGTCGTCTATAAAGTTATTATCATATAAGTCATATAGGCTTGCTATATCTTTTATATTTCGTTTTGTATCCGCTCTCACGTCAACCGTTACAAGCATTCCCAGTATTAGGATACACCCTAAAAACAAAACTGGGGCTTTCTTTACAATTCTCATATTCCACCTCCAACCATGTAACTCTACTGTCAGTAATGACCATCTTTTTTCCTGCTCTAATCACCCTTTCCTATCCATTACCTCCTTTCAAAAACGGGTTCAATTTTTTTCAGTTTTTTCCTACTTCCTGAGGTATCATATATCTTATTTCTAAAAAATTCTGATAAAAGAATCTAAAGAAATCTAAATTTTAAAGACTTCGCCTGCAAGACAGTAATGGAGAGATTGAGCAAGTAGTTTCAATCATCACGACAAAAACCACCATACCGAAAATATGGAATGGTGGTTTTTCTGTGTGTTTTTACTTGTCCGTTTACAATTACAATTATTTTTTCATGTTCCATCCCAGTCTCGAACTTCTTCTGTTAAGTAGCTGCCATCCTCTCCGATTGCAATCACTCTTTCATATCCGTATGCCCCAAGAAAAACGTCCCCTATCTCCCTTCCATCCGGCAGATAGTCCAGAATCTCCACTGGTTTATCCATTTCCGTTTCAGTGGTAATGGTATCATCCGCATTTTCATGAAAAAACAATTTTGAAACATACCCCTTTCCACTCGGCGAAAAAAGAACAAAACCAAAAGTCACTGAAAATACAATCAGAAGTCCGCAAATTACTTTCCTTTTCATTTTGCTTCATTCTCCTTTTATTTTGTAAAATGGCAGAAATTACAGATTCTTCCAAACAGCGGAAAATCATGTTTATGGTTTATCCAATTTTCGTAAGCATATAATCGGCAACGACAAACTTCACATTCTAATAATACTCTTTTTCTACTTTTGTAACAAACGGTGGGCTTCTTTAGGATTTTGTAGGAAGTTTCCATATCCTTTATTTTTTTCAAACTGCTGGTCGGGTGCGTACATGATGCAGATTGTATCGTTTGAGCAAATGGATGCACCACTTCCGTCAAAAAACCACCCTCCTCCTCAATTCTTATAATTTTTTCATATTCTCCGGATTCATTTTTGAAAATCTCTCCTATTCTGGAAGTCTCCCCAAAGCCATCTGTGTCACATAGGATACCATGAGAATAAGCAACGGCAACATTCGCAGGCAGCATTGCAACCACAAGAAGAAAAATAATTCCTACGCTCCACCCATTCCTCATAAACGCCCTCCTTTGCACTGGATACCTCACTGTTTTCCCCACTCCTCTCTGCTGTGCCGAATCATCCAGGACCCTTTGCTCCTACACACTATAGCACATTTCTGAAAAAATGTAAAAATTTTTTCTAAAGATTTCTAAATTTTTATGGATTTTGCGTCCGGTTTTGGTATAATGACAGCATCATGTTGTTCGGAGGGCGCGCAAATGCCGGCAAAGATACTGGTTGTGGACGATGATGTGGATATCCGAAACGTTTTGCGGATTTTATTGGAAAAGGAGCAGTACGCGGTCTGTGAGGCAGGCGATGGGGAATCCGCCTTGGAGATTCTGGACGATTCGTTTGACTTGGTCATACTGGACATCATGTTGCCCCAAAAAGATGGGATCGCCATCTGCATCGACATTCGGAAGCAATATACGATCCCGATTCTCTTTTTGACCGCAAAAAAGACTGAATACGACAAACACATTGGTTTTTCCATTGGGTGTGACGATTATCTCGCAAAGCCCTTTTCGAGCGTGGAGCTGCTTGCGCGCGTCGCGGCGCTCATCCGGCGGTATACTGTCTACAAAGGAAAACAGCTGGAAAACGCGGGCGCGTTCCTGGTCAAAGACTTATGTGTGGACGAAAAAAACAACAGCGTCACAAGAAATGGGGAACCCATCAATCTGACAAATATAGAGTACAGAATTTTTCTTTTGCTGGCAAAGAATCCCCAAAAAATCTTCACATTGCAGAACATTTATGAAAGCGTGTGGGATGAGCCTTACTTTGTGAGTGTCAATAGCACGATTATGGTCCACATCAAAAATTTGCGAAAAAAACTAACTGACCAAAACAATTCCTATCAGTATATCAAAAATGTCTGGGGACGGGGGTATTGCCTTGAAAACGATTAAATCTCACATCTTATACGAATATCTTTTGCTCAGTATCGCCGCCTTTCTGGTTCTTGCTTGCGCTTACACGCTCAGTGTGCGTCTGGTAAAGAATGTTCTGAACCATACGCTCGAACGGAAAGCGGACATATCGATCGAAGAGGAGGGAAACGCCGTTTCTTTCCAATACTTTGTGCAGGAAAATCACCTTTCCATGTATGACATCAATTCCATCCAACAGTGGCTGTCTGACCGTCCGGGGGTAATCATCAGGCTCTACACAGACGACACCTTGTTATATGACAGTATTTGGGACAACGCGTCCACATCTCCCGAGGGGTTGGTGGACATCTCGCCAAACAGGGCAGAGGGCATTCACGCGATTCGCTTTTCAGATGGCGTTGCGCGCCTGATTTTTCTCTCCCAGTTCAAGCCCGTAATATACAAGTGGGCAAAGTGGATACTCCTCCTCTTTTATTGTTTGATTTATCTTGGCGTCACCGCGCTTTTTTTCCGAAAAAAAGCAGAAATTATGACGCATCTGGTTTCCGATATGCGGGTCTTGTCCGCTGGCGATTTGAACCACGCCATTTCGGTTCAGGGAGCGGACGAACTTGCCGCGCTTGCCCTCGCAATCGACCAATTCCGCTTGTCTATTTTGCGCGAAAAGCAGACCGAATCGTCCAAGGAAGACGCAAACGCGGCGTTGATTACCGAGCTGTCACACGATCTGCGCACGCCCCTGACTTCCCTCATTGGGTATCTGGAAGTATCCATGGACGAGACCCTGTGCCCGCCCGCAAAAATCAAAGCTTACAACGCCCTGTCCTTGCGCAAGGCCTACCGTCTGCGGGAATTGACAGACAAACTGTTTGAGTTTTTGCTGTTGACAACGCGGATCGACCAGCACCCCCTCGAAACGGTAAATGCAAACGAGCTGATTTTCCAAATGGTGGAAGAGCCGCTGTGCGACCTCGAGGAAAAAGGCGTGAAAGTCGTTCGGGAAGTGTCCGACATTTCCTGCGGGCTGCGCGTAAATGTGGATGACATCCACCGCATGTTTGACAACATTTTTTCCAACATCCTCAAATATGCCGACTTATCCGCTCCGCTCGTTGTCCGTTACCATTTGGAGGGCGGCAATCTCGTGCTATTCTTCCAAAACACGGTGGCGAGCGGCCTGACGCAAGAGGCCAGCACCCACGTCGGGCTGCGCAGCTGCGAGACAATCCTGGCGCATATCAACGGAAAAATAGAGGTCCAGACACCGGAAAACACCTTCCAAGTAACCATTGTCATACCATATGAATCCGATGAGACGTAGGGCGCGCCTGTTTCTCCCTTTTGCGCCGTTTGCCGCGCTTCCCCCTGTTGCCATCCCCCTCTCGCAAAATGCACATCTCGGTTTTCGGACAGTCTGCCCTCTTGCGCGGCATCCCCGCTAGGCATCAAGCGCCCGCTCCAGTTTTTCGATCGCCAGCGCGAGGGTCTTTCTGTTTGTGGCGATGTTGACCCTCTGAAAGCCCGCGCCCGCGTTTCCAAACATCTCGCCGCCGTCCAGCCACAGCCCCGCGCGGTTGACGATCAGATGCTCCAGATCCGCCGCGCCCAAGCCCAATTTTCGGAAATCCAGCCACAACAGGTACGTTCCCTCCGGCTCAATCAGGCTTATCCGAGGCAGGCGCGTCTTGGAAAATTCCCGAAAAAATGCCAGGTTTCCCTGCAAGTAGCGCATCATTTCCCCATACCATTCGGCCCCGTAGCGGTAGGCCGCCTCGCACGCCACAAGCCCCAAGGTGTTGAGCTGGCTATACCCCGACGCCTGGATTTGTTTTTGAAAACGACGGCGCAAGTCCTGGTTCGGAATGAAAATATTGGACACTTGCAAGCCGGCCAGATTGAACGTTTTTCCCGGGGATGTGCAAGTGACCGTGATGTCGCGGTGCGCCTCGCAAATGTCCGCAAAGGGCAGGTGGCGGTAGCCCTCAAACACAAAATCCTCGTGAATCTCATCGCTTACGACCGTCACGCCCTCCTTTAGGCAAATTTGCCCGATATGAGCCAATTCCTCTCTGGTCCAGACCCTCCCGACAGGATTGTGCGGGCTGCAAAGCAAAAACAGCTTGATGCGGTATTGGCGTATTTTTTCCGCAAAGTCGTCAAAATCAATGTGGTATTTCCCGTCTTCCCCCAAGGTAAGGTCACTGCTGACCACCCTCCGGTGATTGTCCGCAATCACCCCGGAAAACGGGTAATAAACCGGCTGCTGGATCAGGACGGCATCGCCCTCATCGGTAAATGCCCGAACGGCCATGGCAAGCGCAAAAACAACCCCTGGGGTTTTCACCATCCACTCCGGTTTTGTCTCCATGCCATGGCGCGCCCACATCCAATCTTTTACCGCTTCGTAGTATGCGCCGCCCACGTCCGTATAGCCAAAAATCCCGTGCTCCGCGCGCCTTGCGACGGCATCCACGATGTGGCTGGACGTCCGAAAATCCATGTCCGCCACCCACAAAGGCAGAATGTCCGCGGGCATCCCCCGCCGCGCGGCAAAATCAAACTTTAAGCTGTCGGTGTGCCGCCTGTCAACCACCTCGTCAAAATGCAGATTTCTTTCTTGCACAGTTTCTTGCATATTCCCTTGCATAGTTTCTTGCACACGTCCTTTCCTGTGTACTTATTTCGTACTTAGTGCCTGCTGATTAAAACGGTATTACAACCAGCCTATCGGGCCAATACGGAG
>CAYVVW010000110.1:0-6893 GCA_964455335.1 uncultured Marvinbryantia sp.
TGGGGCGAAACCCTTTCGCCTCCGCCACCTTGCGGTCCTCCGGCACATAGATGCGCACCACCGTCTTCAGGAAATAGATGGCATTTAAGATGGTGCTGATGGCCAGGACAATGACCGTTGGCAGCATCTTCCACGAGGGGTGCATCACGGCTGCCTCGGAGAAGAGCAGCTTGCTGACAAACCCCGAGAAAATCGGGATGCCCACCATGGAGAACGACCCGACCGCAAAGCCCACGCCCGCAATCTTGTTGCGGTAGGCCGCGCCCGTCAGGTCAAAGAAATCACGGCTGCCCGCCGACACGTCCGTCAGCCCGATGGCCGCGATGAACAGCAGCGATTTCGTGGCGGCGTGCGCGAGGATGTGGAAAATGCTCGCCACCACGCCCTCCGTCGTGCCAAGCCCGAAGCCCATGTAAATATAGCCGATCTGGCAAACCGAGGAAAAGGCGATCATCCTGCGGATGTCCTTTTCCATAATGGCGCTCACAGATCCAAAAATCATCGCCGAAAGCCCAAACACGTACAACACATTGACAATCCCTGAGTTGCAGATGTTTTCAAACCCGATCACGCGGAAAAAAATCTTGAGCAGCAGCAAAATGTAACCTTTGGACACCAGGCTCGACAGCATCGCCGCCGACGACACCGTGGAATAGCCATACGCGTCCGGCAGCCAGGCATGGAACGGAAACAGGGCGCTCTTTGTCGCAAGGCCGACCGTGATGAGATCGATGGTGATCATCATCGGCACGCGATATGTTCCCGCCTCAATGATGCCCGCGATGGAGGCCTTGATGTTGCTCATCAGCAAATGCCCCGTCAGGTCGTACAACATGCAGATGCCCATCAGCAAAAGGCCGGATCCCAGCAGGCTCATGATCATGTAGCGCACGGCCGCCTCAATGGTGCGCCCGTTTTGGCGGATCATGATCAGCCCGCAGGCGGAAATCGTGTTGATCTCCACAAAGACATAGGCCGTAAACAAGTCATTTGTGTAAATGAGCGCCAGCAGGGAGCTGAGCATCAAATTTGTGAGGATATAATAAATATTGTGTTTGCTAAGCTCGACTTCCTCTCTGAGCTTTTTGCGCCCGCCGAGCATCGACAAAAGCAAAATCACGCAAAACGCGAGGGCCATGGCCGCTTCTAACTGCCCCGCGCGGATCTCGTTCCCCCACGGCGCGGGGAAATGGCCCATCATGTAGGTATAGCTGCCGCCCACTTTCGCCATGTGCAAAAGCAGCCACGCCGACATCGCCCCGATGAGCGAAATGACCGCCGTATTGAGCCACTTTGCGTGCTTTTCCGTAAGCACCGACGAGACGATGCCGGAAAACATGGAGAGCATGATCGAAAAAAATGGAACATTTTGCACAAACGCCATCACAACCCCTCCTTCTTCAGCCTGGACGAAATCTCATCCAAATCGAGGGTGTGGTAACGCCGGTAGAGGCGCACGGTGAGCGAAAGCATCAGGGCGGAGACGGACACCGACACCACGATGCCCGTCAGCACAAGGCCGCTCGGGATCGGGTTGATGTAGGCTTCCACGCTCTGCACGCCATTGACCACGATCGGCGCGACGCGCCCGCTGATGTAGCCCTTTTCCGCCAAAAACAGATAGACAGCCGTGTCCATGATATTTAAGCCAATGATCTTCTTGATCAGATTTTTTTGGAGCAGCAGGTTCGCAAAGCCGATGCCGAACAGCAGCATGGCGACCTCCTCCCCAAAATTTGCCGCAAAGTTTGAACCAAGCACAGACATCCCTCAAAAACCCCCTTTGCGAAACAGCGCAAAAAACGCGTACATGGTGCAGGCGACGACCATCCCCACGCAGATATTTAAGGGCAAAATCAGGCCGCTGCTGAGAATTGCCCCGGGCGTCCCCAAGGGGATGCCGCTCTCCAGGTGGTTCGCCCCGGTGAAAAACGAGTAACTCTTCGCCAGGCAATAAAACGAAAGCGCGCAAAAGCTTACCCACTTGTACGTTTTTTCCGTGAAAAAGCGCTCGGTCTTTTCAAAGCCAAAGGCATTCAGGTACAAAATCAGTCCCGCGCCGATGATAGCGCCGCCCGAAAAGCCGCCGCCCGGCGAGAGGTGCCCATTTAAGATGACATAGATGCCAAATATCAGGATCACGGGCACCAGCACCATGGAAATCCCCTGCAAAATGGGGTCATTTTTCGGCTCGTACATACTGTCGCGCTTTTCCTCTTCCTGCGCGCTGCCCTTGCCCGTTTTCTTGTCATTGCGCAAAAGGATCAGCACCGTGCAAGTGGCGATGAAGAGCACGTTCGACTCGCCAAACGTGTCAAACGCGCGGTAGTCCAAAATCATGCCCGTGACGATGTTGACAGCCCCCGTCTCCTGTAGGCCCTTTTCGATATACCTCTGGGAAACCTCGTTGCTGCCCGGGTTGTGGGCACTGCCGATGGGGGGAAGGTACGACACCTCCACAAACAAAATCGCCACCAGCGCGAGCACGCAAAGGATCGCCGCGACGCGGTAAAAGCGCATGAAATTTCGGTAAAACCGGTTGTGCGCCGTGTCGTGGGTCTTTGCGATGACCTCCTCGCGATCCTTGTGGTACATCTCCAGGCGCTGCAAGTCCGGCACATACTCTGTCTGCGGCACGATCTCCATGTTGCCGAGCAACGGGTCCTTCTCCCCGCTCAGCCAGCGCTTCACGCGCTCCACTGTCCGTTTTTTGTACTCCTCCTCGGAGATTTGCTTACTCATTGTCCTCGTCCTCCTCGCGCATGGCGTGAATCTTTTTCAAAGTCGCAAAAAACAACACGCTCGTGACCCCCGCGCCAACGGCCGCCTCCGTGATGGCAAGATCCGGCGACTCCAGCAAAATCCAGATGATCGACATGACCAGGCTATACGACATAAAGATCAGGATCGAGTTGAGCAAATTTTTGGAAAAACTGACAGAAATGGCGCAGACAACCAGCACGCCCAGCAAAATATATTGAAATACCTGCATCACGCCTCCCCCTTTTCCCCTTCGATGGCATACTCTTTTTCGAGCAACTGCTTCGCCTCCGCTTCCACCTCGCAATACTGGTCCAAATGCGGGTTGGTCGCCGCCTCCAGCCTGGAGAGCAAATGTCCCGACACTGGGGAAGAACACCACAAAAAGATGACCACCAGAGCCATCTTGCACGCGGTGAGCGTAAACCCCGACAAAATCATCAGCCCCACCATGGAAAACCCGATGCCCAGGGTATCGCCCATGGCCGCCGCGTGCATACGGTTCAAAATATACTTAAACTTGTAAACGCCAAAGACTTCCACCAAAAAAACCAACACGCCGAGCAGCAAAAACAACGTGCCCAGCACAAATTGCGTCCACCTAAGAATTTCCATGTTTGCGCGCCCCCTTTTTTCGGTTCCTGCCGGCTCTTGCCTGTTGCTCGTCTCGTTTTGGATCGTTCGCTTTCGCTTGCTCGATGCGCAAGGCTTCCTGCTCGACCTGCCGAACCCGCTGTCCCATCTCCCTCGTTTCTTTTACGAGCGTCGCAGCCTCCTTTTCAATCTCGCCCGGCCCTTCTTCCCGAACCTCCTGCGCCAGAGCCTTGGCCTCCTTTTCAAACGCCCGTGCCTCTTTCTCGATTTCCCTTATCTCCGCCTTGATTTCCTTGGCATCTTCCCTTTTTCTGACATTGGCCTTTTCCTCTTTTTTGCCCTCCAGGTAAACGCCCGTGTACATCTTCGTCAGAACCACGACGGCAAGGAAGCTGATCATCGCGTAGATGAGGCAAATGTCCACCAGGTAGCCCTCGCCCATGCGGACAGCCAAAATGGCGATGATCACAATGACCATCGTTCCCATCATGTTGACCGCAACCACGCGATCCGCGATGGTCGGCCCGATGACCGCGCGCACCAGCATGAGAATTGCCAACAGTGCCAAAATGATCATGGCCACCGTAAACACGCCGGAATATGCCTGTACCAACGCCATCTCACTCACCGATCCTTTCCAGTTTCCTCAGCATTTGCACAAATATGGAGTCCTCCATGCCCTCAGACAGCGTCCTGTCCAGGCAATGCACCACCAACTGATCCCCTTGCATGGAAACGGTAATCGTCCCAGGCGTCAGCGTGATGGAATTTGCCAGAATCAGCCGCGCCACGCGCGACTGCAAGTCCGTGCGAAACGACACCATCACCGGATCGACGATCTCCCGCTGCGACAAAAGCAGGCGCAGCACCGCCAGATTCGCCTTTAGGATCTCCAGGATAAGCACGCCGACATAATATAGGAAGTAACCGCTCTTTTTCATCAGCCGCTTTTCCTTTTGGACACTGTAGTCCATAAACTTGCAGGCAAACGCAAAAACGAGCAGCGCGATCACCACGCCAAACACCACAATTTCCACGGTGACCGCCCCATTAAAAATAACCCAGAAAAGGAAAAACAACAACAGCACACACACCACTCCTTTACTCGCTGTGCGGGCGACAAACACGCCCACGCGCCATTATAACAGATCGCGCGAGCGATGTATATCGAAAAATTTAGATTTTTTTAGGAAAATTTTAGGAAATCGCCAATTTTTTACCATCACACAGAGTGCCCCCACGCGGGGAGTCCTCCATGATTGCCATCACACAGAGCGCCCCCACGCGGGGAGTCCTCCATGCACAATGGCAGAAAACATCCGCTCCTTGACGCCCGGAAACTGGCGGTTGAGTTCTAACAGAAGCTGCTTTGCGTATTCACGTTTGGTGTGGCCGTCCGCGGGGCAGGGGCTTTTCTCCACCGGCAGGCCATATTTCTTCTGAAAACCGATGACATCCGCCTCGTCCACATACAGCAGGGGGCGAATCACCGTCAGATCCGTGCGATCCAGGTAAGTGACGGGCGAAAAACTGTGGAATCTCCCCTCAAAAATGAGCGAGAGCAGCATCGTCTCCACCGCGTCGTCCTTGTGGTGGGCATAGGCCACCTTGTTGCACCCGCGCCGCTTGATGGCCTCATTCAATGCCCCTTTTCGCATCTTTGCGCAGAGCGAGCATGGGTTACGCTCCTTTCGCTCGTCAAAGACAACGGCCGCAATCTCCGTCTTGACAATGGTATAGGGCACTTCCAGCTCGTCACACAATGCCTGTATCTTCGTGAGGTCAAACCCCTCCCATCCCAAGTCCACCGTCACCGCCTCCACCTCGAATCGCTTCGGGTAAAACCGGCGCAGCCCATGCAGGGCATACAACAGCGTCAGGCTATCCTTCCCGCCGGAAATGCCCACCGCAATGCGGTCTCCCTCACAAATCATCTGATAATCGTCAATCGCCTTTCTGGTAAGGCTCAACAGTCTTTGCAATCTCATAAACCCAATCCCTCTCCCGTCCGCTCGCAGGCCATCCCTCGATGTCAAAAGTCATCCCTTGACGCCAACGCTCATCCCTCGATGCCAAAAGTCATCCCTTGATGCCAAAGCTCATCCCTCGACACCACCATCATTGTAAGAAGTTTCCACACTGCCCTGGGGAAATTTCTTCACCCTGCATACATGATTTCCTTAAACGGTTTTTGCGCATCATCCATGTAATACTTTTTGCTCGCCGGCATCCATCCGCTTTGCCCATTCACCCGCAGTTTGAACCACATTTTCCCATTTTTGATCCACACATGCGTAACATAAACCTTTTGGTTTTTCCGAATCGTAAACGCCTTTTTCGCCGTGCTGCCCGCCTTCTTGTAGACTGGGATTCGCTTTTGCGCAGTATAGTATTTTTGTCTCAAGACATACATGGGGCTATACGACACGACCGTGCCCGTATTGCCCATGCGCTTCAGCGTTCCCGACTTGTAAGCGTAGGGGATGTCAAATTCCACGGCGGCAAGGCTATACGACATCAAGTAGTACCGTATCACGACCTTGTTTCCCTTCACCTTGGAGACGCTGCCTCCCGTATGGTAACCATAAGCGCTTGCAATGTCATTGAGATCTATGATTTGGCGCAACTTTTTGTTTTTGTACTGGTAAATGCCACATACCCCATCGCCGTTGTCCCCCATCCCATACAGATACACAAACGGTTTCCCATTGGCCAGGGTAAGGAGACGGATCTGCACTCCACTTGTGTACGCGCCCGGTGTCGCAAGGATCGTGCGCGTTTTGTTAATCTTGACCCGTATGGTTTCACAGCGTTCATAGGATTCCACGCCTTCAAAACACACCTTGTCCTTTTTTCCATCCCCAGTGATGTCAAATGAATGGTAAGTGACATCCAAAAAGATATTTTTCTGGCCTTCCGAAGCACGAACCTCCCCTTTGGGCAAAATACAGGCCAGCAACACACAGATTGCCAACGCCCAGAGACCTCTCAACTCATTGAACCTTTTCATAATCCCTACCTCCTCGCATTCCCTTACCGTTGTTCTGGCGGATGCGCGCTTTTTTCACATTCCAACGTTACCCCAAACGCACCGGAATACGCCCATACGTTCTCCCCCTGGACAAGCACCTGTTTCCCCTGGAATGCGATGCCGTAATTGCGGATCTTCTCTGGCGCGATGCCCTGTTCCAGAAGATCCCTTTCGTACCCTTTTTCCCGGATCTGTTCCAGTGCCCTCTGGGCGGTTTCTTCAAGAGTCTTTTCCAGCCGATCATCGAATACTTTGAACTCCAGGAGAATGGCGTCGTCTTGCGCGGGGTCTTTCGGGATCATCGCCACGTCGTAGCGCCCCGCGCCGCTCTCCCTGTTGGAACGGACAACGTAGCGATCCCGGGTGAACGCGACCAGCCCCAGCACGAAGCCGTGGTAGAACCGCTCGGGACGCCTGTCCGGATCTGTCGCCGCACTGCCGGCCGTGTCAAAGAAGCTGAACATCCCCTCCGTGATGCCATTTAATGTGCGGTTCATTTCCCCCACGT
>CAYVVW010000111.1:0-6720 GCA_964455335.1 uncultured Marvinbryantia sp.
TGGCAAACAGCCCGCCATGGTCGGCCGTCAGGTCCGCCAGTGCAACAGATGTGACGGTTCCCGCTCCCACCGACAGGCTGCCCGCAAATGCGGCGGACATGCGTCCAATGGTTTTGGCCGTCTCCTCCCAGCTCCCCGGATTCTTCTGATCGTATGTGACTTCCAAAAGGCGGATGCCTCCCTCATGCAGTGCCTCCGCCACGCGCAGGCACGCATCGCCCCCGACGCCCCGCACAATCGCAATCACGCGCTCCCTTCGGATTTGCGCCATAACCGTTTGGCGCAAATCCGAAGAAACCATCGCAAAATCTTCCCGTTCCATCTCTCTCCCCTCTCGTACCTATCGTAAACGACAAAAGTATTTTTTCTATTTCCTTGATTCCACGATGTCAGGACAACTTGCCCCATGACACGCAGATTTCTGGACTTTCCAAGTAGAATGATGCCCACCCATGGGAAAGCAAGCAAACACAATCCCCGCAGGTGGGCATTTCCCCATTTTTTACATCCCATGCGCAATATGCCAGCGTCTCTTTTGTGTCAACCCTTTTTCTTGCGCTGGATCAGCCGCTTGCATTTGTCTCCAAACAGGCTGAACAGGATCAGGACGATGAAGAACCAGCAGATCACGGAATTGAAGAACACAGACGGATCCCCGCCCGATTTGAGCAGGGCCGTGCGGAAGTTCTTTTCCGCCATCGGGCCTAGGATCAGGCCCAGGATCGCCGGGCTTGTGGGAACTTTGAGTTTCCCAAGGAAATATCCGACGATGCCGGCAATCAGCATCACCCACACGTCGAACAGGCTGTTTTTCATCGCGTAAGACCCGATGATGCAAAGCACGAAAATGATCGGAGTCAGGATGACTTTCGGCACGCTGAGCACCTTGGTAAACAGGTGGATGCCCGCAAAGCCGAACACACACATCAGGGTGTTGGCAACGAACATCCCGAGGAAGATCGTGTAGACGAGGACTTTGTTTTGCTGGAACAGCATCGGTCCCGGCGTCAGCCCCTGGATGGTCAGCGCGCCGATCATGATGGCCGTCACCGCGTCGCCGGGAACGCCCAATGTCAGCATCGGGATCATGGCGCCGCCCGTCACGCCGTTATTGCCGCCTTCCGGTCCGGCAATCGCCTCCACAGAGCCCTTGCCAAATTCTTCCGGCTCTTTTGCGATGGCCCTGGCCACGTTGTAGCCGACAAAAGAGCCGATGTCCGCGCCCGCCCCCGGGATGATCCCGATAAACGTGCCGATGAGGCCCGTGACCGGCGCGATGCGGAAGATCCGCTTCAGGTCTTCTTTCTTTGGGAGGATGTTGGTCACTTTTGCCTGGACCTTTTCCTCGCTGAAAATATCCTCGATGTTCTCAAATGCCTGGCTCATGGCAAACAGGCCGATCATGATCGGAATGTAATTGATCCCGCCCATGAAATTGTAGTTTCCTTCCGGGGAAAAGCGCACATAGCTCGTCACGCTGTCGATGCCGATGGTCGCCACCAGGATGCCGAGGCAGCCGCAAATCAGCCCCTTTTCGATGTTGTTCCCGGAAATGTTCGCGATGATGCAAAGCCCAAATACCGCCAGCAGGAAAAACTCCGCGGAGCTAAAGCGCAAGGCCAGCTTTGCAAGCTGCGGGCTGATCAGGCACAGACAGGCGACGGACACCAGACCGCCGATGTAGCTCGCCAGGGTGGATGCGCCGAGCGCGCGCCCGGCCTCGCCTTTTTTCGCCAGGGCGTACCCGTCGATCGCGGTCGCGGCCGACGCGGGCGTGCCCGGCGTGTGCAGCAAAATGGCGGAGATCGAACCGCCATAGATGGCGCCGCAGTAAATACCAAGCAGCATCAGGATGCCGCGCGACGCGTCCATGCCAAATGTCATGGGCAAAAGCAGGGCCACGCCCATTGTGGCCGTCAGGCCGGGGAGCGCGCCGATGCAAATGCCGGCAAACACGCCCAAGGCCATATACAGGAAAACCATGGGGTGAAAGCACGACTGCAAGACTTCCATTACCAAACTCATCTCGCACCTCCCTTATTGCCAGCGAATGAGGCCAAATGAGCCGACAGGCACATTGAGCGCAAACTGAAACACACTATAGATCACCAAGGTGACCGCCACGGAAATCACGAGCGTGATGAGGGGGTTTTTCTTGGCGAACCACTGGATAAACACAAACTCCAGCGCCGTCGTCGCAAGGAGGAACCCGAGGGGCTTTAGGACCAGCATATAGACGATCAAAATGCCCATCGTGAGGTACACGCGCTGGCTTCCCGTGGAAAAAAGCTCCAATTTTGTGTCCTCTGCCGCGTCCATTTTCAGCGTGCGCCAGGCCAGCAAGACAGAGCAGATCAGCAGAATGGCCGCAATCACGATAGGCCACAGGCCAGGCCCCGGGACGCCCGTCCCATAATCTTTTGCCGACGGGTACCCCATGGCAATCACGATCACGACGATCCCTAAGATGGCGCAAATGGCGGACAGAACCAGATTTCCTTTTTTCATGATGGTTAGCGTATCCTTTCCATGTAAGGCGGCGCCAAATGGCAGGCGTGCCTGCCGCCTGGCGCCGCATGCGTCATTAGCCGGCTACTTTGAGATCCAAGTCCTCGACCAGGCCCTTGTACAGCTCCAGCTGTTCGCCGATCAGCGTCTGGAAGGTCGCGCCGTCCTTGATGTCAATGACGTTGTTGGAATTGTTCATAAATTCCTTGAAAGCGTCGGAATTTGCCGCCTCGGAGAAGATGCGGTACAGCTCGTCCACCACGTCGTCCGGCGTGGATGCGGGAACGCCAAGCCCGCGCCAGGTGCCGAGGGAAACGTCATAGCCGCTCTCCTTGCACGTCGGCACATCCGGAATCGCCTCCAAGCGCTCGTCCGCCATCACGCCGAGCACTTTCAGGTCGCCGGACTGCACGAAGCTGTTGACCTCTGCATAAGAAACCGCGACAGCGTCGATGTGGCCGCCCAAAAGATCCGTGATCGCGCCGTTTGCGCCGTCGTAACCCACGTGCTTGAACGTGGTGCCCGCCTCTTTCGCAAGGCCGGCGGCCGCCAGGTGCCAGATGGCGCCGATGCCGGAATTGCCGACCTGCACCTCATTTTCCTTGGAGTATTCGATGAAATCTTCCAGCGTCTCAAAGCGGTCGTCATCCGCCTTGACCGTGATGGCGGAAGCCGCGGAGTTGACCATGAGCACCGGCTTGAACATGGTATAGGTCAGGCCCGCGTTGTTGCCCATCGCCTCGAGCGTTGCCAATTCCACCGTGATCATCGTGATGATCGAGCCATCGTTTGCCGCGTTCGCCCCATAGAGCATCCCGGTCGCGCCGCCCGCGCCCGAACGGTTTTCGACGGTAATATTTTTGAAGCTGCCCTTTGCCGCGTCCGCAAGGCCGCGCATGACCGCGTCCGTGCCGCCGCCCGCGTCATAGGGAACGACGCAAGTGACACTCATGTTGGAGAAATCCACGGAGCTTGCGCTCTTCGCCTCGGCCGTTTCGCCCGCTTCAGAACCCGCCTCGGTCTGGATGCCTTCTGTCTCCGTCTGCCCCGCCTCGGTGCCTTCCGCTGCGCCTTCCGTCGCGGCTTCTGTTGCGCCAGCTTCCGTTGCGGTTGCTTCCGTCGCCGTCGCCTCCGTCACGGTACCTTCCGTGGTCGTGGACTTGCTGTCTTTCCCGCCACAGGCCACAAGGGACATGGCCAATGCTGCCGTCGCGAACAGCGCTGCAAGTTTTTTCAGTTTCATAAAAATCCTCCTTTTGTGCAAGTTGTATGCTTTCGCCGTCCATGTGGACAAGACGTTTGCATATTGTAGCAATTTTGCGCATTTGAATGTAATCATTTTCGACCAAAAAAAGAGCAATTTCAGTCATTCTGAAACTGCCCCATTTGGATACGGCCACACGGCTTTGTGGCCAATGGCGGGTTGCCTGCGCCACTGGTGCGGCGTGACCTGTATCAGTTTTTTGAAATTGCGGTTGAACGTGGCCATGGAGATGAACCCGGTTTTCATGGCAATCTCCTCGACCGTGGCGTCCGTGCTCTCCAACAGCTTGCACGCCGTCTGGATGCGCACGAGGTTGACGTACTCCTGCGGAGACATATCCATCACCTTGCGGAACATGCGCCGAAAATGCGTCTCGCTCAGCCCGCACCTGCGCGCGAGCATCTCGATGTGGATCGTCTCGCCATAGTGCGCGCCGACATATTGCAAGGCACCGCCGATTTTCACGGGATCTCCCGCCTGATCCATCCCCTGGCGCGAGACGGCCCCCTGCGGGTGCAACAGCCTTGCGACCTCCACGAGCATCGCCAGCAAAAGCCCCCGCACGCGCTCCCGAAAATAAGGCTCCCGGCAGCGCATTTCCCCTGCAAGCTCCCGTATGGCGCCGCCTAGGCGGGCGTGTTCGCCGCAGGAAAGGATGTGCGCGCGCTGGCAGACTTTTTGCGAAAGCTCCTCCGCCATTTTCGGCTTGTCCGCAAAGATGTCTTTCAGAAACCGCCCCACGTCAACAAAGAGGAACTCCCAGCTCCCCACGCCAGGCGCAGACGCGCGCGGCCTGATGTCATGCGGGTAATTCGGGGGAATGACGGAAAACATGCCCGCAAAAAAAGGATGCGTCCGGCTTCCCAAGACCAGCTCTCCCTCGCCCGCGCGGCACATCCCGATTTCCATAAAATTGTGGAAGTGCAAGTCCGCCCCTTCCCTGGCGCACTCCCTGCCCTTTTCCCCATCCTCCGTGCGCATGGTCACATAATCGCCCGCGGGCATCTCATAATAACGAAACCGCGGGCACTCCTGTCTCTTTTTCGCCACAGGCGCCCTTCCCCTTCCCGTCCGAAAATTTTTCTTCCAGAGCCTTAGGCAATCACAATCTTTCCAAACAATTCCCCGATGTTCTCCTGAATGACCAGATCCGCGTTTCTGTCGCGCGAGGTCACGCTTTTGTTGACTACCACAAGTTTCTCCCCGCGGAAATAATCAATCAGCCCGGCCGCCGGATAAACGACTAGCGACGTGCCCCCGATGATCAGCACTTCGGCATTTGCGATATGACGGATAGCCTTTGTAAGAACCGCGTCGTCCAGCCCCTCCTCGTACAGCACCACGTCCGGCTTCACAATGCCCCCGCACGTACATTTCGGAACGCCCGCGCTGCCGCGCACGTATTCCATGTCATAAAATTTGCCACATTTCATGCAATCATTCCGATGCACGCTGCCGTGGAGTTCCAGCACCTCTTTGCTTCCCGCCATCTGGTGCAGCCCGTCGATATTTTGCGTGATGACTGCGCGCACATGCCCGCTTTTTTCCCATTCGGCCAGCCGCTTGTGCGCCATGTTCGGCCGCGCTTCCGGCACCAGCATCTTATTCCGGTAAAAACGGTAAAATTCCTCCGGATGCGTCACAAAAAAACTATGGCTGAGGATCGTCTCGGGCGGGTAAGCATATTCCTGATGGTACAGGCCATCCACGCTGCGGAAATCCGGAATCCCACTCTCCGTGGATACGCCCGCCCCTCCGAAAAATACCACATTTTCGCTGCCCGCAATCCATGCGCGCAGCAATTCCGATTTCTCCTGCATGAGCCGCACCTCCTTCCGGGATTTTTTCAATTCTCCACATCCAAGGTGTCCAGCACTTCTCCCCGCTCCAGGGTTTTCCATGTGAACATGCTCCCCTCCCACATCAGGTACCCCCGGGGCGTGCCCCCTTTTGGGATGGAGACGGAGCCGGGGTTGAGAATCAGGACGCCGTTCTCCTCCTCGCGTCCGGAGATGTGCGTGTGGCCGTGCAAGAGGATGTCTCCCCGCTTCATGGGCGGAAGATTCCCCTTGTGAAACAGGTGTCCGTGCGTCGCGAAAATGATGCGTTCCCCAAGCGGAAGCAGGCAATAGTCCGCCATGACAGGGAACGGCAGCACCATCTGATCCACTTCCGCCTCGCAGTTCCCGCGCACCCCAAAGGTCTCCTCTTTGCGCTGGGAAAGCAGCGCAATCACCTGCTTGGGAGCGTATGCGTCCGGCAAATCGTTGCGCGGGCCGTGGTACAGCAAATCCCCCAAAAGCAAAAGCCTCCCCGCGCCCTCCCGCGCATAAGCCTCCAGGAGCATGGCGCAATACTTCGCCGACCCATGAATATCCGACGCAATCATCATCTTCAAGCGACACCACACCCTTCCCGAATCTCACTTCTAAATTTGCGCTTTGTATGTCAGCTAATCAGCGCGCCCGCCGGCATGTCGCGCTCCGGCGCAAGCAGCGAGAGGTTCCCGTCGGCGTCCTCCGCGCAGAGCAGCATCCCCTCCGAAAGGACACCCGCCAATTTCGCCGGCTTTAAGTTCGTCAGAACCATCACTTTTTTGCCGACCATCTCCTGGGCGCTGTAGGAGGACTTGATGCCCGACACGATCTGCTTCACCTGATTGCCGATTTTCACTTGGCTGCACAGCAGCTTGCGGGATTTTTTCACTTCCTCGCAGGAGAGAATCTCGCCCACCTGAAATTGCAATTTCCCAAACTCTTCAAATGTGATCTCGTCCTTTTGTGCAATCTCGACCTCCGCAGCCGCGTCTTTCACTGCTTCCTCTTTCACTTCTTCCACCTTCGGTTCTTTTGTTCCATACAGTGCTTCCACTTTTTCCACCACTTCCTGCCAATCCAGGCGGGCAAACAAGATCTCGGGTGCCTCTGTCACTTTTGTGCCAGACACGT
>CAYVVW010000112.1:0-6531 GCA_964455335.1 uncultured Marvinbryantia sp.
CAGCGGGTGGGCAATTTCCCCGGCGTCACGGTCGACAGAAAGAGCGGGGCGATCAAGGGCCACCCAAACACGGAGATCACGGACTTGCCGGGCATCTATTCCATGTCTCCTTACAGCAGCGAGGAGATTGTCACCCGGCAGTATATCATCGAGGAAAAACCCACGGGCATCATCAACATTGTCGACGCGACCAACATCGAGCGCAACCTGTACCTGACCATGCAGCTGATGGAGCTGGATGTGCCGATGGTGCTGGCCCTCAATATGATGGACGAGCTGCGCGGAAACGGCGGCTCGGTGCGCATCAATGAAATGGAGCAGCTGCTGGGCATCCCGGTGGTTCCCATTTCCGCCGCGAAAAATGAGGGCGTGGACGAGCTCATTCGGCACGCCTTGCACGTGGCGCAATACCAGGAGAAACCGGGGCGCAAGGACTTTTGCGCACAGGACGAGAACGGCGGGGCGGTGCACCGCTGCCTGCATGGCATCATGCACCTCATCGAGGATCACGCGAAAGCGGCATCCATCCCTGTGCGCTTTGCGGCGACAAAGCTGGCGGAGGGCGATGAGCGCATACTGGAGCTTTTGCGCCTGACGCAAAATGAGCAGGAGACGATCGCGCACATCATTCGCCAGATGGAGGAGGAACGCGGCCTGGACCGCGCGGCAGCCATCGCCGACATGCGCTTTGACTTTATCCAAAATCTGGTGGCGCAGACGGTGGTGAAGCCGCACGAGAGCAAGGAACACGCCAGAAGCCGCAAGATCGATGCCATTCTCACGGGAAAGTATACGGCGCTTCCGGCCTTTGCCGTCATCATGGCGCTCGTCTTTTACCTGACATTTGGCGTGATTGGGGCTTATTTGCAAGGGCTTTTGGAGTCCGGCATCGGGTGGCTGACAGACCGGGCGGACGCCCTTCTTGCCGCGTGGCAGATCAACGAGGCCGTGCGATCCCTTGTTATTGACGGCATCTTTAACGGGGTTGGCAGTGTCTTAAGTTTTCTGCCGGTCATCGTGACGCTGTTTTTCTTTTTGTCTTTGCTGGAGGACACGGGGTACATGGCGCGCGTGGCCTTTGTGATGGACAAGCTCTTGCGCAAAATCGGGCTTTCGGGGCGCAGCATCGTGCCGCTTTTGATCGGGTTTGGCTGCACGGTTCCGGGCGTGATGGCGAGCCGCACGCTGCCGTCCGAGCGGGATCGCAAAATGACCATCTTGCTGACCCCGTTCATGAGCTGTTCCGCGAAGCTGCCGATCTATGGCTTTTTTGCGGCCGCGTTTTTCCCGCGCCACAGCGCGCTTGTGATGGTCGCGCTCTATTTTGGCGGCATCGCCGTGGCCATTTTGGTGGCGCTTTTGCTAAAGGGCAGCGTTTTCAAAGGGGAGGCCGTTCCCTTTGTGATGGAGCTGCCAAACTACCGAATGCCAGGCATCCGCAACGTGGCGCAGCTTTTGTGGGAAAAGGCGAAAGACTTCCTGCAGCGGGCATTTACGGTGATCTTTGTCGCCACCATCGCCATTTGGTTTTTGCAGACCTTTGACTTGCACCTGCACATGGTGCGGGATTCGAAGGACAGCATCCTCGCGGCGGTGGCGGGCTGCATCGCCCCCGTCCTGGCGCCCTTGGGGTTTGGCGACTGGCGCATTTGCACGGCGCTCATTGTGGGATTTTTGGCAAAAGAGAGCGTAGTTTCCACGCTGACCGTGCTCTTTGGCAGCACGGCCGCCCTGCAGGCGGTCCTGACCCCGACGGCAGCAGTTCCGCTGCTTGTGTTTTGCCTGCTCTACACGCCTTGCGTGGCGGCCATTGCCTCCGTGCGCAGGGAATTGGGCGGGAAATGGGCGGCGCTCATCGTGCTGTGGCAGTGCGCCATCGCCTGGGTGTGCGCATTTGCGGCGCGCTTTGCGGCACTCGGCGCGTGGAAGCTTTTTGAGTAGTTGGCACGATGTCCCATCGTGCCATCGTAAGCGACATTTTTCTACCTTGGCATCAGTTAGGAGGATTGATACGATATGTGTGGGATTGTCGGATATACGGGAAGGCGGCAGGCCGCCCAGATTTTGCTGGACGGGCTGTCAAAGCTGGAGTACCGCGGGTATGACTCCGCCGGCATTTGCGTCCGGGACGCTGACGGCGAGATTGCGGTCGTCAAGGCGAAAGGCCGCCTAAAGGTCTTGATGGAAAAAACGAACAATGGGCTGGCGGTCAAGGGGGACAGCGGCATCGGCCACACGCGCTGGGCGACGCACGGCGAGCCGTCCGAGGCGAACGCGCACCCGCACCACTCCTGCGACTGCCAGGTGGTGGCGGTGCACAACGGCATCATCGAAAATTACCAGGAGCTAAAAGACAAGCTGGTGAAGGAAGGGATGTCCTTTTATTCCCTGACGGACACGGAAGTCGCGGTCAATCTGGTCGACTATTATTATCAGAAGCAAAAAGACCCCCTCGAGGCTCTCTCCAGCGCCATGGTGCGCATCCGCGGCTCTTACGCCCTGGCGGTGATGTTCCGAGATTTTCCGGGGCAGATTTATGCGGCAAGGAAAGACAGCCCGCTGATCATCGGGGTCACGGACGGGGAGACATTTTTGGCGTCGGACGTGCCGGCCATCTTAAAATATACCCGCGACGTGTACTACATGGGCAACCTTGAGATCGCAAAATTGGAGAAGGGCGCGGTCACATTTTACAACATCGACCGCGAGGAGATCGAAAAAGAGCGCTCCCACGTGGACTGGGACGAGGAGTCCGCGGAAAAGGGCGGGTACGAGCATTATATGATGAAGGAGATCCACGAGCAGCCCCGCGCCGTCTTGGACACCATCCGCTCCGTCGCGCAGGACGGCGCCATCGATCTGGAAAAGGTGGGCTTATCCGAGGAGGACATCCGGTCGATTGGCCAGTTTTGCTTTGTGGCCTGCGGGTCTGCCTATCACGTGGGCGTTGCCCTCAAATATGTGGTGGAGGACTTGGCGGGCATCCCATGCGAGGTGGATCTCGCGTCGGAATTTCGCTACCGAAACCCGCTCATAAGGCCGGACACCCTGGTGGTCGTCATCAGCCAGTCGGGCGAGACGGCGGACAGCCTGGCCGCTTTGCGGGAGGCTAAGGCGAAAGGGGCAAAGACGCTTGGGATCGTCAATGTGGTGGGGTCGTCCATCGCCCGCGAGGCGGATCACGTGTTTTACACGCTTGCTGGCCCGGAGATCGCCGTCGCCACGACGAAGGCATACAGCGCGCAGCTTGTGGCGGGATATTTGATCGCCATCCAGTTTGCGAAAGTGCGCGGCAGCATCTCGCAGGGGCAGTACCAGGAGCTGGTGGAGGAGCTTTCTATGCTTCCTGGGAAAATCGAAAAAACCCTCGAGGACAAGGAGCGCATCCAGTGGTTTGCGTCCAAATTTGCGAACGCGCATGACATTTTCTTCATCGGGCGCGGCCTGGATTACGCCATCAGCCTGGAGGGCAGCCTTAAGATGAAGGAAATCAGCTATATCCACTCCGAGGCATATGCTGCCGGCGAGCTCAAGCACGGCACGATCAGCCTCATCGAGGATGGCACTTTGGTGATCGGCATCCTGACGCAGCAGGCGCTGTTTGAGAAAACGCTCAGCAACCTCGCGGGGGTAAAAAGTCGCGGGGCATACCTGATGGGTCTGACGTGTTATGGGAATTACGCCATTGAGGACACGACGGACTTTACCGTCTACATCCCGCAGACGGATCGGCACTTCACGCCGAGTCTCGCCATCGTGCCCCTGCAGCTTTTGGGGTATTACGTGAGCGTGTCCAAGGGGCTGGACGTGGACAAGCCGCGCAACCTCGCAAAAAGCGTGACCGTAGAGTGAGCGGGGACATTGGGGATGTTTCACAGGACACGCAAAGTTCCCCGCACTTTGCGCGATCGAAAGGAGTTGGTGTTGTTCGATGACGGAAGAAACCAGCAGGCCGGTTGTGTTGGAGCTGCGCGGCATCCAGAAGCGTTTTGGCGACACCCCTGTGCTAAAGGGCATTGACTTAAGCGTGCGCGAGGGCCAGTTTGTCACCCTCTTGGGGGCGTCCGGCTGCGGAAAGACCACGACTTTGCGCATCATTGCGGGGCTGGAACGCCCGGATGCCGGAGAGGTGCGCATTGGGGGAAAGGCGATGGGGGATCTCGCGCCCGAAAAGCGGCCGGTCAACACCGTCTTTCAAAATTACGCGCTGTTCCCGCACATGAATGTCTACCAGAACATTGCCTATGGGCTAAAGATACACCGGATGCCAAAGGCGCAGATCCGCGCGCGGGTGGGGCAGATGCTGGACCTGGTGCAGCTCCCCGGCTTTGAGAAGCGCATGCCGCAGGAGATGAGCGGCGGCCAGCGGCAGCGCGTGGCCATTGCGCGCGCGCTCGCGAACCAGCCGAAAGTGCTGCTCCTAGACGAGCCATTGGGCGCGCTCGACCTGCAATTGCGCCGCCAGATGCAGCTGGAGCTGAAACACTTGCAAAAACAATTGGGCATTACGTTCATCTATATCACGCATGACCAGGAAGAGGCCATCAATATGTCGGATGTCATCGCGGTGATGCGCGACGGGCGCTTCGAGCAGACGGGCAGCCCCGCGGAGGTGTATGACACGCCAAAGACGAGTTATGTGGCAAGTTTTGTCGGGTCGGCCAATATCCTCAAAGGAGAGGCGGTCGGCGTGGCGACGGATTGCGTCGCGGTGGCTTGCGGCTGCGGCTTTATGATGTGCAGGCGGGACGGCCACCAGGTAAAGACGGGGGAAACCGTCACGCTCGCGGTGCGCCAGGAGCGCATCCGCGTTTGGAAAGACCCGATGTCCAGGATATTTTTGCGCGCCACCATCACGGAAAAGAGTTTTGTCGGCGGGATGCTGCGCATTGTGGCAAGGATATCGGACGGCACGGAGGTCGTCGTGAGCCGCCATGGCATCAATTTCGACTACGACATCCGGGAGGAAGTTTGCCTGGAGTGGGACGACACCGACGCCGTGCTGGTAGACAGGGGAGACGACCTGGAGCCGGGATGGCTTGGGAAAGGGGATGCGCGCGTTCCATGAAAAAAGAACACTGGGGCTGGCTTGTCGCCCCGCTCTACCTGTTTACCCTGGCATTTGTCGCAGGGCCCATGCTCTACATGGTCGCGATCAGTTTTGCGACAAACAACGACGGCTATGGGTTTTCCTGGGTTTTCACGCTCGACAACTACCTGCGCATGGCAGATCCCGTTTACGTGCAATGCTTTGTGCAATCCTTCCGGCTGGCTTTTGCCACGACCTTTTTTGTCATTTTGCTGGGGTACCCATGCGGCTATTTTATGGCGAAACTCTCCCCGGCGGGGAAAAAGCGCATGATGTTCCTCATCATGGTGCCTTTTTGGACGAGTTCCCTTTTGCGCCTGTACGGGTGGATCATCCTTTTGCAGGCAAAGGGCGTGCTCAATGCCATTTTGCAAAAGCTGGGCATCGTGGAGAAGCCCTTAAAGATTTTATATTCGTATCCGGCGGTGCTGATTGGCATGGTCTATGCCCTGCTTCCGTTTATGATCCTGGCGGTATATTCCAGCGTGGAAAAAATGGACTGGCAGCTGGTGGAGGCCGCCCGCGACTTGGGCGCGGGCCCTGCGCGCGCGTTTTGGACCGTCACGTTCCGACTGACCTTGCCGGGGCTTTTGTCGGGCGTGATCCTCACGTTTGTCCCGTCAATGGGGCTGTTTTTCATCGCCGACATCCTGGGCGGGAACAAAATTGTCCTCGTGGGGAGCCTCATCCAGGACCAGCTGACGCGCAGCAGCAACTGGCCGTTTGCGGCGGCCCTTGCCGTGGTGCTCACGGCACTGACCAGCCTGATGATTTTCCTATACCGGAAAATCACGCATGTCAGGGATTTGGAAGGGGTGGTCGTGTGAGACGCTTAAAAAAATGGCTGCCAAACTGTTACTTGGGGCTGGTCATGGCATTGACGTACCTGACCATCCTGGTGGTCGTCGTCTTTTCGTTTAACGACTCCAAACTTCCGGTCGCGTGGAAGGGCTTCACCCTCAAATGGTACCGGGAGCTGGCGGGCGACGAGGCGCTGCTTGAGGCCTTGCAAAACAGCCTGGTGCTGGGCTTTCTCAGCTGCGCTTTTGCGGCGGTGATCGGCACCTTGGGCGCCATCGGCATGGCGCGCGTCCACTACAAGAGCAAGGGCATGATGGAATACCTCTCCACGATTCCCATCATGGTGCCGGAGATCATTCTGGGGATGGTCTTTCTCGCGTTTTTCTCCCTGCTCGGGCTGCCGTTTGGCATGGTGACGCTGGTCATTGCCCATACGGCCTTTTGCATTCCCTACGTCTACATGATGGTCAAGTCGCGCCTGGTCGGCATCGACCCTTCCCTGGAGGAGGCGGCAAGAGACTTGGGGGCGACGCCGATGCGCGCGTGTTGGGACATCACGCTGCCGCTCGTGCTGCCCGCGGTGGCGTCCGGGAGCTTGCGCGCGTTCGCCATGTCCTTTGACGACGTGGTCATCAGCATCT
>CAYVVW010000113.1:0-6461 GCA_964455335.1 uncultured Marvinbryantia sp.
TGAACCGGCAGGTGGAGGAGGTCCTTTACCCGGCCATGGAGGATTTTGCCATCGACATCATCATCGGAAAGGGCGCGACCGCGCGTTCCATCCGCTTAAGCCTGCCGCATTTTACGCTGGTCGGCGCGACCACGCGGGCGGGGCTTTTGACAGCGCCTTTGCGCGACAGGTTCGGCGTGATTCACCACCTGGAGTATTATACCGTGGAGGAGCTTTCCACGATTTTGCTGCACTCGGCGGGCGTGCTGGGGGTGCAAATCGACCCCGCGGGGGCGCGGGAACTCGCCAGGAGATCGCGCGGCACGCCGCGCATTGCGAACCGCCTCCTAAAGCGCGTGCGGGATTTTGCGCAAGTGCGGCACGATGGGATCATCACAAAGGAAGTGGCGGATTTGGCGCTGGACCTTTTGGAGGTGGACCGCGACGGGCTGGACCAGACCGACCGGCGCCTCTTGCGCGCGATGATTGAAAAGTTCGGGGGAGGGCCTGTTGGGCTTGACACCCTGGCGGCCGCCATCGGCGAGGACGCGGGCACGATCGAGGACGTTTACGAGCCTTACCTTTTGAAATGCGGCTTCCTAAACCGCACGCCCCGTGGGCGCGTGGCGACGGAGCGGGCCTATGCTCACTTGGGAATTTTGCCCTAGCGGATGCGCCCGCGAAGGGGCGCTTTGCTGAAATCGAACGTGCTGAAATCGAGGGGGCACTTTGCCGAAATCGCGCTTGCATTTTGCGCGTGGGTCGGTTATACTGTGGCTAATCTTTGTTTGCCGTTTGCGAGAGCGGTATCGCGCAACTGTGGCCGTTCGGCCCCTGGCGCACGCGGGAGGAAATTGGTATGTCGAATAAAAACCAGATTCAAGTTGTGATCGATGGGAAGCCGCTCATCATCAGCGGATACGAGAGCGAGGAGTACATCCAGCGGATTTCCTATTACCTCAACAGCAAGCTGGCGGAATACAAACGCATGGATTGCTACAGAAGGCAGTCTGAGGAGCGCAAAAATCTCCTGATGCAAATCAACCTTGCGGACGACTATTTCAAGGCAAAAAAGCAGGTCGAGGTGCTAGAAGACCAGCTTGAGGAAAGGGACAAGGAGATTTTTGACCTCAAGCACGAACTGATGGATGCAGAGCGAAAGCTCTCGGAGACCCAGAAAAAACTGGATGAAATCAAGAGCCAAAACAGCGCGAACAAAAAGTAGGCGCGCGACATCGGATGCCCGGGACCCCTGTTGTCGCCGGGCGTTTTCTTTTGTACTGGGCTATCGCAGATGGCAAATACTTTTGTCGTTTGTGATAGTAAGTGGGGGATGGCAACGGGAATCTGAGACGAAATGCCGCAAACGTGGAGACATCACAGAACAATCGCGTACACTTGGAGCAGAAAGTGGGAGTCAATGACTGCCACGAGGAAGTTTTCGGACGGCCTAGGGGGATGGGAAGATGTGCCAGGAGATGGAAAACGCGCGGCCAAACCGGGCGCGCTTGGAAAAAGGAGAACCGCAAAGAGACAGCGCCAGGCGCATGGAGCTGCTCTCCCCGGCGGGCAGCGCCGAGGGGGTGCGGGCGGCATTTGCAGCGGGGGCTGATGCCGTCTACGTCGGCGGAACGCGGTTTGGCGCGCGCGCCTATGCGCAAAACCTGGACGAAGAGGCCTTAAAATCTGCCATTTCCTATGCGCACGAGCGGGGGCGCAAGCTGTATCTCACGGTGAACACCCTTTTTAAGGACGCGGAGCTTTTGGATCTGTATGGCTTCCTCAACCCGCTTTACAAAGAGGGTTTGGATGCCGTGATCGTGCAGGACTGGGGCGTGTTCCGCTATGTGCGGGAGGTGTTTCCGCGCCTTGCGATTCACGCGAGCACCCAGATGGGCGTCACGGAGGCGTTCGGGTGCCGGTTTTTGGGCGAGCAGGGGGCAAGGCGCGTGGTGCTTGCGCGCGAGCTGTCTCTGCGGGAAATCCGCCGGGCGGCAGATGAGGGCCTGGTCGAGATTGAGTGTTTCGCGCACGGCGCGCTGTGCTATTGCTACTCGGGGCAGTGCCTGATGAGCAGCCTCATCGGCGGCAGAAGCGGCAACCGTGGCCGGTGCGCCCAGCCCTGCCGCCTGCCCTATTCCCTGGTCGCGGAGGGGCGCGCAAGCGAAGAGCAAAGTTCCTGCCATCTCAGCCCAAAGGATCTTTGCACGGCCGATATTTTGCCGGAGCTGGCGGCCGCGGGGGTGGATTCCCTCAAAATCGAGGGGCGCATGAAAAACGTCCTCTACGCGGCGGGGGTGACAGCCATTTACCGTCGCCTGTTGGACCGCCTGGCGGAAAAGGGCGCGGAGGGCTATCACGTGACAGATGGGGAGCGGGTGGCGCTTTTGGATCTTTTCAACCGCGGGGGATTTACGGACGGGTATGCCAAGCGGCACAATGGCCAGGGGATGATGGCGCAGGAGCGGCCCGGCCATTTTGGCGTAAAGGCCGCGCGCGTGGATGGCAAGCGTGGCGCGGCCGTTTTGGCTGCGGCCTGCCAGGACTTGCACCCGGGGGATGTGCTGGAAGCGCGCCCAAGTTCCCAGAGGATAAGCGGGGAGGGGCAGAACCCCACCTGCACCCTGGGGCGGGAAATTCCAAAAGGGCAGCGGGCGTGGGTGGCTTTCCCCGCACATACGAATATCCCGGCGAGAGCCGTCTTGTACCGTATGCGCAACGAGGCGCTTTTGCGGCAAATCAGGGCGTGCTTCCTCGAAAGAGAACCTACGGAAAAAATTAAGGGGATATTAAGACTTTCCCAGGAAAAACCTGTTATACTGGAGCTATTCTTTGGGCCTTACACAGCGACGGCCGTTGGATGTGTGCCACAGGCGGCGCGCAGCCACCCGGTCACAGCCGACGCGATCGCGCGGCAGCTGCGAAAGACGGGCGGGAGCGGGTATGCCTTTGCGGATCTGCGCGTCGAGGCGGAGGATCAGCTTTTTTTGCCCATGCAGGCGCTCAACGTCTTGCGCAGAGAGGCGATTGGCCGGCTAAAAGAGGACATCGCGCGCGCACACAAACGGGAGGATGGCATCTGGCGCCTCCCTGTTGGCGCAAAGGGAGCGGGGGAGGGCATGCCAAAGGAGGACTTGCCGAAAGAAGCTATGTGGAAAGATGACGCGTCGAAGGGTGAAATGTTGCAAGATGGCACGCTGAGGGATGAGATGTTGCAAGATGGCACGCTGAAGGGTGAGATGTTGCAAGATGGCACGCTGAAGGATGCCATGCAGAAGGAGGACTTGCCGAGGAAGACCACGTCGAAGAAGGGCACGTTGGCAGACGCCATGCCGCTTCTGACGGTTTCTCTGGAGCGCGCGAGCGATGCCCACTTGGATGGGCTGTGCAGGATTCCGGAGGTTTCCTGCGTGTACCTCGACTGCAATGCCTTTTCTGGCAAGGCGGATTTCCTGGAAAAGACGCGCGTCTGGGTCGCGCGGCTCCACGCCGCCGGCAAGGTGTGCTGGCACATTCTGCCCTGGGTGTTCCGGGACGAGGCATTGGCCTTTTATGACGCCGAAGCGCGCGCCGCGCTCTTTTCCTATGACGGACTTCTCGTGCGCAGCGCGGACGAAGTGGCGTTTTTGCGCCAGTTTGGCTATGCGGGCGAGATCGGGGCCGATTGGAACCTCTACACGGCAAACAGGGAGGCCGAGGCCTTCTGGGCAGACGCGGGCGTGTCCTTTTTCACGGCTTCCCCGGAGCTAAACCGCAAGGAGCTGCAAAAGCGGGGGCTTTCGCGCAGCGACCTCATCGTCTACGGCTACCAGCCCGTGATGGCCAGCGCCCAGTGCCAGGCAAAAAACGCGTTTGGCTGCGCGAAAAAGCCGGTGCGCCTGCGCTTGCGCGACCGCAGGCAAAAGGAATTTGCCGTAAAGAACAATTGCCTGTTTTGCTACAACACGATTTACAACAGCGTGCCGCTTTCCCTTTTGGGGAACGCCAGGGAGGTTTTGCGCCTGCGTCCGCGCGCGGTGCGTTTGCACTTTACGGAGGAGGGCGCAAACGAGGCCTGCCGCGTCGCGTGCGCGGCCGCGGACGTGTTTGTGCGAGGATTGCCGGCGGCCCCGTGCGGGGATTCCGTGACGAAGGGGCATTTTGAACGGGGAGTGGAGTGAGCGATGGAAGGGTTTCTGGTATCGGTTTCTAAGTACGCCATCCTGCTTTTGATGGCGGTCTATACCTTGCAAAGTTACGTCGTCTTCCGGAAAAAGGACTGGGATGACAAGGAGTTTTTGTACTTGCGGCAGAACCTGATGATGTTTTGCTTCCACTTCCTTTCGTTTCTCATGATTTACCTGGACACGCGCGACCAGGGGCTTTTGTTCCAGTATGGGGCGCAGTTTCTGTACCTCGCGGCCGCGCTGGTGTTTTACCGCAACCTTTACCCGCGCGCGTCCAAGGTGGTCGTGAACCATATGTGCATGATGATCGCCATCGGCCTTGTCATGATGACGCGCCTCTCTTATGCGACAGATGGCAGGGTGGACGCGGTGCGCCATTTTGAGCTTGCGGCCGCCGCGACGGCCGTCGCGGTCGTAGTTCCCTGGATCGTCCGGAAAGTGCGCGTGATTACGAAATGGACCTGGCTATATGCCATTTTGGGCATCGGGCTTTTGGCGGCTGTGGCCGTGGCAGGGCCTGAGTCTTATGGCGCGAAGCTCGCGTTTACCGTGGCGGGCGTCAGCATCCAGCCGTCCGAGTTCGTGAAAATCCTCTTTGTCTTTTGCATTTCCGGGATGCTTGGAAACGCGAAAAGGTTTCGGGATCTTGTGGTCACGACGGCCGTTGCCGCCGCGCACGTCCTCATCCTTGTCCTCTCCACGGACTTAGGCGGCGCGCTGATTTTTTTCCTGACGTACCTCGTCATGCTCTATGTCAGCACGCACAAGGCGCGTTATCTCCTTGCGGGCCTCGGGGCGGGGGCAGCGGCGGCCATTGCCGCGTATTTTCTCTTTGCCCATGTGCGCGTGCGCGTGGAAATTTGGCAAAACCCGTTTGCGGACTACACAGGGAGTGGGTACCAGATTGCGCAGTCCCTGTTTTCCATCGCCGCGGGCGGGTGGTTCGGCGTCGGGCTGATGCAGGGAACGCCGCAGAACATCCCGATCGTGGAGCAGGACTTCATGTTTTCCGCGATCACGGAGGAGTTTGGCGCGCTGTTTTCCATCTGCCTGATTTTGATTTGCATGAGCTGCTACATCATGTTTCTCAACATCGCCATGCGCCTCTCCAACCGCTTTTACCGGCTGGTGGCGCTCGGGCTTGGCACGCTTTACGCCGTGCAGGTGTTTCTGACCATCGGCGGCGCCTTAAAATTTATCCCCATGACGGGCGTCACTCTGCCGCTCATCAGCGCGGGAGGAAGCTCGATGTTCAGCACGGTTGTGATGTTTGCGGTGATACAGGGGCTTTACATCCTGCGGGAAGACGAGGAGGACCAAATTGAGAAGATTCAGAAAAGAATCGTCAGAGAGACCTTTTTCGGTCGATAAGTATGGGGATGCCTCCCAAGGGCAGCCGTTTGGGGAAGCGCAGCAGGGGCAGCCTTTTTCTGGAAATGGGCAGGGGGAAGACGCTGTGCGCGTGCCGGAATTTCTCGCGCGGGGGGAAGTGCCAAAGGCGGGCACAAAAAAGCAGCGCAACAAGGTCTTTGGCCGCGTCGCCTACCTGTTTTCCGCCATGTTCCTCGCTTTGGTCGGCTACCTGGTTTATTTTAACATCGCGCTGGTGGAACCCTTGCGCGCAAATCCGAACAACACAAAAAAGGAGGAACAAAAGCGGCAGGTGACGCGCGGATCTATCTATTCCGCGGACGGCGCCTTGCTCGCAAGGACGGAAGTGGACGCGCTTGGGAATGAGACGCGCACCTACCCTTATGGGAATCTCTTTGCCCATGTGGTCGGCTATGTCGCGAGCGGGAAAGCGGGCGTCGAGGCGATGTGCAACACGGAGCTTTTGACGAGCCACACCGCGCTGTTGGATCGCATCAGCAAAGAGGGGATTGCAGAAGATGCGACGGGAGATAGCGTCACGCTCACGCTGGATAGCGCCTTGCAGCGGGTGGCCTCGGACGCGCTCGGCACGTACCGCGGCGCGGTGGTTGTCATGGAACCGTCCACGGGGCGCGTCCTCGCGATGGTCTCCAAGCCGGATTTTGACCCCAACCTCGTGGGGGAGACGTGGGAGACGCTCAACGGGCAGGAGGCGGGCAGCCCCCTGCTCAACCGCGCGATGCAAGGGCTTTACCCCCCTGGGTCCACCTTTAAGATCCTGACGACGCTCGCCTATATCCGCCAGAACGCGACGGATGCCGCCTACCAGGATTACACTTACAACTGCGAGGGCGTCATCCGAAAAGAGGACGTGTCGATCCAGTGCTATAACGGGGAAGTCCATGGGATGGAGGATTTGCGGGGGTCGTTCCAACATTCCTGCAA
>CAYVVW010000114.1:0-6425 GCA_964455335.1 uncultured Marvinbryantia sp.
ATACTCCAGCCACGCGCCGCGGTTGGGTATTACGGTACAGGAGAAAAGATGTTTGCCGAGCTTGTCGTGCGCAATCGCGTAATAGATGCCCGGGGAACGCACAAGCTGGCTGACAATGACGCGCTCCGCGCCATTGATCACAAACGTGCCCGTGGCCGTCATAAGCGGCAGGTCGCCCATGAAAATCTCGTGCTCGTTGATCTCGTCCGTCTCTTTATTGCGGAGCCTGACCCGGACTTTCAAGGGGGCGGCATAGGTGGCGTCGCGCTCCTTGCACTCCTCAATCGAATACTTGACATCGTCCTCGCAGAGCTTGAAGTCGGCAAACTCCAAACTCAGCTTTTCGCCGTAGTCGCGAATCGGGGAGATGTCATCGAACACTTCCCGAAGCCCTTCTTTTAGAAACCACTGGTAAGAATCCTTTTGGACTTCGATGAGGTTTGGCATCTCCAGCACTTCTTTTTGCCTGGAGTAGCTCATCCGGAACTTGCTGCCGCTTTTGATCGGGCGTATCCTGTTTTTCTCCATAGACATTTCACTCCTGTCTTTTGTGGCGCTCGGGCAAAAATCGCCCCTTTTCGGGCGACTTTCCCGCCCTGACACCGGTCACATTCCTGCATGGTGCAAGGCATTTTTGCGCAAAAAGCCCCTTTTAGAAGCCTCTTGCGCAATAATGCAACCTACACTATAACACGGCAAAATTCCATTGTCAATTCATTTTTCCAGGCATTTTGGCATTTGCCAGGCGGCAATACAGGCCTCCGTTCTCCTCGTAAGTCTCAAACGTGCCGACAACGGTGATCTCATCCCCCACCTGGGGATAATCCTCTGGGTAGGCATACTCCTCCTGGAGGACAAATTCCAGCCCTTGCGCGCAGCAGGCAGCGGCGTCTTTGATCACGCAGGCATAGTAGATGGGCGCGCTCGGGTCAAACGCCACAGTCCCGTCCGCCTGCGGGCCGTATATGGTAAATGTGCCATTCATCTTGACCGTTTTGCCAATATAATCCTGCGGGGTATACATCATATTGTAAACTTCCGAATAGACCATCGTGCTGCTCAATTGCGTGAGGTCAACATCGATGTCCTGCGCGCCGCGCGCCTCCTTCACCCCCTCTGTTCCGATGTCATCCGTTCCACGATCCGCGCCCTGTTCCTCCGAAGCGGAGTCATCCATTGTCTCCTGCTCTGTTTCGTCCGCGTCATCCGCCGAACCGTTCTGCCCTTGCGCGGACGCGGCGCCTGTTGTTTCTGCTTCTGACTCCTTTGCGCTGCCCGCCAGGCTGCCTTGATCTTCTGAGGCAGTGCCCGCTGTCTCTTGCTCTGTCTGACCTCCCTGCTCCTCCGAAGCAGAGGCATCCGCTGTCTCCTGCTCTGTCTGGCTTCCCTGCTCCTTTGCCGCAGCGCCTGTTGTTTCCGGCTCCGCCTGGCTTTCGCCGCATCCCGCAAGGGCGAGCGCCACACATGCCGCAGCGATCCACATTCCTAATTTTTTCATATCCAAATACCTCCTAATGATACGTTCTATCGTAAACGACAACGATATTTGCCGTTTACTTTTTTATTTTCCAACACTTCCCGACAGTCTGCCCGCGAGGGAAAAGATGCCAAACACCGCGATGTCCACCGCGACGATGGTAGACCCGACGGGCGTTCCCGCGAGGATGGAAATGAGCATCCCCAAAAGGGAACAGCACACGGACAGCGCCGCCGAGCAGATCGTGACAGAGCGAAAGCTCTTGAAGATCCGCATGGCGGAGACGGCCGGAAAAATCACCAGGGCCGAAATCAAAAGCGACCCGACGAGGTTCATCGCCAAGACGATGATCACCGCGATAATGATGGCGATCATGAGATTGTAACGCCCCACGTTCGTGCCTGTCGCCTTGGCAAACCCCTCGTCAAACGTCACGCAAAATATCTTATTGTAAAAAAGCACAAACGCGGCGACCACGACAATGGACAAGATCGCGCACGCCCAGACTTCCCACTTCGTCAGTGTCAGGATTGACGTGGACCCAAACAGCGTGGCGCACACGTCGCCCGACAGGTTGGACGAGGTGGAAAACAGGTTCATCAGCAGATACCCAATGGCAAGCGCCCCCACGGAGACCATGGCGACAGAGGCGTCGCCTTTGATTTTCGCGTTTTGCCCGGTGCGCAAAAGCAAAACGGCACTGACGACCGTGATGGGAAGCACCAGGAGCATTTCATTTGTCAGCCCCACGACAGATGCCACCGCCATCCCGCCGAACGCCACGTGGGAAAGGCCATCCCCGATGAAGGAAAAACGCTTCAGCACCAGCGTCACGCCGAGCAGCGAGGAGCACAAGGAGATCAGCACCCCGACGATCAGCGCATAGCGCACAAACGGATAAGAAAAATACAGCGCCAGTTTTTCAAACAGCCCCATCACGCCCCACCTCCCATTTGCGCAAATCTTTTTCCCAGATTGCCCGCAAGATACTCCTCCCGCGTGCCAAAGAAAACCTCCGCCCCAATATGCAGGATATGCGTCGCATATTGGAGCGCGGCCGCCATGTCATGCGAAATCATCAAAATGGTAATGCCGCTTTGGTGGAGGCTTGCAATCAACCGGTACATCTCGAAAGTGGCTTTTGGGTCAAGCCCGGAAACCGGCTCGTCCAAAAATAGCATCTTCTGCGCGGCGCAAAGTGCCCGCGCGAGCAGCACCCGCTGCTGCTGGCCGCCGGAAAGCTCCCGGTAGCAGCGTTTTGCGAGCGGGGAAATGCCCATCCGCTCCAGGTTTTGGGCCGCAGCCTTTTTTTCTTCTTTTGTGTAAAACGGCCGCAGGCCGCATTTTCCCTGAAATCCGGAGAGCGTGATTTCCCAGACGGTCGCCGGAAAATCCTTTTGCACCACAGTCTGCTGCGGAAGGTAGCCGATCTCGTTTTTGGCAATGCCGTCTCCCGTCACTATCCGCCCCGACAGAGGGGGAAGCAGGCCGAGAATCGTCCGCATCAACGTCGTTTTCCCAGAGCCATTTTCCCCGACAATGCACAGGTACTCCCCGGCATTTACCTCAAAATTCAAATTGTGCAAGATCTCCCTGCCCTCATATCCAAGGCAGAGGTCCTGGCAGGCAAGCTGCGCCATGTGTCCCGTACCTCCCGTCAGCCGAGCGCTTCTTTGAGCGCATCCAGGTTTTTCTCCATAATGTCCAGATAGGACGCGCCGTTTTTGACATCCTCCGATGTAGTGGACTGCATGGAATCCATCGTGAGGATCTGCGCCGCCTTCTCTTGCGTCGTATCAACGATGGTCTTTGCGATCTTCTGATCCGATCCCTCCAATGTCAGAACCGCGGGCAATCCCAATTCGTCCACTTTTTCCGCAAGGAATGCCACCGTCTCAAAGCTCGCTTCCGTTTCCGCCGAGCACCCGGCAAACGCGGCAAAGTAAGACAGGCCATAATCATCCGCAAGGTAGCGGAACGGGAAGCGGTCGCCGAACAGGATGGTCTTCGTCTGCGCGGCATCCACGGCGGCCTGGTACTTGGCATCCAGGGCATTGAGCTTTTCCACATACGCGGATGTATTTGCGGCGTAGATTTCCTGATTGGCCGCATCCGCCTCGCAGAGCGCGTCTTTTATCACGTTGCAGAGAACCGCGGCATTTTTGAGGGAAAGCCAGACGTGCTCGTCATATGCCGCGCCCTCCGCGTGGTCTTCCCCAGCGTGATCCGCTTCTCCGTGCCCGTCCTCGTCCTCCATGCCCTCCACGATCTCTTCTTCCTTCGCCGCATCCCCGAGGGATTCCAAAAGATTTACGACCATCCTGTCCGGGTTGGCCTCCCCTTTCAGGGCATCCTCGACCCACTCGTCGGACTCGCCTCCCACATAGAGGAAAACATCGCAATTTGCAATCTGAATCATGTCATCGGCGGTGGACTGGTAACTGTGCAAGTCAACGCCGCTGCCAAGCAGCATGGTCACATCCGCATCCGCGGCCTTTTCTCCGAGAATGTTCCTCACCCAGTCGTACTCTGGGAAAATCGTGGTGACAATGGACAACTTCTCTCCGTCATCCTTTGGCTGTCCCTTGCAGCCCGCAAAAAGGCACGCGCACAGCGCGGCGGCCAAAAACAGCAAACGCTTTTTTTTCATAAGATTCATAAATCAAACAACCTCCAATCTAAACACACATGCGCCGCAAACGCGGCGCGGCAACAGGGTCTTCAAAGTGGTTCAATTGGAAAGTTTGATTTTTAGCGTGATCAGGGTCGTTCCGACCAAGTATTTTTCGGTCTGCCAAAACAAAATTGCGATGAAAAAGACCGGCAAAACAAAGGCGGCCGCTTGATGCGCAAGCGTTTTCAAAGTATTTTTCAACGCGCGGATCTGGCAGCAGACGGGACAATTTTCCCCAACGCAGTCGTGGGCGAGCTCCGCCGAAAGATACAAGGCGGAAAACAGCACGATGACGCACGCTGCGAGCACGAGCAGCCAGGCGATCGGTCGGTTTTCCTTTGCCATGCCGTTTCTCTTTTCCATGCCGTTTTCCTCCCTTCGCGTTTCTATTTTTTCTTCTTTATTCTTTTTTTATGTTACAAAAGATGCCTACGGATTGCAAATGCCCGCGCGGTTTGTCAAGTGCGGTATATGATATCGCCCCTTCCAGGTCCGTTGGAGATCATCGTAATCGGAAATCCGATCTCTTTTTCCGCAAACGCGATGTATTTGCGGCAATTTTCGGGCAGTTCCGCATAGGTCTTGATGCCACGGATGTCCGTTTTCCATCCCGGCAGTTTGACAAGTATGGGCTTGGCCTTTTCCAGCCGCACCGTGGTCGGAAATTCCCTTGTGGTCTCACCGTCGATCTCGTAGCCGACGCAGACCGGTATCTCATCCAGGTAGCCCAGCACGTCCAGCACGGTAAATGCCACGTCCGTGGTTCCCTGCAGGCGGCAGCCGTACCTCGTGGCCACGCAATCCAGCCAACCAACGCGCCGCGGCCTTCCGGTCGTCGCCCCATACTCGCCGCCGTCGCCGCCCCGATTGCGGAGTTCCTCGGCTTCCTTTCCAAAGATTTCGCTCACGAACGCGCCCGCCCCGACCGCGCTCGAATATGCCTTTACCACCGTCACAATTTTCTGTATCGCATACGGCGGGATGCCAGCGCCAATGGCGCCAAATGCAGCCAATGTGGAGGACGACGTGACCATCGGGTAAATGCCATGATCCGGGTCTTTTAAGGATCCCAGCTGCCCCTCTAAGAGAATGGACTTCCCCGCCTGGATGGCATCCCACAAAAATGCGGAAGTGTCACAGACATAGGGCGCAATCATCTCCCTGTAAGCGCGCAGTTCCTCCACAAGCTCCTCCGGGCGGATGGGCGGTTTGTGGTAAAGATGCGCAAACAGAACATTTTTCAGCTCACAGACGCGCGCGGCCTTTTCCACAAGCAGCCCGTCATCAAACAACTCGCTGACCTGAAAGCCGATTTTCGCATATTTATCCGCATAAAACGGCGCAATTCCGGACTTTGTGGAGCCAAACGATTTTTTCCCCAACCGTTCCTCCTCGTAGGCATCCAGCGCAATGTGGTAGGACATCACAATCTGCGCCCGATCCGACACCAAGACGCCCGGCATCGGCACGCCGCGCCCCACAATGCCTTGGATCTCCTGAATGAGCATCGGGATGTTCAAGGCCACCCCATTCCCAATGACACTTGTCGTATGCGTGTAGAAAACACCGGACGGAAGCGTGTGCAGGGCGAACTTCCCATAATCGTTCACAATCGTATGCCCCGCGTTCGCGCCGCCTTGGAAGCGCACGACAATGTCCGCCTCCTGGGCCAGCATGTCCGTGATCTTCCCTTTTCCCTCGTCTCCCCAGTTTGCGCCAACCACAGCCTGTACCATAGAATTCCTCCGCTCAGTTTGATAATGATTATACATGACTCCCCTAGGAAATGCAAGTAATCCCTTCGAGTCTTATCATGATTCTATGATTCCCCAAAACCTTGTCTGGAAAGAAACCCTCCCGTTTCCAAACATTTTTTGCGTATTTGCGGATGCTTTCCTTGTCACTTTGCTGTTTCGTCCACATTCTCCCCCTGGACAAGCACCCTTTTCCCCTGGAACGCGATGCCGTACTTGCGAATCTTCTCTGGCGCGATGCCCCGCTCCAGAAGATCCCTTTCGTACCCTTTTTCTCGGATCTGTTCCAGTGCCCTCTGGGCGGTTTCTTCAAAAGTCTTTTCCAACCGCTCGTCGAACACCTTGAACTCCAGAAGGATGGCATCGTCTTGCGCGGGGTCTTTTGGGATCATCGCCACGTCGTAGCGCCCAAAGCCGCTTTCCCGGTTGGAATGGACAGCGTACCGCTCCTGGGTGAACGCGACAAGCCCCAGCACGAAGCCGTGGTAAAACCGCTCGGGACGCCTGTCCGGGTCATCCG
>CAYVVW010000115.1:0-6408 GCA_964455335.1 uncultured Marvinbryantia sp.
AAAACGCATTGTTCACCCGAAATTTTTCAAAACTGCTCGTGCCAATGGAAACTACCCTGGGCATACGGGCACCTCCTCGTGTTTTGTGTGCTTTTTGTTTTTATACTTTTCTCTTGCAAATGTTGTCCTGCTCGCAAATGGTGTCCTGCGCAAATCTCGGCTTTCCTTTGCACACCAGTATACACCAGCGCGGGCGCGTCATCAAGTGGTTTCTTCCTCATCATCGTCATACGCTTCTTCATCGTCCTCTTTGTCATACTCCTCTTCCATCTTGCAAATCTTACCCAGGATTTCTCCCACTTCTTTGCGCAAGGAGCCGAACATTACCTTCCTGCGGTATTTTGGAATAAACACAATATGGTAGGTGCAATTGTACCGGCTACGTGCTAAACTGTTATCATCCATGTTGGACACCTCCTGTGTAAAACTCGTGGTTTGCCAGACCCACATACATTATACAGCGGAGTTTTCTTTTTTTGTTACTCTTCTCACCGCCACAGGCATTTGTTAGTCTCCCAAGCTCTGCTGGGTGATTAATACTGTTTCATTCACCGATTTTCCCCATTTTTGAACGATCTGTACAAATTTGCCACATTTTTCTTATCTAATTTTGTTCCCTTTATTAGAATTATCTAATTTTTTCGTACAATATTGATTTTTTCGGAATATTCTGTTAAAATTGCATTGGTATCTTTTGGAGCGCCAAAAAAATGGGAGAAAGGATTTATGTTTAGAAAGAAACTGACAAGTTGGCTAGTCTACGGAATGTTGTCGATTGGCCTTCTGACCGGATGCAAAAGCACCAATGATGGCGCCGGCAAACATGTCAGCGAGGACCGCACGGGCACAGACGGACGAACGGCAGCACTTGCAACAGGAAACACCGGCGGGGCAACACACGAGGCACTCACGATCACCAGTAATTCCGGGCTGGACGAATTTCAGGAACTCGTCCATGCCAAATATCCTGAAATCAGATTCGAGATTCTCCCCTATGCGGGGAGCAACTGGTCGCGCCACACGAGCGATCAGCTGCTTACGGGCAATTTGCCCGACATCTACACTGCGGGCGACGCATGGCAGTCCTATCCGAAAGAAGTGACCACACGCCTTTTGGATCTCTCCAACTACGCATTTACGGAGTTGTATGACCCCACGCTCCTCACCCAGCAGGACGTGGACGGCGGGCTGTATTTGCTGCCTTCCGATTATTACGTCTTTTATATCGCCTACAATCAAACGCTTTTTGAAAAAATGGGCTGGGATGTGCCAAACAGCTTTCGGGAACTCCAGGCACTCGCGCCCGACATTCGGGAAGCGGGGGTGGACCTGGCCGTGACAGACGCCTCGTCCGCCGACATGGTCTTTCAATACGTCTGCGCCCTTGCGGACACCATCGACTTAAGCTCCATCAAAGGGGTGAAATGGCAGCGCAATTTCCTTGCGGGGGATGCCAACGCCGCGGAGGGCTTTGGCGACGCCATGGATTACTTGGAGCAATGGGTTGACCTTGGGATGATCGAGGGCAGCGGCGCAACGGCGGGCGAGAGCGCGTTCGAGCAATTCGCAGAGGGAAAAACAGCATTTTTGGTGGGCGAGGTGAGCCGCTGGACGCAAAACAAGGACGGATCTGGCGACCGCTACGCGCCGATGCCCTACCTCTCCAAAGACGGCACAAACAATATGTATGTCACCACAATCGCACAGTATTTTGGCTTGAGCGCCGACCTGGCAAGTCCGGGGAATGAGCAAAAGCTGACGGACGCGCTCCATGTGATGGAGGTGATCTCCACGCCCGAGGGGCAGCGCGCCTTTACGCAGACAAACAGCATCAGCCTGCCGTCCTTGCGCAAGTGGACGGTGGAGACGGACAATCCTCTGTCCGCGTGCATGGGGCTTTTGTCCGCCGGGCAGTCCGCGCCCGCCATCTACGCGGGGTGGGAGGGCTTCCTCTCCCATATCGGGCAAAAAGTGCTCACCTACCTGGACGGCGCGTGCACAAAAGAAGAAGTGATCGCGTTTATGGACACCGTGTGCGGCGCCTACCTTTCCAATGGGACGTATGCCTATGCCACGGTGGATCAGGATTACTCGACGGAGGAGGTCGCCATCCTGGTCGGGAAAGTGTTTGGCGAGGCTGTCGACGCCGACGTGGCGCTGGTCTCCGTCAATGCCCTGCGGGCGGGCGGCGCCGTCCAGAACGATGCGGGTGTCAACGGGGCGCTGCCTGCGCTGCCGCTGACAGAGGAGCGCATCGTCTCCTTTTTGCCCACCGGCTGGAGCGGAACCATCCAGACCGTCACCTTGACGGGCGCGCAGATCCGCCATTTGAAAAAAGAGGGGTATGTGTGCGAAAAAGACGGGAAAATCGCCTCCTTCCCCTATGTGGCGACCGTGCGGGGCGGCAAGGAAATGCGCGATGACAGGGCCTATGTCGTGGCCATCTGCGGCATCGGCGAGGAATTGAAAAAAACAGGCCGCGTGACGGACAGCGGCATCGTCGGCCTGCAGGCATTTAAGGACTATTTCAGGCACCAGGAACAGCCGATCCTGGCGAGGGAATCCCTGCTTTGGAACATCTGAGGGACATGCCATGAGAGAAAAGCAAAAAGTGATTTCAACAGTGATTGTCGTGCTGTTGGTTTTGGGAGAAGTCTTCCTTTGCCTCTCCACGGTATTCTTTTCCAGGAGATCCCTGAACAAGATGCTGGACCAGGAGCGCATGAGCCAGCTCTACGAAGTCACGGGGGAGTTGTTTTCCGGAACGGAGTGGAAGATCCGCCAATACTGGGATGACGCGCGGGAACTTGCGGATCGCTTTGCGGACAATCCATACCTCGCGGACACGCGGAGCATCGCGCGGTTTTTGCAGATGGAGGACCGGCTCTGTCGCTTTTCCGACGAAAAAGTGTCCACGGTCCTCATCGACGCGGACGGGCGGCTCTATACGGCAAATGGCGAGCTGGGCATCCCGAGCAACGTCGCCCCGCTCATCGATTGCACCGACCGCATCAGCTTCATCCCGAACGACCTGACGGACTCGTATGACCACGCCATCTTTGTGTACGCCTTAGATCGCCCCGCCACATTTCTTCGCGAAAACGAAACAAAAGAAATGTGCTTCGCGGGCATCCGCATCCACATGAGTGCCATCGGAGAACTCTTTCGCAGTGCGTCTTACGGAGGCAATAACAGCACCTATATTTTGAATAAAGACGGTGCCAAATTGTATGTGGACGAGCGGCTCTACAAAGACCTGGTAAAAGGGTATAACATTTTCAATGTGTTCCGTATGCTCGCAAAGGACCAGGACTTGGACTTTGAGGAGACGCTGGCGCAATTTGAGTCAGACGGGCTAGTCCTTTCCCGCATCAACGTGGACGGCAAAGATTGCTACTACGCCCTAAAGCAGATGGAAAACATCGACTGGAACATCATGTACATCAACCCCGCGGACCAGGTGGCGCAGAGCACGGTAAAGCTGGCTGACAATCTGTTGCGCATCTCCGCGTTTTCCTCGGGCATCATTTTGTTTACCATTGTAGTTGTCATTTTGAGCACCACGCAGATGCGCGTGTTGCGCCGCAGGATTCGCAAGGAGCAGGCATCGTCCTTGGAGCTGCAGGGCTTGAACACCCAGCTGGAGCAGGAGAAAAAAGAGGCGGAGGACACGTACCTCGCCGCAGAGTATGCCAACCAGGCAAAAACGACGTTCCTCAACAATATGTCGCACGACATCCGGACGCCGATGAATGCCATCATCGGGTTTACTTCCCTTGCGCTCAAACACTTGGACGACAAGGAAATGATCCGGAACTACCTGAATAAAATCATGATTTCGGGCGAGCATTTGGTCTCCCTGATCAACGACGTGCTGGACATGAGCCGCATCGAGAGCGGAAAGGTGAAAATCGAGGAGAGCCAGTGCTCCCTGCCCAACATCATTCACGACCTGCGCAACATTTTGCAGACGGAGATTCGGGCAAAGCGCTTAAGTTTTTACATTGACACGGTGGACGTGGAACACGAGGAAATCTGGTGCGACAAGCTGCGGCTCAGCCAGGTGCTGATCAACCTCATGTCCAACGCCATGAAATACACGCGCCCCGGCGGCACGGTTTCCCTGCGCGTGGTGGAGACGCACCAGGCGCCCGAGGGGTATGCGGACTTCCAGTTTGTCATCAAGGACACGGGCATCGGCATGAGCGAGGAGTTTGTCAAGAAAATCTTCGAGCCGTTCACCCGCGAGGAAAACGCGTCCGTCAGCCGCATCGAGGGCACCGGCCTTGGCATGGCGATCACAAAAACGATCATCGACATGATGGGCGGCACGGTCGACGTGCAAAGCGAGCTGGGGGTGGGGTCAACCTTTACGGTTTCCCTGCGCTTCCGCACGGCCGCGCGCAAGAAAAAAATGCGCGCGCTCAAAAACTTTGCGGGATGCTATGCGCTGGTGGTCGACGACAACATGGACAGTTGCACCAGCGTGGAAAAAATGCTGCGCGCCATCGGCATGATCCCCGAGTGGACCACCTCCGGGAAAGAGGCCATTTACCGCGCGCAATATGCCCTGGAGCAGGGCAATCCCTTTAAGGTCTACGTCATCGACTGGATGATGCCTGACATGAACGGGGTCGAAGTCGCGCGCCAGATTCGCCAAACCGCGGGGAAGGACGCCATCCTCCTCATCTTGAGTGCTTACGACTGGGGCGATGTTGAGAAAGAGTGCAAAGAGGCGGGCGTCAACGCCGTCTGCGCGAAGCCGCTGTTCCTCTCCGAGCTATATGGCATTTTGCAAGACGCGGAAAACCCGCGCGCCGCGCAAATCGAGCAGCAAGAAAATCCGGAGGATTTCAAGGGCAAGCGCATCCTCCTGGTGGACGACGTGGACTTAAACCGCGAAATCGCCGTGGCGATCCTCGAAGAGGCAGGCCTGTCCGTGGAAACCGCGCAGGACGGCAAGGAAGCCGTGGAAGTTATGGCAAAGGCCAAGCCCGGAGAGATCGACCTCATCCTGATGGATGTCATGATGCCGGTCATGGACGGCTACCAGGCCACGCGCGAGATACGCAAGCTCCCAGACCCCGCCATCCGGCAGATCCCGATCATCGCCATGACGGCAAACGCGTTCGAGGAGGACCGGCAGGCCGCGCTCGATGCGGGGATGAACGACCACATCGCCAAGCCGTTCCAGATTGCGGACCTGTACAAAATGATGAAAAAATACCTCAAATAGCCAGACTCCTTCCGGGGGCACTATTCACTAGATTCCTAGCCACACACAACCCCGGAGCTTTCGAGAATGTGCCACGGCACATTCCCGCGCCAGGCGCGAAAGGATGGGCAGTGCCCGCCCCTTGCGCCTGGCAATTTCTTTCTCAATCCTCCGTCTCCCGCAGCCGCTCCACAATCGATTTTCGCACCGCCGTCCGGTATACGGCAAGGGGAATCGCCGCGCCGAGCGCCAGAAATGCCGGAAGGACGGCCAGCACGGGCAGGATGGTAACGCGATAGGTGAAAAACCAAAATGCCTGCTCCAGTGTCTGAGACGCCGCAAAGTTGGCGGCCAGCGACAGCAGCAAAGAGAGGATGCCTGACGCGGCCGCGTAGAACGTTCCCTCAAAAATCAGCATCCGCTCCAGCTGCCTCCCCGTCATGCCCACCGCTTGCAGCATGGCAAATTCGCGGCTTCGGGTGAGGATGCCCGTGAGGATCGCGTTGAAAAAATTCAGGATTCCCACCAAGCCCACAATAAAACACAGCACAAAGCCCACCGTCAGAAACATCCTGCGAAAGCCGTCAAATTCTTCGCGCAGCAGCGCCTTGCTCTCGTAGAGCAGTCCGGAGGAATCGCCGTTTGCGTAGCCGCTTAAAAATTCCTCCGCCGCGGCTTCCGCCCCCGCATCCGATGTGTCAAACACATAGAGCATCGGGTGCGCCGCCCCGCCGCTGTCCTCCAAAAGCGCCCCGCTTTCCAGTACCGCCCCCACGCCATTGCTCGTGTACGCGCGAAAGCTCATGCTTCTTGGAATCCCGACGATTGCGCAAACGCGGTATTCCACATCGCGGGAAGCCGTGATGCGGTAGTCCAAAAATTCCTCCGTCGTCGTTTCATTCGCCGGCTCGCCCGTCCGTGCGTCAACATATTCCCCTTTTTCATAGGTGGCCGTAAGCGTATCGCCCACGCGAAAAGGGCAAGTGATTTCCCCGTCGTCGCGCACTTTGGCCGCGATGGCAATCGCGTGGCTTTTGTCATCCGTCAGGGGTGCCAAATCGCCGTCGTAGACGACCAGCTTTTCCAAAAGCGTTTCATCAAAGCCCTCCGCCATCAGGACGCCGCCGAGCTTTCCATCCCTTCGCATGGCATTGGCAACCTCCTGCTCCAGCAGTTCGCCGGAGAGGAAATTG
>CAYVVW010000116.1:0-6403 GCA_964455335.1 uncultured Marvinbryantia sp.
TTGACTATACATGGAAACTGAAGCGGCAGACGGGCAAAGCTATTTCTACGGATGACATAGACACCATCTATGAGCGTGGCATGAAGGTAGGTGCGCTTGGCGGCAAACTGTTGGGAGCTGGGAGCGGGGGATTCTTCCTGTTTTATGTGAGGCCAGAGAATCAGCAAGATATGAAAGAAGCTATGAAGGATCTGCTGTATGTGCCGTTTGAGTTTGAAAGGGGCGGCACGAGGGTCGTGCATTACACGGCGGAAAGCTATGAGTCGCAGGTATGACCAATGAAGACGATAATCATGGCTGGAGGAAGGGGTACGCGTGCAAGCCGAAGCTAGGGCTGTTGCTGAAAGCGGCGGAGGACTTCAACATCGAGTTAAGCTAGCCGTGGATGGTGGGGGACGGGGAGAACGACATTTTAGCGGGTCGAGCCACCGGGTGCAGGACAGTGCTACTCGACGGCGGAGAATATGGAGAATACGGGCAGGCGGTGATAGCGGATACGCTGTTAGAGTTTCGAAGGAGCATTTAACTTGACTGAAAAATTGGAGGAAAGATTGGCGAGGCATGTTGATTTCCTGCTGGAACGCCATCCGGAGCTCATGGAAATTCGTGAGGATATCATAGATGCCTACATTCTCATGGAAGAAGCGTATGCCAATGGCGGCAAGCTGCTCATCGCGGGGAACGGAGGCAGCGCGGCGGACTCGGAGCACATCGCCGGGGAACTGATGAAGCGCTTCAAGACTCCCAGACCTGTGCCTGCGGACTTCGCGGATGCGCTCAAGGCTGTGGATAATGAACGCGGCGCAAAATTGGCAAAAAAACTGGAGCGGGGTTTGATGGCAATCCCGCTGGTTGCGCATGAGGCACTGACTACCGCTTACATCAACGACGTGGATGGGTTCGGCGTGTTTGCCCAGCAGCTTTACGGATACGGTAAGCCGGATGATGTTTTCCTCGGTATTTCCACTTCGGGTAACAGTGAGAACATCCTGAACGCGGCGGTGGTGGCAAAGGCAATGGGCATTAAAGTGATCGGCCTGACGGGAGTATGGAACAGCAAGCTCTCAGAGATGGCTGACATTGCCGTGAGGGTTCCCGAGTCGGAGACCTACCTTGTGCAGGAACTGCACCTGCCGATTTACCACTGTTGGTGTCTGATGCTGGAAGACAGGTTTTTTGGCGACACATGCTGATCATTGCGATTGAAATTTTGGTGTATTTGTTCCTGCATAGAAAGTTTTGACAGAAGGAACAGATAGGGAAAAATGGTTACGAAAAGCTCAGATGGGGTGCGTGAGCCAGGAGGTTGCGCATCCGCGGACGGGGGTCAGAGTCCTTACATGGCTTGGCTGCCCTGTTGGGTAATCCGGATGGCGAACATGGGATAGCTGGAAAAGTCGATCTGATGAGTTTCCAAAAAAATTTTCTACTACGGCGGTTGCTGCATGGAAATGATGGTGTTCAAAAGCGACGGGGTGTTCAGGAAGCTATGCGCCGAATACTTTTTGCACGACGTACCATTTTCGGAGTTGAGAAGATGTGTCTTAGGGCAGCTGAGATGTGTCAGCGTGGCCAGAAAGCTCAACGAGGAGAAAAACTGGGGAATCACGATAAGGGGCTACTCCATTGGCGCATACTGGGACAACAAGGCGCGCTGCGTGAGCAGCAGCATATTCCTCGATAAGCTGGCGACGATGAATAGGGAGCTTCTTAGCGAGGAAATGCAAGGGGAAATCCGAGAGGGGTGCAGCGAGGAATGAGACGAGGACACGTACTTCCGGAATACGCAAGGACACGATTTATCGCAATTGCTTGCACTGGTATGCAGGGAATATGGGAAGGAAAAAATGATGTCAAGGGCGAGGAAATAGAGAGGAACGGAAGGTTCGCCTACACAAAGGATGACTTTGCCAGGTCAGGGCTTTGCAGGGAATTGAACGAGTATGGAAAATCCCATGGGGTACGGATCTGCGCCGTTTCGGCGAGCGAGTAGGTTGACGTGGCAGTAATCTATAGTGGGGGATGACGGGAATGTTTGTGGAAACGGGCCATTGGGCAGGAACCAAAGGCGGAAATTTTCGGAAAGAGGGTGCATCGTGAACCAAGCGGGAAATGGGAAGGAGGCAGGGAACCGGCCCCGGCGGGGCGGGAAGGGAAAGGCGGGCTTTCGCAAATGGGACAGCAACGACTTGAAGTCGACCATCCGCAACCTGGAGGGGGGCGTGGAGGTTGCCGCCCTGACATACGCGTATTACCTGGCATGGCGGCACTTCTACCGCGGCCTTGGCTTTTCCTATTACGGGAACGGGAAATTCGTGCTCGCCCTGGTTTACGCGTTCCTGATGGTCGTCCTGTTCGCGAGCTGCGGAAGCTTCCAGTACGGGCACATGAAGCTGGCCGACGTGGTGGCTTCCCAATGGATCTCCATCCTGATCCTGAACACGGTCACGTACTTCCAGCTGTGCCTGATGCTGAACCGCATGGTGACGGCCATGCCCATGGCGTTGCTGAGCGGTGTCGACTTCGCAGTGGCATTTTTCCTGTCGTACCTCTATTCCGTCCTGTACCACAAGATTTACGTCCCGAAGCACATGCTGCTGGTCTACGGGAACGAGAACGCGGTCACCCTGAAGCTGAAGATGGACCTGCGCAGGGACAAGTACCGGGTGGAGAAGCTGCTCTCCGTCCGCGACGGCGTTGGCAGGATCCTGGGGGAGATCCCGAAGTATGACGCGGTGGTGATCAACGACGTGCCCGCGATGGAGCGCAACGACATCCTGAAATTCTGCTACCAGAGGGGAATACGCGCCTATGTGGTGCCCAAGATCTCGGACATCATCCTGGGCGGAGCAACGGACATTGCCCTGTTTGACACGCCCCTTTTGCTGGTTCGGGGAAAGGGGCTCACCTTGGGGCAGCGCGCCGCAAAAAGGGCGATGGACATCGCCCTGTGCATGGCAGCCCTGATCCCCGGGCTGCCTGCCATGCTTCTGATCGCATTGGCAATCAAAATAGAGGACCGCGGGCCGGTCTTTTACCGGCAGAGGAGGGTGACGGGGGATGGGAGGGAGTTTGACATCCTGAAGTTCCGCTCGATGGTCGTGGACGCGGAAAAGGGCGGGAGGCCGCGCCCCGCGATGGACGGGGACCCCCGCGTCACGAAAGTGGGGAGGGTCATCCGCCCCCTCCGGCTGGACGAGCTGCCACAGGTCCTCAACATCCTGAAGGGGGATATGAGCGTCGTCGGGCCGAGGCCGGAGCGCGTGGAGCACGTGGAGGCCTACCAGAAGGAGATACCGGAGTTCTCCTACCGCCTTAAGGTCAAGGGAGGCCTCACCGGGTACGCCCAGGTCTACGGGAAATACAACACAAGCGCCTACGACAAGCTGCGGCTCGACCTGATGTACATCGAGAATTACTCGCTCCTTTTGGACATCAAGCTGGTCCTGATGACGGCCCGGGTCATGCTGAAGCCGGAGAGCACCGAGGGGTTTGACAAGGCGGAGGAAATGGGACGGAAGCGGCAGAAATTAATATCGGCGGTAGCAGAAGGAGAAGATCGACCGTGAGAGGCATAGTGAAAGTGCTTTGGGCGAAGGAAGATCTCAAACGGGTGACACAATGATTAATGAAAAGACAGGAAAACCATACAACATTGCCGTTGCAGGTCTGGGCTACGTAGGCTTGTCTATCGCCATATTGCTGGCACAGCACAATCATGTGAGCGCAGTGGATGTTCTTCTGGAAAAGGTTGATCTGGTTAATCGCCGTATCAGCCCGATACAGGATGCGTACATTGAAAATTACCTGGAACAAGATCGTATTTGCGAACGTTCACTGGATTTGACGGCAATGGTTGGCGGAGAGGAAGCTTATACACAAGCTGATTTTGTGGTGATTGCTGTGCCAACAAACTATGATGACCAGAAAAATTTCTTTGATGTAAGTGCAGTGGAAAGCGTGATTAATCAGGTTAGTCACATGAACCCGAATGCGTATATCGTTATTAAAAGCACTGTTCCTGTTGGTTTCACCAAAGTGATTCGTGAAAAAATAGGCAGCCGAAACATCCTCTTCAGCCCAGAGTTTTTGCGTGAATCGAAAGCATTATATGACAATCTTTACCCTAGCCGTATCATTGTTGGAACGGATTTGCAGGATGAAAGGCTAATTGGCGCCGCACATACGTTTGTCGCTCTTTTGCAAGAGGGGGCGGTAAAGGAAAATATCCCCACGTTGCTGACGGGTTTTACGGAAGCGGAGGCGGTGAAGCTCTTTGCCAATGCCTATCTGGCGTTGCGGGTGAGTTACTTCAATGAGTTGGACACCTATGCAGAGACGAAAGGGCTGAACGCGAGGGAAATGATTGAAGGCGTTTGCCTAGACCCCCGCATTGGCAGCCATTACAACAACCCTTCCTTCGGCTATGGCGGATACTGCCTGCCCAAGGACACCAAGCAGCTTCTTGCTAACTTTGCGGATGTGTCGGGAAATCTGATCGCAGCGGTCGTGGCAAGTAATGACACGCGAAAGGCTTTTATTGCGGATCAGGTTCTTCGCAAGGCAGTTACGTACCACGGCAGAGGGGAAAATAAGCATACGGTTGGGACTAAAAAGAATGCGGTTGTAGGCATCTACAGGCTCACAATGAAGAGTGGCAGCGATAATTTCCGCCAGAGCAGTATTCAAGGAGTCATGAGTCGCATAAAAGATAGGGGTGCTGCAATGATTGTTTACGAACCCACATTAAAGGGCACTGACACTTTTCTTGGAGTTCGGGTGATTCACGACCTGGAACAGTTCAAACGCCAGAGCGATATCATTCTGGCAAACCGTTATGACGCTTGCCTGTGCGATGTGAGAGATAAGATATACACACGGGATTTGTTTCAGAGAGACTGAAACGCAATCGGATCTTGTATGCTCGATGGGATGCAATGGGGGAGAAAAAGGAGAAATTGAAAATTATCATTCATATGGGGGATAGGTACCCGGGAGACGGGCCGAATGCGAAGCGCATGCGCAACTTTTACGAGATGCTGACTCGACGCGGGCACCAGGTCAGCATCCTGGCACCCGCAGGGAAAGATACTTCGGATGTTCCGAGGGGCGTGTACTTATGTCCGGCAGTTCCGCTTACAAGCAAGTCGACAGTGAACCGGTTCCTGAACGCAATCAGTTATGGAATCGCGTCTGTGGCAAGGGCTTTTAGGATGGGGAAAGCTGACGTTGTGATCACGTCTTGCCCGCCGGCATTGATCAGCCCGTTTGGCTGGGTGGTCGCGAGGTGCAAGCGCGCAAAACTGGTTTACGATGTCAGGGATATTTGGCCGGATGTGGCTTGGGAGATGGGAAGCTTTCAAAAGAAAAGTATCTACAGCAGAATGTTTTCCTTCATCCGTGACTTTATGCTGGGGCATGCCGATCTGACGATCGCCGTCAGCGAGGGAAAGGTTCGGAAACTTCGGTCCTATCGTCCGCGTGCAGAAGTGATTCAGATTCCAAATGGGTTTGACCCGCACTTTCTCGAAAACAGGGAAGCGCCGAATGTTGTCGAACGTTTCCGCCTGGATGAGGTATTTACATGTGTTTACATGGGGAATATCGGTTTGGCGCAAGGGCTGGATCAGCTTTTATATGTTGCTGAAAAAGCCGAAAAATTCAGGCTGCGCGTACAGTTTCTCCTATTTGGAAGCGGCGTGGCGGAAGCGGACTTGAAACGGCATGTGAAACAGCATGGCCTTGCCCACGTCCATTTTCCGGGATGTCTGCCTGGGGAGAAGGTTTACACCGTTTTGCGCCATGCAGGGATGAGTTTTGTACCTTTGGCAAACGAGCACATGACTGACAGTATTCCAACAAAAATGTACGAAGCGTTGGGAGTGGGATGCCCTGTCCTGCTGGCGGCGGCGGGAGACTCCGTAAGCATTCTCTCAGAAACAGGGCTCGGGGTTGCAGTGGTGCCAAACGACAAAGGGGCCTTGTGGAACGCGTTTCTGCACATGTATCAGTCCATGGGCAAAATATCGGAAAACCGCGAAAAGGCAATGTTGCTCATGCGCACGAAATATTCATTAGGACGATCCGCTGAAACGCTTGAAAAAGAACTCGTTGCGAGGTTTCAGCGGGAAAGGGGGAAACGATGGTCAACGTAATAGGACTCGGGTATATTGGCCTGCCGACGGCGCTCATGATGGTGGCAAGCGGTGTGCAAGTAACTGGAACGGACCACAACCAAAGCCTGGTAGAAACGCTTCAAAACGGCAAGACGACATTTCAGGAAAAGGGGCTGGATGAGCTTTTTTGCCAGGCGGTTCGACGGGGGATTACATTCACCACGGAATACCAAAAGACAGACACGTATATCATTTCCGTTCCGACCCCATATGACAAATTCAGCAAA
>CAYVVW010000117.1:0-6399 GCA_964455335.1 uncultured Marvinbryantia sp.
AGTTTACAAGGACAATGCAAATAAAGCTGGTGGCTATATTTGCATTTGTTTTATTGCTGCTGTTGATACTGAATCTAATCATCGCTTATATTAACGCGAAGAGCGGCGACAAATACGCAAAGCGCGTACTGTCGCAGCAAATTTACGACAGCCGCGCGATCCCCTACCGCAGGGGCGAAATCATGGATCGCAGCCACAATCTGCTCGCAAAGAGCGACAAAGTGTACAATGTGGTGCTGGACTGCCTTGCGATCAACAGCATGGAGAGCTATGTGGAGCCGACCATCCGGGCGGTGTCCGAGGTATTCGGCCTGGACGCGGCCGACGTGCGCGAACGCGTCATGGGCGAGGAAACCAAACAGAGCCAGTATCAGGTGGTCAAATTCGAGATCCCTCTGGAAGAAAAACAAAAGTTTGAGGAATATACCGACTTGTCTGAGGACAGAAAGCTCTCCGAGGCGCAGCGCCACGAATTGGAAAATGTGCAGGGCGTCTGGTTTGAGGAGTCCTACGTCCGCTCGTACCCGATGGGAAGCCTTGCGGGCACGGTGATAGGATTTGCGAATAAGCTAAACGACGGCATATTCGGCATCGAGGCTTATTATTCAGACATTTTAAACGGCGTGAACGGCAGGGAGTACGGCTACTTAAATTCCGATCTGGAATTACAGGAAAACATCGTCAGCCCGACAAACGGCAGCAACGTCGTTTCCACGCTTGACGTCAATATCCAGCAGGTGGTGGAAAAATACATCGCCCAGCTGGAAGATCAGAACAAACATGGGCCGCAGGACGCGACAAAGGGCCATGCGAGCAAGAATACGGCGGTGATCGTGGCGGATCCGAATACGGGAGAAATTCTGGCGATGGCCACGGATAAAGTAGTGAATCTGAACAATCCGCAAGATCTCTCCGCGTGGTACACGGAAAAAGAGTTAAAGGCGATGACGGACGAGGAGCATACGCAGGCATTAAATGAGATGTGGTACAATTTCTGCGTGTCGGAAGCGTTCGAGCTTGGCTCCACTTACAAGCCCATCGTCGTGGCGTCCGCCTTAGACAGCGGGAGCATTGACACGGATTTTACCGTCAACTGCATCGGCTATCTGCAGCCGCTCGCGGAGGAAGAGCCGATCAACTGTACCGGAACACACGGTCAGGAAACATTAGGCGATGTGATCAAAAACTCCTGCAACCCCGGCATGATGACGATTGGACTTGATATGGGCGAAAGCCTGTTTTGCAAATACCAGAGCATCTTCGGGTTCGGAAAGCGCACCGGCATCGATCTGCCGAACGAAAATACGGGCCTTTTGTATGACGAAAACACGATGAATACCATCGAGCTTTGCACCTACACGTTCGGGCAGGGTTTCACCGCCACCATGATGCAGGAACTGATGGGCTTTTGCGCGGTGGTAAATGGCGGCTACTATTACAAGCCGCACGTCGTGCGGCAGATCCTCGACGAAAACGGCACGGTCGCGAGCAACATCGAGCCTTTGATCCTGTCGCAGCCCGTCTCCACAAAGACCTCGTACCAGCTGCGGGAATACCTGGAGTCGGTCGTGACAGAGGGCACGGCGATGGACGCGCAGATTCCGGGGTACCGCATCGGGGGAAAAACGGGCACGGCGGAAAAACTGCCGCGCAACAACAACAAATATATCATTTCCTATATCGCGGCCGTTCCCATCAATGACCCGCAAGTGGTCATTTACACGGTGGTCGACGAGCCGAATGTCGAGGATCAGGAGGATGGGACGCTCACGAAAAAACTGGCGACCGACATCCTAAGGGAGATCCTGCCATACCTCGGGATCTACCCGACGGAGGAGATCACAGAGGAGCAAAAACAGGGCATCGGCATGAAAGAGGACGATGAGCCGGAGACTGAGATCCTCATCGACTACGTTTATGACGCATGGGGGAACCTGCTCTACGACGAGACGACCTGGGAGCCGCTCACGGAGCAGCGCGTGGTGGAAGTGACCGAGGCGCCCGCCGAGGAGCCGGGGAACTTGTACGGCGACGTCGTTCCCCCGCAGCAGCCGGGCGAGCAGGGCGTGGACGAAAACTGGTCCGACGGCGTGACAAGCGACGAAATCTATGATTAAAAATAAATCATTGCCTATCCGGACAAAATGCATTATAATGATGCATATGCCATTTGTCTGTGAGGAGGACGCAACATGATCAGTCTTGAGGTGGTATTTGCGCTTCTGGTCGCGTTTGCGATCAGCGCGATCCTTGGCCCTTTGCTCATTCCCCTTTTGCGGAAGCTCAAAGTGGGCAATACCGAGCGCGAGGACGGGGTGCGGGCGCACTTGAAAAAAGCGGGGACGCCCACCATGGGGGGCGTGATGTTTCTGCTTGCCATGCTTGTCACATCCCTTTTGTATGTCGGGCGCTACCCGCGCATGATCCCCGTGCTGGTATTGACAGTCGGGTTTGGCATCATCGGTTTTTTGGACGATTATATCAAGGTCGTGCTGCGCAGGTCGGACGGCCTGCTCCCCAAGCAAAAGTTTCTGCTCCAGGTGATCGTGACGACTGTTTTTGTCGTTTACCTGCTGCTTGCGGACAGGGAGAGCCTGCGCGTCTTGATCCCATTTCGCCATGGGATGTATTTTGCGTGTGACTGGCTCATGGCCCCGCTCGCTTACTTTGTCGTGATCGGCACGGTCAACGGGGTCAATTTTACCGACGGCGTGGACGGGCTTGCCACGAGCGTCACCGTTGTCGTGGCCGTGTTTTTCCTCGCGCTTTCGATCGGCATGGGCGCGGGGATAGAGCCGATGCTCGCGGCCGCCATCGGGGCGCTTTTGGGCTTTTTGCTGTTCAACGCCCATCCGGCGAAAGTCTTTATGGGGGATACCGGATCTTTGGCGCTCGGCGGGTTTGTGGCCGGGACGGCCTATGTGCTGCAAATCCCCATCCTCATCCCGATCTTCGGATTTATCTACTTGGTGGAAGTGCTCTCCGTGATCCTCCAGGTGGCCTACTTCAAGAAAACAGGCGGAAAGCGCATCTTCAAAATGGCCCCGATTCACCACCATTTTGAGCTGAGCGGCTGGTCGGAAACACAGATCGTGACATGTTTTACCGTGATCACGGCATTGCTGTGTTTCTTTAGCATGGCGATTATCTGACACACAAGACACACGGATTTCTTTGCACTGTGCGCTCCCAACGCCATGCTTTTTTCTCGCGCGTGAGAACCGCATGACTTTTTCGGCGATCGTGTCACCATCTGACAAGAAATGAGGGATTGGGCCAATGGATTTGACAGGGAAAAACGTGCTCGTTTTTGGCACGGGGCTAAGCGGCGCGTCCGCTTTTTGGCTTTTAAAGGACCTTGGGGCATTTCCCGTGCTCTTTGACGGAAATGAGAATTCAAATAGAGAAGAAATTTGCAGGAAATGCGCGGCCGACGCGCGGGAGGTGTTTCTCGGCACGCTCCCCGCGGAAATCATTGGACAGCTGGATTTGGTGGTGTTAAGCCCCGGCGTGCCGACGGACTTGCCGCTCGTCTGCCAGTTTCGCGCGCGGGGGATTCCCATCTGGGGCGAGGTGGAGCTGGCCTATCGCGTAGCAAAGGGGGATCTGCTCGCCATCACGGGAACGAATGGGAAAACCACGACCACCAGCCTGCTCGGGGAGATTTTGTCGCGCGCGCGCGCTTCTGTTTTTGTGGTGGGGAACATCGGCGTTCCCTACACGCAAATCGCGAAAAAAACGCGGGACGACTCCGTGACGGTGGCGGAGATCAGCAGTTTTCAGCTCGAGACCACAGAGGCGTTCCACCCCAAAATCAGCGCCATTTTGAATGTGACGCCCGACCACTTGGACCGCCATCACACGATGGAGGCCTATTTGCGCGCAAAGGAGCGCATCTGCGAAAACCAGGCGGGCGGGGATGTCTGCGTGCTCAATTACGAGGACCTTGCGCTGCGCGCGTTTGCGGGGCAAATTTCGTGCAAGCCCTTGTTTTTTAGCAGCGCGCGCCCGCTAGAAGAAGGCATTTTCTTGCAGGGCGAGGAAATTCTTTACAAGAACAACGGGGAGACGCATGCCATTTGCCACACGAGGGAACTCCGGCTTTTGGGGCGGCACAATTACGAAAATGTCATGGCGGCATCCGCCATGGCGCTCTCCTATGGCGTCTCGCACGCGCACCTGCGGGAGTCGCTTTTGCGGTTTTCGGCGGTGGAGCACCGCATCGAGTTTGTCGCGGAAATCGACGGCGTCGCCTATTACAACGACTCCAAGGGAACGAACCCCGACGCGGCGATCAAGGGCATCGAGGCCATGGAGCGCCCCACATACCTCATCGGGGGCGGCTACGACAAGGACGCTTCCTATGGGGAGTGGATTCGCGCGTTTGGCGGGAAAGTGCGCGCCCTGGTCCTGATCGGCCAGACAAAGGAAAAGATTGCGCGGGAGGCGCGCGCGTGCGGTTTTGCGCATTGCGTGCTGGCGGAAAGCCTCAAAGAGGCTTTCGATTACTGCGCCGATCATGCCGCGCCGGGAGATGCCGTTTTGCTTTCCCCCGCATGCGCCAGCTGGGATATGTTTTCCAATTACGAGGAGCGCGGGAGAGCCTTTCAGGACCTGGTGCGCCAGCGGGAGAAAAAGGCGGCGCGCGTTTCGCCTTGACAGAGGCGGCGCGCGTGCGGCGAAGCAGTCCGTAAGGCATCCTTTTACCCCGACAGATACCCGCGCATGGGATGGGCACACATATGGAATTACAAAAAAGAAAAAGAAAGAACCCCTTGCGGATACCGCTGTTCCTCTTGGCAGGCCTGCTCCTTTTGGCGGTCATCGTGGTATTTGGCCTGTTTCACGTCCGCACGGCGGATGTCATCGGCAACGAATTTTACGCGGCGGACGAGATCAAAAAAATGGTGATGTCCGATTCCCTCGGGGAGAACACGCTCTACCTTTTGTGGAAATACCGCACGCCGGAAGCGGCGCGATCACTCCCATTTTTGAGCGGGGTGGAGATCGAGATGGTCAGCCCCTACCACATCCAAATCCGCGTGTACGAAAAGACGATTGCGGGATATTTGATGTATTCTGGCACGCGGGTCTACTTTGATATCGACGGGAATGTGGTGGAAATCTCTGGGGAGGAGCGGGACGGGATTGTCCCATTTTCCGGCATCCCCATCAAAGAGCCGACAGTCGGCGAGCCGCTGCCCGTGGGCGACGACGATTTCTTTTGGGACATCGTGGAGGGCGTGCGCCTCATCCACCAGAGCGGCCTAGTGCCGGACGAGGTGCATTATGGCGACAAACACGCGCTGATGCTCTATTTCGGCGAGCGCCGCGTCCTCTTGGGAGACAGTGACTACCTGGAGCAAAAAATACAGGAGCTGACCGACATTTTCCCCGAAATGGAGGGCTTAAGCGGCACGCTCCACATGGAAAATTTCACGCCCGAGACCACGGCCGTCGCATTTAAAAAAGGGGAACAGGGCGACGAGGAATTGCTGATTGACGTGGGAAAAACGCAAAGCGAGACGGAAATGCAAAGCGAGGCCGGCAATGTCGAAGAAGATGGGGCGGGCGCCCCTTCGCCGGGAGAGAGCGGGTACGTGGAGCGGGCTGACCGGTTTGGCATGGACGCAAATGGCAATGAGACGTACACGGACGACGCGGGCAACGTGACCACAAACCTTGACATGCCCTACCTGGGGGAGGATGGGGCTGTCATCACAGACGGGTATGGGTACATTGATCCCTACACAGGGGCCTATATTCTCAACTAAAGCGCAAGAATCTTCACACATTTGACAAAAAGTACTTGCTAAATTGCGCAAAACATCCTATTATAAAAAGTAATCGTGGGAAAATGCTGTCTTGCGGCAGCAAAAGAAGGAGGAAACACCTTGTTAGAGATCATGTCAAACGAAGCGGAATCCGCTGCGAAGATTATTGTGATTGGTGTCGGCGGAGCGGGGAATAATGCGGTGAACCGCATGGTGGACGAAGGGATCGCCGGCGTGGAATTTATCGGGATCAATACCGACAAGCAGGCATTGGATCTGTGCAGGGCGCCGCATACCATCCAGATCGGCGAAAAGGTGACAAAAGGACTCGGCGCGGGGGCGAAGCCCCAGGTCGGCCAGCAGGCCGCGGAGGAGAGCGCGGAGGACATCAAGCAGGCCATCCAGGGCGCGGACATGGTCTTTGTGACTTGCGGCATGGGCGGCGGCACGGGCACGGGGGCGACCCCCGTGGTTGCGGGGCTGGCGAAGTCGATGGGGATTCTCACCGTGGGCGTGGTCACGAAGCCGTTTCGTTTTGAGGCGAAAACGCGCATGAACAACGCGCTTGCGGGCATCGAAAAGCTGAAAGAGAATGTGGACACGCTGATCGTCATCCCGAATGACA
>CAYVVW010000118.1:0-6298 GCA_964455335.1 uncultured Marvinbryantia sp.
GGAAAACAGCGGCTGTTTCTGGCTGTTGCGCAAGACCCCCACGACCAGCTCGTCCACCAGGTGCGCGCAGCGCCGAATGATGTCCAGGTGGCCGTTCGTGACGGGGTCAAAACTTCCGGGGTAGACCGCTCTTTTCATGGGCTCGCCTCTTTCTTTCGCAAAAACCAGTGCGCGTTCGTCTTGTATTTTTTGTAGGTCTCCAAGGAAAAGCCAAGCTGGCCAAGGGGAGGGAGTTCCGTCGCAAGCGAGGCCTCCGCGACAATCAGGGTGCGCGCGCCCGCCAGGGGGCTGCCCGCCAAAAACGCAAGCACGTCTGCCTCCAGCCCCTGCCCGTAGGGCGGGTCTAAAAAAATCACGTCAAACGGCCCCTCCTGCATCTTTTCAAGTGCCGCAAAGACATCCATGCGCAAAATCCTCGCGCGGCCCGCCAGGTGCGTAAAGTCCAGGTTTTGCCGGATGCACGCGGCGGCGCGCGGGCTTTTCTCCACGAACACGGCCAGATCGGCCCCGCGGCTCAACGCCTCGATCCCGATGGCGCCGCTCCCCGCAAACAGATCCAAAAATCGGCTGCCGGCCACCGACGCGCCCAACATATTAAACAGCGTTTCCTTGATGCGGTCCGTCGTCGGACGGACGTCATTTCCCGCAGGCGCGCGCAGCGGCAAACTGCGCGCGCTGCCCGCAATCACCCTCATCCGGCCGCTCCTTTGTCACTCATGCTCGCTCATCACGTATCCTGCCAGATTGAACGCATGGTCGCTGACGCGCTCCAAGTTGCTCAAAATGTCGAGGTACGCCACCCCGTTCGCGGGGCTGCACAGCTGCTTGGACAGGCGCTCGATGTGCTTTTCCCGCAGCTCCTCTTCCATATCGTCCACGGCCTGCTCGTATTTGCCCACCAGGTTTGCGTCCTCCACGCGAAACGACCGGCGCGCGTTGATCGCGCAGCGAAACGCGTCTTTCACAAGGCCCATGATCTGCGACAATTCTTTTTTGGCATCCGCGGTAAACACGATCGGCTCCTCGTTTTTGGCCGTGTCCAGCAGCTCCGCGATGTTCTCCGCATGGTCGCCCACGCGCTCGATGTCATTCACCGAATAAAACAGGTTCTTGACGACCTCGTGCTGCTCCGGCGTCAGGGAGAGGTTGTCGATGTCCACCAGGTATGCCGTGATCAGCTTTTCCATGGAATTGATGGTCTTTTCGCCCTCGTAGACACGCCGGACAAGCCCGTCGTCGTAGTCGATTGCCAGTTTGCAGGCGCAGTCCAGGTTCTCCGCCGTGATCTCCCCCATGTGCACCACTTCCTTGATGGCATTTTCCACGGCAAGATCCGGGGACTTCAAAATGCGCTTGTCCAAATGGCGCAAGGTGACGGTCTCCTCGTTCTCCGTCTCCGCCTGGTCGTCATCCTTGCCCTTGACCAGCACGCCGGAGAGGCGGATCAGGACATCGGCAAACGGGAACAGCATGACCGTGCACGCCACCTTAAAGCCGGTGTGAAAGACCGAAATCCCGACGCTGTCGATGCTGCTGTGCGCAAAGTCGCGGAAAATCCCAAACAGGACGTAGGAAATCAGCCCGAACACCACCGCCCCGACCACGTTGTAGATCAGGTGCATGGCCGCGACGCGCTTTGCGTTCCGGGACGTTCCAATGCTGGAGAGAATCGCCGTGATGCACGTGCCGATGTTCGACCCTAGGCTGATGTAGACGGCCGCGCTCACGGACACCGCGCCGCTCGTCGCCGCCAGGGTCTGCAAAACGCCGACGCTCGCGGAGGAGCTTTGCATCAATGCCGTGACGACGATGCCAATGCCCATGCCCAAAAGCGGGTTGTCGCCGAACATCACGAACAGATTGGTCACGGCCGGGGAGTTCATGTAGCTTTTTGCCGCGTTTCCCATAAATTGCATCCCGACGAACAGCAGGCCGAGGCCGATGAGGATCTCCCCGTAGATCTGCCGCTTCGGCTTTTTGGAAAACATCACGAGGTACGCGCCGATGCCGATCAAAAGCGGCGCGTACAAGGACGGGGAGAGCACCTGGACGCTCGACCCCACCTGTTCCAAGGAAACGATCCACGCCGTGATGCACGTGCCGATGTTGGCCCCCATGACAATGCCCACGGCCTGGCTTAAGGTCATCATGCCCGCGTTGACAAAGCCGATGGCCATCACCGTGGTGGCCGCGCTGCTCTGGATGATGGCCGTGATGGCCGTCCCCACAAGCACGGCGATCAGGCGGTTGTTCGTCAAGATCCCGAGCAGTTCCTGCATCTTGCCGCCGGCAGTTTTTTGCACCCCGCCCGCCATCTCGTGCATGCCGTACAAAAACATGCCGAGTCCGCCGATAAACGTAAACAGATTGGAAACGTCGCCCATGGACATCATGACAAAAGATTCCTCCATTCTAAGTCGCCGTGGTCCAGGCCGAGAATCAGAGACTCCGCGGTCGCGATGTTCGTGGCGATGGGAATGTTGTACTTGTCACAGCAGCGCGTAATCCTGTCGATGTCCGCCTGGCGCGGGTCCTCGTCGAGCGGGTTGTAAAAGAAAATCACCATGTCCATGCCGTTCCGCTCTATCATCTCCGTAAACTGCCGATCCCCGCCGACGCTCCCCGGCAGAAACTTGTGCACCCGCAGTTTGGTGACTTCCTCCACTCTGCGCCCGGTAGATCCGGTCGCGTAGATCTGGTGCTTGCCCAGGATGCGTTTGTAGGCAAGGCAAAAATTTTCCATGAGGCTTTTCTTGCTGTTGTGTGCGATGATGCCAATGTTCATTTGCAATCCTTTCCAAAACGCCCGCAGGGGCGCATGACCCAAGTACCACAAAGATGCCATTTGGAACATATTATAGCATAATTTTTCCGTATTGCAAGATGTCAAATGATACAAGCAGTTTTTCCAGAAGGCGCGCGTGTTCCGGGCGGGAAAGGCCGGGGTCCTCTCGCAGGATGCCATCGGCGGCCGCGCTCGCCTGCTGCAGCACCCCGGCGTCCGCAAAGACGTCCGCCAGCCGAAAGGCGAGTTCCCCGCTCTGCCGCACGCCGAGCAAATCCCCGGGGCCGCGCAGCTTTAAGTCCTCTTCCGCAATCCAAAAGCCGTCGTTCGACTGGTTCAGGATCTCCAGCCGTTTCTTCGTCGGGGCGCCCGGCTGGCCGGAGATGAGGATGCAATAGGACTGGCTCTCCCCCCGCCCGACGCGCCCCCGCAGCTGGTGGAGCTGCGCGAGGCCGAAGCGCTCCGCATTTTCCACGACCATCACGGTCGCGTTCGGCACGTTCACGCCCACTTCCACCACGGTCGTCGAGACCAGCACTTGTATCTCGTTGCGCAAAAAGCGCTCCATCACCGCATTTTTTTCCTTTGGGCGCATCCTGCCGTGCAGGCAGCCGATCTGCGTGGACGCGGGGAAAATGCCGCGCAGGCGCGCGCTGTAAGACAGCACGTCCTCCAATCCCAGCTGCTCCCCCTCCTCAACCATGGGGCAAATCACATATGCCTGGTGCCCCTTTTCCACTTCTTTTTGGACAAACCGGTAGGCCCGCGGGCGGTAGGAGACATCCACCACGCAATTCTTGGTGGGCAGCCGCCTGGCCGGCAGCTCGTCCAGCACGGAAATCTGCAAGTCGCCGTAGAGGATGACCGCCAAAGTCCTGGGGATCGGCGTGGCGCTCATCACGAGGACATGCGGGTCTTTCCCCTTTCCCCCCAAAGTCTCCCTCTGCCGCACGCCAAACCGGTGCTGCTCATCCGTGATCACGAGCGCCAGGTTACGGAAGCTGACGTTTTCCTGGATCAGTGCGTGCGTGCCCAGAACCATCGAAACTTCCCCGGACGCAATGCGCCGTTTGGCCTCGCGCTTTTCTTTGGGCGTCATAGAGCCGACCAAAAGCACGGCCGAACATGGCAGCCCCGCGTTTAAGAGCAGTTCCTGCAGCCCCTCATAGTGCTGCCGCGCCAGCACCTCCGTCGGCGCCATCAGGCAGCCCTGCAGGCCATTTTGCGCCACAAGGATCATCGCGAGAAACGCGAGAATCGTTTTTCCAGACCCGACATCCCCCTGCACCAGGCGCGCCATCACGCCAGGTCCTGCCAGGTCATTCTGGATTTCTTCCCAGACGCGCCGCTGGGCAGCCGTCAATGCGTAGGGGAGGCCCGCGATCACCCGTTCGGTCACAGGAGATCGGGAAATCGGGAAAAGACTCTCCCGCCCCTCCCCCGCGTCGCGAAACCTGCGCAATGCCAAGAGGAACAGCAAGAACTCGTCAAAGGCCAGGCGGTTTCTCGCGGCCGCCTGGCGCGCCCCGTCCGGCGGAAAATGGATGTCCTCCAGTGCCTGCCCGTATTGCGCCAGCCGGTACGTCCCGCGCGTCCGCTCATCGAGGAATTCCGCGCGCAGCTCCGCATGGGAAAGCGCCTGCCTGACCGCTTTTTCCACCATTTGGTTTGTGAGGCCTTTGGTAAGCGCGTAGAGCGGATGCATTGTTTGCATGAGCGTTTCATATTGTTCCGGCGAAAAAACAGCGGGCTGATCCAGGCTGCGGACGCGTCCTCTGTTTGCGAGCTTCCCGAAAAAGACGCGGGGGACGCCCGGCTTTAGCGTGTTCCTTAAGTAGGGCATCCCAAACCAGCGCGCAAGGATGCGCCCCGCCCCATCCCGCACATAGGCCGTCGCGACAGCGACGCCGTTTCGGTAAGAAACCTGGGGCGCGCGCTCCAAAACGCCGCAGATGGCAAGATCTTCCCCCGGCAGCCCCTTTGTGGTGTCCGCGATAGGGGGATATGTGCGGTACGCGCGCGGATAGTAAGAAAGCAGGTCGCCAACCGTGCGTATGCCTGCCCTCTCAAATACCGCCTTCGTTTTTTCCCCGATGCCTTTCAATGCCAAAAGGGAAGTTTGTTCGTTCATCCCGGCAACTCTCCAAATCCCAAAACCGGACGCTCACTCCACGGACAGCACATAGTAATAAATGGGCTGCCCGCCCGGGTATACCTCCACCTCGCACTGTGGATAATCATTCGCCAGGGCATCCCGCAGTTCCTTTGCGTCCGCCTCTTGCACGTCCGCGCCGTAGTAGATGCTGATAAGTTCCGTATCCTCGCCCGCCATGCTGGCCACCGTCTCGCGCGCGACCGCGCGCACGTCTTTCCCGACGGCCAGTATCGCATGGTCGCCAACGCCCATGATGTCGCCCTCTTTGATGTCTTTCCCGTCCATGTGCGTGTCGCGGACGGCGTAAGTGACCTGCCCCGTAGAGACCGCCTGCATCCCCTCCGTCATGGCATCCAGGTTTTCCTGCCGGGTCTTTCCCTGCGAGAACTGGATCAGGGCGCCGATCCCCTGCGGCACGGTCTTTGTGGGAACGACGATGACTTCCTTGTCCTTTGTCAGCGCCTTTGCCTGGTTCGCCGCCAGGATGATATTTTTGTTATTTGGGAAAATATACACCGTGTCCGCGTTCACCTGCGCGATCGCGCGCAGCATATCCTCCGTGCTCGGGTTCATGGTCTGCCCGCCCTCGATGAGGCGATCCACCCCAAGCCCCTTGAAGATCTCGCCGAAGCCCTCGCCGATGGACACCGCGATGAAGCCGTTTTCCTTGTGCGCCGTCGCCGCCTGCCGCTCCTCTTTGGCGCGCTTGGACGCGTCTTTGATCAATTTTTCCTGATGCTCCTCCCGCATATTGTCGATTTTCATGCGGGACAGCTCCCCATAGGTCAATGCCTTTGTGATGGCCACCCCCGGCTCGTTCGTGTGGACGTGGACCTTTACGATGGACTCGTCGGAGACAACCACGATGGAATCCCCGATGCCCTCCAAAAATGCCTTAAAGGACTGCTCCTCCTCTTCCGACATGGGCTGATCGGCCTTGATCAAAAACTCGGTGCAATAGCCAAAGCGGATGTCCTCGGCAGGCCCTGCCTGCAGCAGCGCGCCCGCGCCGCCCGCGCGGGAAACCCCCGTGAGCGCGTAGTCGGTCTCTTTTCCCATGTATGCGTCAAACGCGCCCTCCAGCACCTGGACGAGGCCCTGCCCGCCAGAGTCCACCACGCCCGCCTCTTTTAGGACGGGGAGCATGTCCGGTGTCTTTTGCAAGGTCTCCTTTGCGCGCGCGAGCGACTCCGAGAGCATCTGCTCCATGTCCGCCCCCGCGGCCGCCAGCTCTGACGCCCTGTCCGCGCAGCTTTTCGCCACGGTGAGGATGGTCCCCTCTTTTGGCTTCATGACGGCCTTGTAGGCGGTGGAGACGGCGCGCTGGAACGCCTCCGCCATCAGGGTCGCATGAATCG
>CAYVVW010000119.1:0-6290 GCA_964455335.1 uncultured Marvinbryantia sp.
GAAAAGGCAAACAAGGTGCGCCAGAAACCGCTGCGCGTCATCTTAAACGGCCTCGGCAAGGACGCGGCGCAGATCATTTCCCGCATCAACGGGTTCACGTTTGTGGAAACGGAGTATGACCCCTATACCAACGAGGTCAAGGAAGTCTCCCGCAAGTCTTATTCCACGGGGCTTCGCGCGAAAGTCAACTGCTATGGCGCGAACAGCGTTCCCGAGGGCGTCGCGATCATGTGGAAAGAGGGCGTGGACGTTTCCATCACGGGCAATTCCACCAACCCGACCCGCTTCCAGCACCCGGTGGCGGGAACGTACAAAAAAGAGTGCAATGAAAAGGGCAGGAAGTATTTCTCTGTGGCATCCGGCGGCGGCACGGGGCGCACCCTCCACCCGGACAACATGGCGGCCGGCCCGGCTTCCTATGGCATGACGGACACCCTTGGCCGCATGCACTCTGACGCGCAGTTTGCGGGATCTTCTTCCGTTCCGGCTCACGTGGAAATGATGGGCCTGATCGGCGCGGGGAACAACCCCATGGTGGGCATGACCGTCGCCGTTGCCGTCTCCGTGGAGGAAGCGGCAAAGGACGGGAAGTTCTAAGCGGCGCTTTTTTTGGCGGCAGTTTTTTTCCAAAACCATCTTGCAAAAGCGTGCCAGATTGGTTATAATGGCAGGGATTTGAGAATTCTTCTTCGGGGCAGGGTGCGATTCCCTACCGGCGGTATAGTCCGCGACCCGCTTTTGCGGCTGAATTGGTGCGATTCCAATACCGACAGTATAGTCTGGATGAGAGAAGATGCGTTTGCCATGCCAGATGATCCCCCGGGCGGTCTCGTTCGGGGGATTTTGCCGCTTTTTGGCATTGCCGAGTTCCTCTGGAAGATTTCTTTTTTCACAATCTGCCCATGCCTTGGTGCGGATGCCCCATCAGTGGGGGTTTTGCGTGCCAAAGGGCACCCGCCCCGTGGATGGGGGTTTTGCGTGCCAAAGGGCGCCTGCCCCATGGATGGGGGTTCCGTGCCAAAAGGCACCTGCCCCATGGATGGGGGTTCCGCGCCAAAAGGCACTTGCCCCATGGATGGGGACTTTGCGTGCCAAAGGGCGCCTGCCGATGGTGGTTTCTTGGCAGGGCTTTTAACAGAAAAAGGAAAAAGGAGAAAGAAACATGAGTCAACAAACAATGCCAAATGCGGGCAATGCCCCGCGGGCAAAGAGGAAGCAAGGGATCAACGCGCGCACCATGGCCGTGACTGCCATGCTCGGCGCGGTCGCCATGGTGCTGATGCTTTTTGAGATTCCCCTGTGGTTTGCGCCCGCCTTTTACAAGATTGACCTAAGCGAGGTGCCCGTGCTGATCGGGTCTTTCGCATTAGGGCCTGCTTATGGCGCTGTCATCGAGCTGGTCAAGATTCTCTTGAAGCTCGCCGTCAAGGGGACCACGAGCGCGTTCGTGGGGGATTTTGCCAATTTTTTCGTCGGGTGTATGCTTGTTGTGCCGGCCGGACTTATCTACAAACAAAAAAAGACGCGGAAAAACGCCATGATTGGCATGGCCGTCGGCACGCTGCTGATGACCGTCGTCGGCTGCCTGGTCAACGCCTATGTGCTGCTCCCGCTTTACGCCAAAATGTTTGGAAGTTCCGTCGCGGATCTGGTCGCCATGGGAACGGCTGTCAACCCCGCCATCAAGAGCGTGTGGACTTTCATTCTGCTTGCGGTGGCGCCGTTTAACTTGCTCAAGGGCATCGTGGTATCGGTCATCACGCTGCTGTTGTACAAATACGTCAGCCCAATCTTAAAGGGCAGGCAGGCATAGAAACAGGCATAGAAAGGGTTTTTCAAAGGATGCGTACAGAGTTTTCCGTGCAGATGACGCAAAAAAGAATGTTTCGGTTCCTTATGTACCACACTTACCACAGCCCGTCGGGGTGGTTTGGCGTGGCCTTAGGGATCGCCCTTTTGGGGCTGTCCGCCTGGACATTCGCAAAGGGAGAGGCGGCGGACACTTCCGGAATGCTGTACCTTTTCTTTGGATGTTACTTTTTGCTGTTCCAACCGGTGCTGTTGTACCTGCGCGCGGCAAAGCAGGTGCGGCTCAACCCGGTGTTCAAAGATCCCATCACATACGTGGTGGACGACGCGGGCATTTCCAGCAGGCAAAAGGAACAGGAGGCGCGCATCGGGTGGGAACAAGTCGTGAAGGCGGTCGGCACCCGACGGGATTTCTATTTGTATGTCGGCAAGGCCAGCTGCTGCATTTTTCCGAAGGAGTGCATGGGAGACGGCGCGGGCGCGGTGGAGGCGCTTGCGCGCAAACACTTGGACGCAAAACGGGTGAGATTATGACGGTGCAGACATGGGGCGAGGCGGAGACCTGGCAGGCCGCAAAGGCGATGGGCGCGCGCGCCAGGCCAGGCCAGGTATATGCCCTCGTGGGCGACTTGGGCGTTGGGAAAACGGTTTTTGCCAAGGGATTTGCGGAGGGGCTTGGCATATTGGATCCGGTCAGCAGCCCGACATTTACGATTGCGCAAGTGTATGAGGGCGGCCGCCTGCCCTTTTACCACTTTGACGTTTACCGCATCCAAGACCCGGAGGAACTGGACGAGATCGGCTTTGGGGAATGCCTGAGCCAAGATGGCGTGTGCCTTGTGGAGTGGGCGGATCTGGTCGCGGATGCCTTGCCGCCGGAGACCATTTGGGTTTCGATCGAAAAAGACCTGGAAAAAGGGTTTGATTACAGAAGGCTGCAAGTGCGCACGATGGGGGATGCATGAAATCCTGCACAAGTGGAGACGTAAGATGAAATTGCTGGGATTGGATAGCTCCGGCCTTGTGGCGTCGGTGGCCGTCGTGGAGGACGGGACGCTGCTTGCGGAATATACGGTCAATTACAAAAAGACCCATTCGCAGACCTTGCTGCCCATGCTGGACGCGGTGGTGCGGATGATCGAGCTGGATTTGCAAGAGGTGGACGCCATCGCGGTGGCGGCTGGCCCTGGATCCTTTACGGGGCTGCGCATCGGGTCCGCCACGGCAAAGGGATTGGGGTTCGCATTGGGAAAACCGCTCATTGGCGTGCCGACGCTCGACGCGCTGGCGTACAATTTGTGGGGGAGCGACCGCCTGGTCTGCCCCATGATGGACGCGCGGCGCGGGCAGGTTTATACCGGCATTTACCGGTTTTCGCAAGCGGTCATGCATCGGCTGGAGGGGCAGATGGCCATCGCGGCGGAGACGCTGGTGGAAAAGATCAACGCCTATCGCGCGCCTGTCCTTTTTTTGGGGGATGGGGTGCCTGTGTGCCGCGCGCTGCTCGAGGAGCGTCTGACGGTTGCGCACGCATACGCGCCGGCGCATTTGAACCGCCAAAGGGCGGGCGCCGTGGCGGCATTGGGCCAGATTTACTGGGAGCGCGGGGAATGTGAGACGGCGGCGGATCACAAGCCGATCTATCTGCGCCTGCCGCAGGCGGAGCGGGAGCGCTTGCTATCGTAAACGACAAAAGTATTTGCCGTTTGCGACAGCCCCTCCGGGGGATGCGCACGAATTTGCCATGGAATCATGCTGCTTACGCAGCGCAAATTCGGCGCAGCAAACGACAATGCGAAAATCGTTTTGTCGTTTGCTGCAAAAGAGAAAGGGGAGGCGCGCATGGGGCAGCTGGAGATTCGGCGGATGCAGATGGGGGATCTCGGCGACGTGGCCGCCATGGAGCGCGAGATGTTTTCCAGGCCGTGGTCGCGGGAGGGGTTCGCAGCCTCCTTAAACGCGAAGAATACCATCTTTCTGACGGCGCGCCTCTTGGGCGAGGCCGTGGGATATTGCGGGATGATTTTTTGCATGGGCGAGGCGGAAATCACCAATGTCGCGGTTCGGGAGACAGCCAGGAGGCAAGGGGTGGCGTCCGCCATGCTGCGGGAACTGGTGCGGCTTGGCGCAGAGCGCGGCGTGCAAACCTTTTTCCTGGAAGTGCGAAAAAGCAATGCGCCCGCCATCGCCCTCTATGAAAAACAGGGATTTGCGCCGTGCGGGATCAGAAAAAATTTTTACGAGCAGCCGCGGGAGGACGCCTGTGTCATGAAGCTGTCGTAGGCGGCAAAGGTGTTTGATGATGTCACGGCAAAAAGATGCACACGCAGTGGCCAATATAAAAGGAGATACGAAAAATCGATGCTGGATGTATGTTTGCTCGGCTGCGGCGGGATGATGCCGCTGCCATACCGATGGCTGACATCCCTGATGCTGCGTTACAATGGGAGCAGCATCTTGATTGACTGTGGGGAGGGCACCCAGATTGCCATCAAGGAAAAAGGCTGGAGCTTTAAGCCGATCGACGTGGTCTGTTTTACGCATTATCATGGGGATCACATCAGCGGGCTGCCTGGTCTTTTGCTGACGATGGGCAACGCGGACCGCACAGAGCCGCTCACATTGATTGGGCCAAAGGGGCTGGAGCGCGTGGTGAACGCGCTTCGCGTGATTGCGCCGGAATTGCCATTCCCATTGCGCTTTCATGAGCTGCAGGAACCAAAGGAAACCATTTGTGCCTGTGGCGTGCGGATTCTTGCCGCCCGCGTCAATCACAATGTGACCTGTTACGCCTATTCCGTCGAGATCGACCGGGCAGGGAGGTTTGACGTGGCGCGCGCGCGGGAGCAGGGAGTGCCGATGCCATTTTGGAGCCGCCTGCAAAAAGGGGAGACCATCGTGCAGGACGGGCGCGTCTTTACGCCTGAGATGGTGCTTGGGAAACCGCGCAAGGGCATTAAATTGGCGTATTGCACGGACACGCGCCCGACGGCCTCCATTGTGGAGCTGGCGCGGGGGGCGGATCTGTTTATTTGCGAGGGGATGTACGGCGAGGAGGACAAGGACCAAAAGGCAGTCGCGTACAAGCACATGACTTTCCGGGAAGCCGCAAGGCTGGCCAAGGAGGCGCAGGTGCGGGAATTGTGGCTGACCCATTACAGCCCATCCCTGACAAGGCCGGAACCCTACATGCAGGAAGTTCGCGAGATTTTCCCAAATGCCTACCCTGGAAAGGACGGGAAATCGACGGAGCTTGCGTTCGAGGACGAGGATGCGGCAAAGGATGCGTGAGGTTTTGCCATGTCACAGGAAAGGAGGCTGACCTGCCATGAGAGGGGAAAGCGATTGTCTGGTTTTGGCCATTGAGACGTCCTGCGATGAGACGGCCGCGGCCGTCGTGAAAAATGGGCGCACGGTTTGTTCCAATGTCATTTCGTCCCAGGTGGACTTGCACAAATTGTACGGCGGGGTCGTGCCGGAGATCGCGTCACGCAAGCATATGGAAAACATCATCCCCGTGATAGAGGAGGCACTGGCGGTGGCAAACGTTTCCCTGTCGGACATCCATGCCATCGGCGTGACGTATGGGCCAGGCCTTGTGGGGGCGCTGCTCGTGGGCGTCTCCGTGGCAAAGGCGATCGCTTACGCAAGGAACATTCCTTTGGTGGGCGTGCACCACATCGAGGGGCACATTGCGGCAAATTTCCTCGAACACAAAGAATTAGAGCCGCCATTTTTGTGCCTGGTCGCATCGGGGGGTCACACGCATTTGGTGGTCGAGGAGGCATATGGGCAGTTCCGCGTCCTCGGAAGGACGAGGGATGACGCGGCCGGGGAGGCGTTTGACAAGGTGGCGCGCGCCATCGGGCTGGGCTACCCAGGGGGGCCGATGATCGACAGGGTCGCAAAGGATGGAAACCCCGATGCGATCCCCTTTCCCCGCGCGCGCGTGGCGGACGCGCCCTATGATTTTAGCTTCAGCGGCCTAAAATCCGCCGTGCTCAATTACCTGAACGGCTGCCGTATGCGGCAGGAGGAATTTTCGCAGGCTGACGTGGCGGCGTCGTTCCAAAAAGCGGTGGTGGACGTCCTCGTGGAGCGCGCCATGCTGGCCGCCGGGGAATTTGGGTTTCGCCAGGTGGCGCTCTGTGGCGGCGTCGCGTCCAACAGGGCGCTGCGATCGGCCATGGGGGAAGCCTGCAAGAAAAGGGGCTTGCAGCTTTATGTGCCATCCCCCATTTTTTGCACGGACAATGCCGCCATGATCGGCGCGGCCGCCTACTACGCATACCAAAATGGCGCAAGGAGCGGGCCGGATCTGAACGCGGTGCCAAACCTCGCGCTGGGGGCGCCGGCCTCGTAGCTACCCCGTAAATTTGTAAATGTAGGATTAATGCAGGAAATTTTTCTTGCAAAATCGCGGACATGGTGTTATCGTACAACACAGAAGGAACAGCCGCCCACAAGGTGGTTGGCCTAGG
>CAYVVW010000120.1:0-6262 GCA_964455335.1 uncultured Marvinbryantia sp.
GACATGCTTGTCGGTGGAGAAGGGCACGATGAAACATCGTGCCAAATGCCCGATATGAGGAAAAAAGTGGGGATTTGGCACGCGTTTAGCACCGACCGAAGCAAAGCATAGACAGCGAAGTACGAAACAATCCGCGTGCATCTTTTTACCGCAACATCATAAGAACCGTGACATCACAGGGATAGGATGAGTTCCTTCAAGACCCGCACGCAGGTGTCGATCCCAAGCCTGGAGGAGTCCAGGCAGATGTCGTAGTGCCTGGCATCCCCAAAGGTCGTCTGCGTGTGGTAGGTGCAATATTTTTTCCGCTGCTTGTCCACCCTGCGGATGCGCTCGAGGACTTGCTGGTCGCTCTGATCTGGCATTTCTTTTTTGATGCGCTGCAGGCGGAAGTGGATGTCCGCGTGGATGAACACGTGCAGGGAATGGTCGTATTCGCGCAGGATGGTATTGGCATTTCGCCCCACAATGATGCAATTTCCCTTTTCGCCCACTTTTTGGATGGTCTCTTTTTGCGCCTGAAAGATGCGGTCGCTCAAAGGCCGGTTGTAGAAATCGAACAGGCTCTGGGTGAACCCAAAGTCGATTGGCACGCTCTCATCCCATTTGATGAGGCTGTACAGATCGACATTCCCCTGGCCCGCGCGCATGAGGATCAGCTCCTTGTCGTAGTATTCCAGGCCGGTTTCCTGCGCGAGCCGCTGCCCGATGGTGCCGCCGCAGGCGCCAAACTCGCGGCTGATGGTCACAATTTTTTTCATAAAGCCCTCCTCACAGCACCTTGTTGAGAAAATCGATGGTTCTCGGCTCTTTCGGGTGGTTGAACAAATCGTCCGGCGACCCTTCTTCCACGATATAGCCGCCGTCCATAAAGATGGCGCGGCTGGCCACCTCTTTTGCAAACCCGATCTCGTGGGTGACGACAAGCATGGTCATGCCATCGGACGCAAGCTCTTTCATGACTTGCAGCACCTCGCCGACCATTTCCGGGTCAAGGGCGGACGTCGGCTCGTCAAACAACAAAATTTTCGGGTTCATGGCCAGGGCGCGGGCGATGGCGACGCGCTGTTTCTGCCCGCCTGAGAGCTGCGGGGGGTACACAGTTGCCTTTTCCGCGAGGCCGACCCGCGAGAGGAGCTGCATGGCTTTTTCGCGCGCCTCATGTTTCCCCATGCGCTTCAGATCGACGGGGGCGAGCATGACATTTTGCAGCACGTTCATGTGCGGGAAGAGGTTGAAATGCTGGAACACCATGCCGATGTTTTCGCGAAACCGGTTGATGTTCACTTTTTTCTCGGTCAGGTTGACGCCGTCCACGATGACCTCGCCCGACGTGATGTCTTCCAGGCGGTTTAAGCAGCGCAAAAAGGTGGACTTTCCAGACCCGGAAGGCCCTAAGATGACGACGACCTCGCCCTCGTAAAAATCATTTGAGATGTCCTTTAGGACTTCCAGGCTGCCAAAAGATTTCTTTAAGTGTGACACATGGATTTTCACATTTTGTTTATTCACGCCCACGGTTGAGCCTCCTCTCCAGCCGCTTTGCCGCAAAGGACAGAAGCGTAATGACGATCAGGTACATCACACCGACGACCAGCCAGGTCTGGAACGACAGAAAGGTGATCGCCACCACGTTTTTTGCGGTGTTGACCAGTTCCGGAAACCCGATGACCGACAGAATGGAAGTGTCTTTCAGGGTGATGATGAATTGGTTGATGATGGTCGGGATCATCGTGCGGAAAGCCTGCGGGAGGACGACGCGCACCATGGCGCGCCAATAGGGAAGGCCCAGGCTTCTCGCGGCTTCCATTTGCCCCTTGTCGACGGACTGGATGCCCGCGCGGATGATTTCCGCCATGTAGGCGCCGCAGTTTAGGGCGAGGCAAGCGGTTCCGGCCTGGAGGGCGGTGAGCGTAAAGCCGCTCGCCCCGAGGAAGTTGTTTACGGCATAGGGCACGCCGAAAAAGATGAAATAGGCGAGGACGATGAGCGGCACGCCGCGGATCACATCCACGAACACGCGCTCGATGATGTTGCACACCCTGCTTTTCACCACGCCCATCAGGCCAAAGACCATGCCGATGAGGCAGGCGAACAAAAGCCCGCATAAGGCCAGCAAAAGCGTCTGCCCCATGGCGCGCAGGAGCATGGGGCCAAAAGTGGTCAGGATTTTTGCCATAAAAAACTCCTTTCTTCCGCTTGCGTTTTTTCAAAAATGGGCGCTGAGGATTTCTCAGCGCCCCTTATGTCAAAAAGATGTTACAAAATGCTACGGCAGGAGAATCACTCAGCCTCGCTTGCGGCTTCCGTCTCGGTCTCTGCCTGCGTTTCCGACTCGGACTCCGGCACGGCGTCCTCGCCTAAGTATTTCACAAGGATTTCGTTGTAAGTGCCGTCTTCTTTGATATTTGCAAGCCCGGCGTTGAACATGTCGAGCAATTCCTTGTTTTCTTCCTTGAAGATGGCGAAGCCATAGGGCGCGCCCTCGTTTTCCGTGCCTTCCACGATCTGCAGGGCAAGGTCGCCGCTCTTGATGGAATCCGCCATGATGGGAGTGTCCTCAAAGCACGCCGCCACCTGGCCTCCAAGCACGGCCTGGTACATGGTCGGCGAGTCCTCGAAATAGGTGATGCCAAAGCCGTACTCGTCCTTGATGCGCTCCGCATAAGCAGCGCCCTGCGTGCCCGTCTTTACGCCGACGGTCTTTCCGTCCAGGTCCGCAAAGCCCGTGATGGCCGAGTCTTTTTGCACCGTCATGCACTGTGTCGCGTTGAAATACCCGTCAGAGAACAACCAGCCGCTGGCCTTGCGGTCGTCCGTGATGGAAGCGCCCGCAATCATGCCGTTCGCCTGCCCGGACTGACAAGCCGCGAGGGCAGAGTCCCAGCCAAGGCTCTGCAGCTCATAGGTAAAGCCCTGGTCCTCGGCGATGGCCGCCAGAATGTCCACGTCGATGCCCACGAAATCCCCATTTTCATCGGTATACTCAAAGGGGCGGAACACCGTGTCCGTGGCGATGATCCAAGTCTTGTCGCTCGCCATGGCAAGGCTGCACATTCCCGCGGCCACGGCGGCAGCCACTCCGAACGTGGCAAATACCTTTGCAAATTTCCTCATAACAACATCCTCCTCATCTTTTTTTCGACTGGAAGCGCCGAAAGACGGCAAGCCAGCCACATACCCACCGATAGGTGGCAACACAGATAAATATAAATTAACAGCACGGTTTTGTCAAGAAAGATCGATTGAAAAAATTCGATGGGATCGATACATAGATTGCATGACAAACCGCGCTTTTTCACAGATTTTTTATAGATTTGCAATTGCACTTTTGCCTTTTTTGTGGTAAAGTAGCCGTAATATGGATCGCACACTTTATTATCACATTGCGGAGGACGGCTGCACGGTGGGCGGTTATTTGCGCCGGCAGGGATTCTCCCGCCATGTGCTCGCGTCTGTCAAACGCGGGCAGGGCGGCATATCGCTGGGCGGAAAGGCGGCGCGGATGCGCGACGTCCTGCAAAAGGGCGACTGCCTGGTGGTGGATCTGGCGGAGGAGGGGGATTCCCCGAACGTTGTTCCAACCGCGCTTCCGCTTTCTATTGTATATGAGGATGCGGACGTGCTTGTCGTGGACAAGCAGGCGGACATGCCGGTGCATCCCTCCATGGGTAATTATGCAAATACGCTGGCAAACGCCCTGGCGTTTTATTTTCAGGAGCGCGGGGAGTCGTTCGTTTTTCGCTGCATCACGCGGCTCGACCGCGACACGACGGGCCTTGTCCTTGTCGCAAAGCATGCGTTTGCCGCGTCGCTGCTCTCCACGCAGGTGGCCAACCGGGAAATCAGCCGCACGTATCGCGCGATTGTCCTGGGCACGCCGCCCGAAAGCGGGACCATCGACGCGCCGATTGCCAGAAAAGAAGGGTCGGTGCTGGAGCGCGTGGTGGATTTTGCGCGCGGGGAGCGCGCGGTCACGCATTATCGGACCTTGGGCAGCGCGCGCGGGCATTCCCTGGTGGAGCTGGTGCTTGAGACGGGCAGAACCCACCAGATACGGGTGCACATGAAGTACCTGGGGTATCCTGTCGTCGGGGATTTCCTCTATTTTCCCGACTACCGCCTGATGAACCGGCAGGCTCTGCACGCGTGCCGGCTGGCCTTTTGCCATCCGGTCACCCGAGAGCGCATGGCGTTTACGTCAGAGACCCCGTGGGAGTGGCCGATTGCGTGACAGGGTAGAAAGCCCTTGGCGTCTTTTTACCGTAACATCACTTTCATGGAAAAATAAGACTTTCATGGAAAAATAAGATAGAAGAAAAGAGATCGGGGGCGAAGAATGGGTACGCAAAAATCTCTTGTGGCCGTAGTGCCATGTGACGATTACGAAGAGGAGCGTGTGTATGCCGCGATGCGCGCGGGCATTGCGCGCTTGGGCGGGATACGCAGGTTTGCGTCGCCTGACGAGCAGATTTTGGTAAAGCCCAACTTTTTGTCGGCCGCGTCTGTGGACAGCGCGGTCACCACGCACCCGTCCGTGATTCGCGCCATGCTGCGCCTGCTCAGCGAGGCCGGGTGCGGGCATGTGCGCTATGGCGATTCCCCTGGGCATGGGACGGGCGCTGCGGCCGCCGCAAAGCTCGGGCTGCATGCGGAAAATACTTACGGCGCGCGCTTGGCGGAGATGTCTGAGGAAGTTGTGGTGGAGTTCCCGGGCGGGATTGCGGAAAAGTCGTTCCCCCTTGCGCGGGAGGCCGCGGAGGCGGATGCTATTTTCAATTTGTGCAAAATGAAAACCCACGCGCTGGAGCGCGTGACAGGCGCGGTGAAAAATGTCTATGGGCTTGTCTGCGGGTACAAAAAAGCGGCAGGGCATGTGAAATACCCGAATGCCAGCGTGTTTGCCAGGATGCTGGCGGACATCCACCGCCTGGTGCGGCCGCGGCTGCACATCATGGACGGCATCGTCGCGATGGAGGGGAACGGGCCTGCGGGAGGCGTGCCAGTGCCGATGCGCGTCTTGCTCTTTTCCGAGGATCCTGTGGCATTGGACGCAACTTTTTGCAAGTTGGTGTACTTAGATCCGGAGCTTGTGCCGACGAACGCGCAAGGTGCCGCGATGGGCATCGGCACTTATCTGGAGGACGAGATCCAGATAGTCCTCTGCGAGGCATGTGAGAGCGGGGCGCCCGCACACTGGCGCACGGTTTCGGCTGCGGAGTTGTGCCAGCGGTTTGGCAACCCGTCCTTTGACGTGGACAGGGAGGGAACGAGGCGGACATTCCTCGGCGGGTATTCCGAAGTGATGACGAAACTTGCGCGGCGCCCATATATCGACGGGGAGCGCTGCGTCAAGTGCGGCATCTGCGTCAGCCATTGCCCGGTGCCAGGCGGGGCCGTGCGATTCAAAAATGGGAAAAGCGCGCCGCCTGTGTACGACTACAAAAAGTGCATTCGCTGTTATTGCTGCCAGGAGATGTGCCCCGCGCACGCCATCTCGACGAAGCGGAGCTGGTGGGCAAAGGCGCGATAAGGGCGCGGCAAGGGCGATCTTGAGTAGGGGGTCGATTTTTTGAAAAAGTGGCGGGATAAGTTTTACGAGTTTTTGCGCGGCAGAAACGGCATGGACGAGCTGGGCATTTTCCTGATCGGGACGTCCCTTGCGCTGCTGCTCATCAGTATGCTGATAGATGGTTTTCTCCTTTCCCTCATTTCCATAGGGCTGCTGGTGTACGCGTATTTTCGCGTGCTGTCCAGAAACATTGGCGCGCGCCAGGCGGAAAACCAGCGCTATGTGGCGGAATGCGAGCACTTGCGCTTCAAAATGCAAAGCTGGAAATTGCGCTTTTCCATGAGAAAAACGCACAAGTACCTGAAATGCCCGAAGTGCAAAAAGAAGATGCGCGTGCCGCGCCACAAGGGGAAAATCGAGGTCACTTGCCCGCACTGCGGGGAGCGGTTTGTCACGCGATCCTAGCGGGGCCAATGTGGAAGGCGCATCTGTGCCGTGACTGCTGCGTCCTTGGTGAGGAGCGGGCGTTTGTGCCGCGACTGTTGCGCATTTGCTTGGCACTGCGTGGCGGACGCTAGGATGGGCTTGTGGGGATATGCAGTAGGTTTTAGAAACAAGAAACAAAAGGCGAGGGAGGAGCGTTATGTGGGCTGAAAAGTGTGGGAAAATGCGGGAAAAAATAGGCCGTTCTGGAGCATAGCCATTCGGAAATGATCGGTGTCAAGGGGTGAAACCACCGTCATTTTGACG
>CAYVVW010000121.1:0-6261 GCA_964455335.1 uncultured Marvinbryantia sp.
TAAGGGGCGACTACCACGAGCAAAAAGAGAACTACGACCTGATGTCTGTCGTGGTAATGCGGCTTGGGAGAAAAGGGGAAAACAGCGAGGACAATGCCATCCGGCTGCTGAGCAAGCTGTTTTCCACGGAACTGGGATATGAGAAAAAACTGGGCGCGCTGCAGGACGAGTTCCACATCGGCGTGACAAAGGAAATCAGCAAGGAGGTGCTGGACGTGTGCAACTTAAGTACGGGCGTGTTCAATAAGGGCATGCAAAAAGGCATGCAAGATGGCATGCAAAGGGGAGAGATGAAAAAAGCGGAGGAGACGGCTTACGAGCTTCAGAAAATGGGTCTAACGGTAGAAAATATTGCCAAGGCGGTCAAGGTGAGCGTGGACGTGGTGAAAAACTGGCTCTCAGAGCCGCAGGCGACACCCACGAAATAGTCGGGCAGAACCAACGAACTGGAGGGATGCATATGCAACTTACAGAGATGAAGTGCCCGCGTTGCGGCGCAGTTTTGGAGATCGATCCAGAGGAAGAACAAGTCACATGCGAGTTTTGCGGTGCCCGTTTTTTCTTTGACAATGGGATACAGTCGGTCAAGGTTGACAATGCCGAGGAGGCCGGCTATCAGTTCGAACGTGGCCGGCAACGTGCGCGAGAGGAGCGGGAACGCGAGCGTGAACGCCAGAGAATCCTCGCGCAAAGGGCGCAGGAGCGAAAGAATGTGCCGAAAGTCGATCGGCCGTCGTGGGAGGCACAAGGGCAAAATAACGCGGGATTCCGCTGGCAAGGCGAAGAACCAAAGCCTACGCCAAGTCCGCAGGCATCGTCCGGCGAAACCTGGCGCGAAATGTCCGGAGGCAGAAAGTTCTTTTGGGTGATGGTGGTCATCATTGTCGTATGCATTCTCTTTGGGGCGCGGTCGTGCCAACTCGACGTTGGCGCGAAGGAATGCTCAATTGTAATACCCGACAAATCCCTGCTGGCCGTTGACGTTGTAAATGCCGCAGATGTCGGCTGAAAGTTCGGCGGATGTCGGGCGCGGATAGAGCCAATTTTGAAATCCCTCCGCCACTTCCGACATTGGGGTGCCGGGCAGGTAGATGAGAAAAATCTCCCCATCATCCATGCCATAGGGTTCGGAGTAAATGTAGCGGACCCCGTCCTCTACATAGGTTTCTTCGGGGATCCCATCTGTCTCGATGGTTTCCAATTTCATGGAATAAATGTGGTCGTCGTGTTTCGCGAGGGAGGAAAAAGTCCCATGGAAATCGCAAATATACACGCTCCCGTTGGGGTATCCCTCGTCCGTTGCGCCCATTTCCGAGTCGTGGTATTGCCCGATGAAGCTCCCGTCCGAGGAGATCTGAAGCGTGGTGCCCCATGCGCCCACTCCGCTGGAGAACACGAACGTATCTGGGAGTCCCTGAAAAAAGCTGGCGGGGTCTTCCACTGGCTCGGCGGCTGCTTGCGAAATGAGAGGAACAGCAGGGGCGGGCAATGCGGCCTCCACATCGCTGATCAAGTTGATGTTTGCCCATTCCAGGTCGCTTAAGATGTCGAACTGGATCTCCGTGAATGCGTCTGCAGAATATTGCGGCGCATACCAGGGTTTTGTGTCGAAATATTGCTGGAGCTCTGGGGTCTTGAATTGCCGGCCATGCCGCGCAAAGATTTCATTTCGCGCAATCAGCAATGCCTGCGCGCTCATTCCTTGGAGGACATCTGGGGACAGAGGTTCCTGGCTGCTGTTTGGCAGTACAAAATCCGTATTGCCCGCGCCGTCCGGGCGGGAAAGGCTCATGCCCAGCTCTGACTTGGTCAGCGCACAGGCCGCGAGGAGGGATGACGCGTCTTTCACATAATTCATCCCATAGTACACATTTTGTTTTTCCCAGGCAGTCTGCTCCGCAATCCAGCGATTTTCCGGTACAGCCTCGCCGTCGATGCGATAGGACAGCGTGCCATCATCCTCTGGATCTGCCAAGGCCTCCCGCACCAGGCCGAAACCGCTGGGGCCATATCCATAGTAGTAATTGTACGAGAAAGAATCAGAACCCCCGCTTTGCACATACCAATTCTCGTTGTATTGTGCAAGAACCAGGGTTTGCGTTCCGCCGTCCGTGCCATACAGATCACCAGTGCCGAGTTTGGACGGCAACCCACTGTCAAGGGACCATGCTTCCCAGACAAAATCCCCCACATAGGGCGTGCCTCTTTCCAATTGCTGATTGTACACCAGCAAAAGCTCTTCCGTGCCATTTTGGTCAAAGTCCAGCAACTTGGTGTAACACAGGCCTTCCATGACATTGCAATAATCTTGTTCCCACAGATAGGCAGAGCCATAGGTTTCCTCATATTGCGTGATCAGATCTGAAAAAGAGGATGGCACCTTTTCTCGGGCAGATTCCTCGGCAAAAACAGGGTAGCTGGCCAAAAGCACCGCCACAAAAAAGATACCCAATTGTTGGAATTTCGTGTGTAACTTCATAGCACATCAGCTCCTTTCTCGTAATTTCGCAATCTCGACGCATCTCATGATGCCGCGGTAAAAATACGCCAATCCTACCATGACATCATCTTGTGATGTTATTGCAAAAAGATGCCATACAGAATGCTTTGTGCTCCCCATCACTTCATTTTGAGGGATGGATCAAAAGTTGTCAAGTCGAAATTTTCCCCTTGCAAAATACCCCGATAGGGTATATAATCCCCTCAGACGGGTACCCCTATGGGGTATGCACACGTTGTATCGCAAACGACAAAACGATGTGCGCCTTCAAACGGCGAATGCTTTTGTCGTTTCGGATCGTTTGCATGCTTGCGGATGATGGGAGGGTTTTATGATAGAGGGGAAAACGGCGCAAGTGGACGGGCACGGCCATGTCTGCTGCGCGAGGACGAAGGAGCGTTCGGACGAGGAATACAAAGATTTGGTGCACCGCCTCAACCGCATTGAGGGCCAGATCCGCGGGATTCGCAAGATGGTGGAAGGAAATGCGTATTGCCCGGACATTTTGGTTCAGGTGAGCGCGGCCTCTGCGGCTTTGAACAGCTTCACCAAGGAGCTTCTCGCAAACCACATCAAGACCTGCGTGGTGGATGATTTGCTGGCGGGAAACGAGGGAACGGTGGATGAGCTGGTGGGCGTGCTGCAAAAGCTGATGCGTTAAAGGAGATGCGTGGTTTTGAAAAAGCAATTTTTGGTTACGGGCATGAGTTGTGCCGCATGCAGCGCGCATGTGGAAAAGGCGGTTGGGCAGGTAAAAGGCGTGACGGGCTGCACCGTCAGCTTGCTCACCAACCAGATGACTGTGGAGGGCACGGCATCGGACGCGGACATCGTGGCGGCCGTGGAAAAGGCCGGTTATGGCGCAAGTCTGATGCGCGGGGAAAGCCAAAATGGCGCGGCATCCGGCAGAGATGACGCGTCGCGCGCGCCGGATGCCCTGCAGGATCGCGAGACGCCCGCCCTAAAAAGGCGGCTCGTGGCATCGGTCGGATTTTTGGCCGTCCTGATGTATGTCTCGATGGGCCACATGATGTGGGGCTGGCCGCTCCCGCCCTTTTTTGCGGGCAATCATGTGGCGATGGGGCTTTTGCAGCTATTGCTCGCGGCCGCCATCATGGTGATCAACCAGAAGTTTTTTATCAGCGGCTTTCGGGGCTTGGCCCGCCGCACGCCAAACATGGACACCCTCGTGGCGCTCGGCGCGGGCGCGGCATTTTTGTACAGCACCTATGCCCTATTTGCCATGACAGACGCGCAGGTGCGAGGCGACATGGAAGGCGTGATGCATTACATGCACGAGCTGTACTATGAGTCGGCCGGCACCATTTTGACGCTGATCACGGTCGGAAAAATGCTCGAGGCGCGTGCAAAAGGCAAGACGACGGATGCCCTAAAGGGGCTGATGAAACTTGCGCCAAAGACGGCGGTGATTTTGAAAAATGGCGTGGAGACGGAGGTTCCCATCGGGCAGGTGCGAAAGGGCGACCTCTTTGTGGTGCGGCCGGGCGGGAACATTCCCGTGGACGGCGTGGTGCGGGAAGGCGCCAGCGCGGTTGACGAATCCGCCCTCACGGGGGAGAGCATACCGGTGGACAAGTCGCCGGGGGACGCGGTGTCCGCCGCAACCACCAACCAATCGGGCTTCCTGACGTGCGAGGCGACGCGCGTGGGCGAGGACACCACCCTGTCGCAGATCATCCGCATGGTCAGCGACGCGGCGGCCACAAAAGCGCCCATTGCAAAAGTGGCGGATCGCGTGTCGGGCGTATTTGTGCCAGCCGTGATGATCCTGGCGATGCTCACCGTATTCGGGTGGCTGATTGCAGGCCAGACGATTGGCTTTGCCCTGGCGCGCGGCATCTCGGTGCTGGTGATCAGCTGCCCGTGCGCGCTCGGGCTTGCGACGCCGGTGGCGATCATGGTCGGGAATGGCGTGGGTGCCAAAAATGGCATCCTCTTTAAGACGGCGGTTTCCCTGGAGGAGACCGGGAAAACGCAAATCGTCGCGCTCGACAAAACCGGGACAATCACCTTGGGCGAGCCAAAAGTCACGGACGTGCTTCCGGCGGACGGGGTCACGCAAGAGGAGCTGCTGCGCCTCGCGGGGGCATTGGAAAAAAAGAGCGAGCACCCGCTTTCCCGCGCTATTTTGCAGGAGGCAAAGGCGCGCGCCCTGATGGACGGCGCGGAAGAGGCGGCGGATTTTCAGGCTCTGCCGGGAAATGGGCTGACTGCCACGATTGGCACACACACAGTGTGTGGCGGGAACGAACGCTTTGTGGGAGCGCGCGCGGAGATTGGCGATGACGTAAAGCAGCGGGCGGGAGCCCTGGCGCAAGAGGGAAAGACGCCACTGTTTTTTGCCAGGGATGGGCAGCTGATCGGCGTTATTGCCGTGGCGGATGTCATCAAGCAAGACAGCCCGGAAGCCATTCGGCAGCTGCAAAACATGGGAATCCGCGTGGTGATGCTCACCGGGGACAATGCGCGCACGGCCAATGCCATCGGTGCCCAGGCGGGCGTGGACGAAGTGGTGGCGGGTGTCCTGCCGGACGGGAAGGCGCGCGTCATCCGCGCGCTTTCTGAAAAAGGGAAAGTGGCGATGGTGGGGGACGGCATCAACGACGCGCCGGCTCTGACTTGCGCGGACATCGGCATCGCCATCGGCGCGGGCGCGGACGTGGCCATCGACGCCGCGGACGTGGTGCTGGTGAAAAGCCGCCTAAGCGACGTGCCCGCGGCCATCCGCCTCTCGCGGGCGACCCTGCGCAACATCCACGAAAACCTTTTCTGGGCATTCTTCTACAACGCCATCGGCATCCCCCTCGCAATGGGACTGTTCATCCCGCTGCTTGGGTGGAAACTCAACCCGATGTTTGCGGCGGCGGCCATGAGCCTGTCCAGCTTTTGCGTGGTGACAAACGCGCTGCGCCTGAACCTGTTTTCCGTGCGCGACACGTCCAAAGACAAAAAAACAAAGGCGAGCAGGGCAGCGCATGAGGCAAGCGCGCCAAAAGCGAGTGAGGTCATAGGAAACGAAAGCGCGGGATTCCCGGAAGGGCGTGTGCAAGGAAAGGAAGAAAAGGGCAGAACGCGCCAAGCGCATGGGAAAGCGGCGGGAGAGGGGAGCGGCGCAAGTCCGGAAACGCAGGACAATCGGAACAACCAAGAAAACCAAGAAAAGCAAGAAAACCAAGAAAAAACGAAGGAGGAGAAAACGACCATGAAAAAAACATTGAGCATCAAAGGCATGATGTGCGCGCACTGCGAGGCAACCGTGAAGAAAGCCCTGGAGGAGCTGCCGCAGGTGGATGCGGCAAGCGTCAGCCACGAGACAGGAAAGGCCATTGTCACCCTCAACGCGCCGATATCCGACGAGGCGCTCAAAAAGGCGGTGGAAGAAAAAGACTACACCGTGCTGTCCGTGGAATAAGCGCCTTTGGCACTATGGAGTTGACGGAGGCTTTGCGGAACGACTCTTGGCTTGCCGGCAAAGGGGAGGAGCTAGGAAGACCACTATCGTAAACGACAAATGTATTTGCCGTTTACGATAGACCCTCCGGGGGATGCGCACCATTTCCAGGATTCGGATTTGGGCCTCGCGACCGGATGCAGGGGAAGGCGCACGTCAGCCGGCGATTACCCGGCAGCTTTTCTTGTAACACCCGACTCCATATTTCAGTATCTTCTTGACCCTCGTGTATTTGAAGGCATCCGTATACCGCCGCTCATCGATCTGCCCGATGGCATCCTGGCACGCC
>CAYVVW010000122.1:0-6256 GCA_964455335.1 uncultured Marvinbryantia sp.
CCGACATGCAAGCATGTCGTGGGAAAGGGCTTTCTACCCTGGCATCATAAAATGAATAAATCTTCTGCAATCTTACTTTTTTGCTTTTTGAAGGCTTCGTTTCTTTTCAAAACCTCACTTCTTTGCTTTTAACTTCTAATTACGCCAGGCACGCTTTCATGACTTCGTAAGTGCCTTTTTCGCGGATCTCGCCCAGGTCTTTGGCCACCGCTTCCTCAAATCCAGGGATTTCGCTCAAATCCTCGCCCCAGAAGTCCGTGTTGGTGCAGACAGCGTGCGTCAGCTCCGCTGCCGTGTCGTCTTTGTGCGCCGCGTAAAATTCCAGGATGGGGCGATCGTCGCTCACGGTGTATTCGTTCGTCTTGCGGCTCGCCACAAGGCCGTCGGCCGTCAGCTTCGTCCCATTGTAAAACGCGATGTAGAACGCAAAGGATGCCGTGATGCATTTTGGCAGCTTGCCGAATTTTTCCACATATCCTTTGAGGCTCGGCAATACGCGCGCTTTCCACTTAGAAGTGGAATTGAGGGAAATCGACATCAATGCGTGATCCACAAACGGATTGTTGAAACGGTCTGTCACCGCCGCCGCAAATTCCTTCAGCTCGTCCTCCGGCAGGGTGAGCGTGGGGATGATTTCATCATAAATCGTCTTGTTCATGAAGCCGCGAATGACGTCATCCTTCATGCAGTCGCGCACAATGTCCTGCCCCGCCAGGTAGGCGCCGAGCACCATGGTCGTGTGCGCGCCGTTCAAAATGCGCACTTTTCTTTGCTTGTACGGCTTGTGGTCGGCGCAGATCAGCACGGGCAGCCCCGCCTTTTCAAACGGCAGCTCCGCCTTGAGGCTGTCCGGCCCCTCGATCACCCAAAATCCAAAAATCTCGCCCACGTCGATCAGATTGTCCTCGTAGCCCAATTCCTCGCAAATCTGCTTCGCCTCGTTCCTCGGGTAGCCCGGCACGATGCGATCCACCAGCGTGGAGCAGAAAATATTCTCCTGCTGAATCCAATCCACGAACGCGTCGCCCAATTCCCACTGCTCTGCGTAGCGCAGGACGCATTTTTCCAGCTCCTTGCCGTTGTTGTCGATCAGCTCGCAGGAAAGAACGACAAAGCCTTTGCCCTTTTCCTGGCCAAAATGGCGGAAGCGCTCATAGAGGAACTGCGTCAATTTGCCCGGGTAGCTGCCCGCCGGCCTGTCCGCAAACTGGCAGGACGGGTCATACTGGATGCCCGCCTCGGTCGTATTGCAGGTGATAAAGCGCAAGTCCGGATTCTTCGCGCAGTCCATCAAATCCTCATATTGATTGTACGGATTGATGCAGCGGCTCACACAGGAAATCACACGCTTTTCGTTGACCGCCTGGCCATTTTCGCTGCCGCGCAAAAAGAGCGTGTACAACCCTTCCTGCTCATTGATCAGCCCGCGGACAAAATCGCCGCCGCCAATCGGCTGGCACAGCACCACCTTCGACTGAAAGCCCGCCTTTTCATTCATCACGTCGATAAAATAATCGACAAACGCGCGCAGGAAATTCCCCTCGCCAAACTGGAGCACGCGCTCCGGCGCGTCCTTGAGGAGATAGCCGTCATACCCCATCTCCTCCAGTGTCTGATAACACAACTTCTTCATAAAATCCCACCTTTCTTATTGCTGACTATCATTTACTTTTTGTTATCGCAAACGACAAAACGATTTTCGTGTTGTCCCTTGCTGCGCCGAATTTGCGCTGCGCAAGCAGCATGATTCCGCAGCAAATTCGTGCGCAAATGCAACCGCGCGCTCCTACAATGTCACTCCTTGCTTGAAAATGGCCATGTCGTGAAACCCTTTTTCCTCGGCCTTGACCTTTTGCCCGGACGCAACCGCAAGCACATAATCAAAGAGTTGCTGCCCCATCTCGTCCAAGCCCACGTCCTCTGTCATCACGCCGCAGTTAAAATCGATCCAGTTTTGCTTTTTCTGAGCCAAGCCCGTGTTTGTGGAGATTTTCACTGTCGGCACAGGACATGCAAACGGCGTTCCCCTGCCCGTGGTAAACAGGACGATGTGCGCGCCGCTCGCCGCAAGGGCGGTGGCCGCCACCAGGTCATTGCCGGGCGCGCTCAGCAGATTCAGCCCCTTTGTGCAGACCGTCTCGCCGTAGCACAAGACGCCGCGCACAGGCGCGCTGCCCGATTTTTGCGTGCAGCCCAGAGACTTGTCCTCCAGGGTCGTGATCCCGCCCTTTTTGTTTCCCGGCGACGGATTTTCGTAAATCGTCTGATTGTGCGACTGGAAATACCGCTTGAAATCGTTGATCAGGCGCACCGTCTTTTCAAACAGCTCCTCGTTTTCGCAGCGGTTCATCAGCAGCGTTTCCGCGCCAAACATTTCGGGCACTTCCGTGAGGATGGTCGTGCCGCCGCGCGCGATGAGCAAGTCCGAGAACCGCCCCACCGCCGGATTTGCCGTGATGCCGGACAGGCCGTCCGACCCGCCGCATTTCATGCCGACAATGAGCTCGCTCGCCGGAATGGATTCCCGCCGGAAGCTCCCCGCGTAGGCCGCCAATTCCGCAATCAGGGCAAGCGCCGCCTCCACCTCGTCCGCGCACTCCTGGCAGACCAGGAATTTGACGCGCTTTTCGTCATAAGGGCCGATGAATTTCTTGAGTTCCTCGATGTTGCTATTTTCGCATCCCAAGCCCAGCACCAGCACGCCGCCCGCGTTCGGGTGGTTCACCAAATCCGCCAGGATGGTGCGCGTGTTGTCCTGGTCGTCGCCCATCTGCGAACAGCCGTAGGGGTGCGCGAATGCCACGACCTCCTCCACACTGCCGCCCACGAAGGCCTGCGCGCGTTTTTCGATGGCCTGCGCCACATTGTTCACGCAGCCGACCGTCGGAATGACCCAAATCTCATTGCGCACGCCCACTTTGCCGTCCGGCCGCCGGTAGCCTTGGAAAAATGCGTCCGGCAGGTGCATTTCCGGCGTCTCCTGCTTGTCGTAAGTATACGACAGCAAATCGCCCAGCCCCGTCTTGACATTGTGCACATGCACCCAGGAGCCGGCCTGGATGTCCTGCTTGGCAATGCCGATCGAACAGCCATACTTGATGACCTGGCTACCCTCTGGCATGTCCGAAATGGCAAACTTGTGACCCTGGGGGATGTCCTCCCGCAGCGTGACCACTTGCCCGTCCACGTCCGCCGCCATGCCCTTTTCCAGGGGCTTCAAGGCGACACAGACCGTGTCATTGGGGTGAATCCTGATGAAATCCTTCATACAGCTCTCCTTTGTATCTTTTTTAAAATACTTTTGTCGTTTGCGATAAAATGATGCCAGGGGGAAATCCCCACCCTGCAACCCGCGCGCATCTCAGTGGGATATGGATATTTCGCATCGACCTCAGTAGCATACGACGCAATCCATAAATGCATCTTACTACTGTAACATCTGACACAATCTACGGCACGCGTGTCAAATGGCCATGCTTTTCACGCGCGCGCAAAAAGCATGACATCGGGTTCTCACAGCCCGCTTTGGATGATGTTTTGGACTTTGCGCGTCATGGTGGTCGTGCCCGCGTCTTTTTTCTGCTGCATCAAAAGCACCGTAAGGCGGTCTTTTGGGAAATTGCCGATGTAGCACCCAAGCCAGCCATCCCAGCCGTACTCGCCCTCGCTGGACAAGGTGGCCGCACTCCCCGGATGGCGCATGACGCGGAGCAAGTGGGAGTACGAAAATCCCTCCAAGCCCACCCACCGGCGGAATGCGTCTTGCTGGAAATGGGTCAGCTCGCCGCCAATGAGGTAGTCCACGGTGCGCGGCGCAAGGATTTGCTCGCCGCCGTAGCTGCCGCGGTTCATCAGCATTTGCGCAAAATGCGCATAATCGTCTATGGTGGACACCAGCCCCGCGCCCCCTGCCTCGTAGGCGGGCGGCCGCTCCATGTCATTGGAAATGGCCAGATTGTCCCCCGTATACAGGCGCATCTCGCCCTTGCCCACCGTCTCGTAGGTGCGGGCCAGGCGCGCGCGTTTTTCCTCCGGCACCCAAAAATCCGTGTCCGTCATCCCCAGGGGGTCAAACAGATTGACTCGCAAAAACTCGCCAAACCGCACCCCCGACACGCACTCGATGACCGCGCCCAGCACGTCCGCGGACAGCCCGTACCGCCAGGAAGAATCCGGCTCAAACGCGAGGGGCAGCTGCCCCAGCCGGTTGCACAGCTCCACCGTCGTCAAGGCATCGTCCGTGTGCAGCTTCTGCACGGCTTCCTCGATCAGCGCGGACACCATCTTGCCCGAAATGCTCACGTCGTCGCCATACGTCAACCCCGCCGTCATATTCAGCAGCTGCAGCACGGTCGGCTGCACGGCGCTCGGCAAAATCTTGCCGTCTTTTTCCACCGTCGCGTTCGCAAATCCGGGCAAAAACTCCGCCACCTGCTGCGAAAAATCCAATTGCCCCCGCTCCATCAGCTGCATGGCCGCGACGGCCGTCACAGGCTTGCTCATCGAGTAGAGGCGAAAAATCGTGTCTCGCCGAATGGGCACCTTCGCCTCCCGATCCGCATACCCCTGCTCGTCATAAAACACTTCCTCGCCATCCTGCAGAACCAGCAGATTCGCCCCCGCCGTCTGCCCGTCCGCAATCGCATCCGCAATCGTCTCTCGGATGCGATGCCGCGTCATCTCCTTCATGGAAAACCTCCTCATCTTCCTAAGTGCTTTTTGCTTTGCTCCACGTCCGCCGCGAAAATATGGCAAACGAAATTCCTAGCCCAACAGCCATATGCGCGCACCGTCCAACCGTCTTTACAGCCGCACGCGCTCGCCATCCACCTCAGCATAGATGGGAATCGCCGAGAGGTTTTGCACGCGCCTGCCGTCCGCGCTAAACTGCAGTTCCCTCGCGGCCTTTACATAATTTGCATAGTCGATGTTCGTCGTATACCAGACATCCTCCTGGCCGGAAAGCTTTTTGCACAATGCCTCCATCTTGCCCCAGCTGTCCTCGCGCGCAAACTCAAAGCTGTGCCCCCAAATGTAAAAGAGCGGCAGCCCGCGGTGGTGTGTCCCATGCAAAAAATCGTCCGACAGCTTGCCAAATGCGTCATTGTGATGGCAAGTGGGCGTCCAGCGCATAAAATCCGCAGGCGCCTGAAACCCGCCCGTGGATTGCACCGTGCGGCTATAGGCAAAGCCCAGCGTCCGAAGCGTCTGAACAATTTCTTCATTCACATCCCCATAGGCATACGAGCACCCGCGGATGATGCGCCCCGTGTGCCCTTCCAGTGCCAGGCGATCCCCAAAAAATTCCCGCACCAACTGCTCTTTCCCCAGATGAAACAAACATGCGTGTTCCACGCCATGGCACGCAATCTCCTGCCCCTCGTAAAGCGTCGGCAGCTCCTGCGCCGTCACAAACCCCTCCTGGCCCAGCCTGCCAGAGTTTAAGTGAAACGTGCCCTTTAGGCCATACGCGCGAAACATCCGCACCAGCTCGCGGTCATAGGCCTGGCCGTCGTCATAACTAAACGTCAGCGCCTTCTCCTTGAAATCCGGGTAAAACAGCCGAAACGCCATCCCCATCCCCCTTTCGCCATCCATCTCCGAAAAACTTTGTGCATAGTATACCATCGAAACGCCATCTAGGCAAGCAAATTGTGAAATAATGATAACCAAATAATGATCGCATTTGCGCCCTGCCACAACCAGTATCGCGAGAATCCCTCGGAATCACAAGAAGAATTTGGAGAAAAACCGGAGAGAAACCGACACAAAACCGGAGAAAAACCGACACGAAAATCACTTGATACCGCTGCCGCCGTGGGTTATAATGATGGCGCAGATATGGCGCAACAAACGTCTATCGTAACCGACGAACGCGAAAATCGTTTTGTCGTTTGCGATAAAACGAAAATCGTTTTGTCAAAACACAGGAGGATCGGCGGGATGGAACAGAAAAAGATGATCCCGATCGGGTATGACAATTTTGGAAAAATACGCAATGACAATTTTTACTACGTCGACAAGACCGGGCTGATCAAAGAACTGCTTGCAAACAAGGCAGAGGTCACCCTGTTCACCCGCCCGCGCCGCTTCGGCAAATCCCTAAACCTGAGCATGCTCGCGCATTTTTTCTCCTTGGATGGGGACAAGTCCATTTTTGACGGGCTGGAGATCTCAAAGGAAAAAGAACTCTGTGAGAAATACATGGGGAAGTACCCGGTGATTTTTCTCACGTTGAAGGGGATCGACGCCCAGA
>CAYVVW010000123.1:0-6191 GCA_964455335.1 uncultured Marvinbryantia sp.
CAGCGGCCTCGTTTCCCCAGAGCAGGCGGATGCCATTGCCCGCAGCATCCGCTTTGCGGATCCGGGTTGACCTTGCCTATGCCTAGAGTTGCCTCACAATCCCCACCTTTCCCACGCTTTGCAACGCAAAGAGCATCGCGCCCAATACGACGAGGCAGACCGCGATGATGGCGATGCCATAAGCAGTGCCATTGACATAAAAGACAAACGGCGTCATGCCATTTGAAATCAAGCGATACAAGATGCAATGGATCAGGAAGCTGATTGGCAAAGCAAGGAGCAACGCCTTGACCCCATATAAGGCCGCCTCCAAAAGCAGCATCTGCCTCAGTCCCCTTTGGCCCATCCCGATCGAACGCAACACGGCAAACTCGTTTCTCCGCATAGAAATCGTGTTGGACATCGTGTTGCAGATATTCAGCGTGATAATCAGCGTCGTCAACACGGCAAAAATGCAGACGGCTAATTTGAGGATGAGATAAATCTGGCGGTTGTTCTCTGTCGCCTCCGCCTTGTCAAACGTCTCGAAATATCCGGCATCCGAAAGGCACTCCGCCGCCTCTTTGTGCTGGGAAGTCTCAATGCACATCTGCACGTAAGCATCCTGATCCAAGAAATCACGGAACCATCCGAGGGGAACAATCAACACGGCGCGGTCGTGGACATAGCGGGCGCCAGCCGCCTCATCGCCATCGATCACGTCCTGCACGGTGACAGAACGGTTTTCCCCGTTCACCTCGTCAAACTCGATGGGTGTGCCGCTTGTGATTTGAAAAGGCGACCCGGATACGACACGTCTGGCAGTTTTGCCAAAATCGCCTGTCGCGCTGTTAATCAGGATGCCACGGCCACTGTTTGCCCGATAAGGCGCATCATCCAATTTGTTCTCCCCACAAAATTCCCAGAAATGCTCCTCGTCCAGCCCCACGACGTACAGTTCCGCCGTCTTGCCGCCTATGAAGTACCCAAGCATATCGGCGTTGATTTGCTCTGGCGAAAACTCCGAAACCATATATCTTGGGACATGCCAAGAAACGTCTGCAGAAATGTTCTGGTCGGCAAGGATCTTTATCACGTCAGGCACATCTTTGAACGGCACGGAAACCGCCACATCCGTATAGCTTTTCCCGTCTGGGCGCATTTTAAGCGAAGTCTGGTATGTCATGAAATCCGCGAAGCTGTAAAAGGACAGCCCAATGACAACCGCAAGGAAGATAGATCCGGTAATCGCGCGAAAACGTTTGGGGTTCCTGCGGATATTTTTGGATGCCAGTGCCCCATAAATGCCAAACAGGCCAGACATGAGCTTCCCACGCCCCAGTTTTTTCCCTTCCAAGTGATAGACGTTAGCCTGGCGCAACGTTTCCATGGCCGTCACCCGTCCGGCAACCCTGCTAGGGGCATGGCTGGCCACAAGGAGCGAGGCGATGCCCGAAAACGCGCAAAGCAACAGGACCCAACCAGAGATTTTCAGTTCCAAATGAACCTCCCCGAAAGAGAACGATGCCAAAAAAGCACCACGTATCACGGCCAAGGCTGCCGCCGTCAAGCACAGCCCCAACAACAATCCAAACGGGATACCGACAATGCCAAGCAACAGGGCTTCGAAGTACACGCTTGCCCGCTTCTGGGCTTTCGTCGCCCCCACGCTAGAAAGCATCCCAAACTGCTGGACACGTTCCTGCAAGGAAATCGACAGGATGTTCCGGATCATGGCGGCTGACGCGGCCAACAAAAGAAAGAGCAAGGCACAGACAGCCAACAACAATTTCACGGCACCTTTGCCGGAAGTGATGCCATACAAGGAAAGCAGCTCCGTATGGAAATCCAAATTCTGTCCACCATAGGCAAGCCTGTTTTCCTCTGCATTTTGATAAATGGACTTCGTCATTTCGGAACAAGAAACATAGGCATAAAAATCCCCCGTTTCCTGCCCAATGCCCGTGAACGCATTAAAACTGCCCGCCGCCTTGGAGCCATCCATGTCCGAAAGAAGCCCCGTGATTTGGAAGGTTCTCTCCGCCTCCGGGCGAAAACTTTCCCGTTCCCCCATATAATTCACAAGCCCGCACAGTTCCGCGCCAATCTCATCCCAAACGCGCTTCCCGAGCGAGAAGGTAATCGTATCCCCGACAGACAGCGACAGCCCGTTTTTGGAAAGGAAATCCTGCGAGATCACGATTTCGTTTTCATTTGCGGGGAAACGCCCGCTTAGGAGATAGCGATCCAGGTAGAACCTCTCGATAAATGTCCCATTGATTTCCGCCACTGACAACAGGGTACGGTTTGACCTCTCCCCATAAAAGCCATTGCCCGCGAAACGGAGCAGGGAAACGGACTCCACGCCAGTGGCGGCCGCAAGCCCCTGCGCCTGTTCCAAGGAAAGCCCTTCCATGCTGTATTCATAATCGCCGCCAAACATTTTTTCTTTTGCCCGCAAAAAAGAAAGCACAGACCACGCGCCGCATAAAATAAAAACTGTCATTGCCACAGACAGCGCAATCGTAAGCACCGTAAGGACGGTCCTTTTTTTGTTCTGCGCCAAGGTGCGAAACGTAATCGTGAAAATCGTCCCCATCAGCCAATCACCTCGTCCCTGACAAGATGCCCGTCCTGGATTTCCAGAATCCGATCCGCCTGCATCGCGATTTCCTGGTCATGCGTAATGATCAAGATCGTTTGGTTATAAGTGCGGTTCGAGGCACGCAACAGGTTCATGACTTCCTGCACGTTCCTTGTGTCGAGATTTCCGGTTGGCTCGTCCGCCAGCAGGATGGCTGGCGCATTGATCAGCGCACGCCCAATCGCCACGCGCTGCTGCTGTCCACCCGACAACTGGTTGGGCAGATATTTCCGGCGTTTCACCAATCCCAGCACTTCCAGCAATTCCTTCAATCTTTTCCCGTTAACCTTCCTGCCATCGAGCCGAACGGGAAGCGTGATATTTTCTTCCACCGTCAAGACTGGGATCAGGTTATAGAACTGGTAAACCAACCCAACCTGACGGCGGCGGAAAATCGCCAATTCCTCCTCGTTTTGTTCGTAGACATCCTGCCCGCCCACGTGCACCTTTCCAGACGTCGGGCAATCAACGCCACCAAGGATATGCAACAGCGTGGATTTCCCCGATCCAGACGCGCCAATCACCGCGACAAATTCCCCTTTGGAAACGGAAAAAGAAACATCAGACAGCGCGTGGACTGGCACACGCTCCGATTCATAGACCTTTGACACATGCTCCACTCTTAAGATTTCCATCCATCTGGCCCCCTTTTCTGACCATCTTAGCAAAGCCAGATTACTTCACGATTACTTTTTGATAACAAAACTGTAATGTTCGCATAAGAAAAATCAGATTGTCCCCTCATGAAAACAGATGGTAAATTTCGCGCCGCCCGTGTCCCCATTTTCTGCGGTAATCGTCCCGGATTGGTTCGCGATGATCGTCTTGGTGAGTGCAAGCCCGATTCCGGCATGGTTTTTCCCTTGGGAGCCGCCGCGATAGAACCGCTCGAACAGGTGCGTTATCTCTTCATCCGGGATGCCGGGACCATCGTCTGTAACCGTCACTTCCGTAAGCAACGGCCGTTTCCTTGCCGCTATCGTGATGTGGCCGCCTTGCGTCGTATGCTCGATGCAGTTTTTAATGATATTCCCAAGTGCCTCCGCCGTCCATTCCGGATTGACAAACAGGAAAATATCGGGCGGTATCTTGGCCTGTATGGTCTGTTCCTTCAACTCCGCCGAGATTTCCAGTGGCTTTAACGCATCATCCACTAAGTCCCGCAAAGCGACCCGCTTTCCCTCCAACGTGACTTTCCCCGCGTCCAGCAGGGAAGTAACGAGCCAATCCATGCGCGAGAGCAAGACCGCTTGCTCTTTCCCCAACTGGAACCGCTCCTCTTCCTCGACCTGTTCCCGAAGGAGAGCCGAATTCAAGATATTCAAGGAAGTCAAAGGCGTCCGCAGTTGGTGGGAGATGTCGGCAAGGGAGTCCGACAGGTATTCTTTTTCCCTCTGCATCGCCTCCGCCTGCTCCACCAGGCGATCCACCACCTTAGACAATTCATTTTGCAGGACGGCCAACTCCCCCTCTTGGTATTCCTCAAACCGAATTTCCTGATCCCCATGCAAAAGTCGGTCAAGATCAAGGCTGATGTCGCGAATCCGCCTATACCTTTGCCATGTGAAAGAAAGGGAGAACACGCCCATGCAAAAACAGGCCACAAAAGTCATCCAGCCAATATTTTGATTGTGCAACAAAAACGAAGAGATGCCAAAAGCCATCGTGAGAAAACCAACTGCCGCAATCTGATGCCGCACTTCCTTGTTTCGCAGAAAATCCATCTTATCCACCCACCTTGTTTTCACAAAAAATCTATCCCGTTCATCCTGTTCGCCCAGCTTATTTTTGCAAAAGGTTTCTCTTGTTCACACACCTTGTTTCGCAAAAAGTCCATCTTATTCACCCATCTTATTCACCCATCTTGTATCCGAGTCCCCTGATGGTCAAGAGGATTTCTGGCTCCTGTGGGTTCGTCTCGATTTTGTCACGAAGCCTTTTGATATAAACATTCAATGTGTTGTCGTTGATAAATTCCCCGGTCGTGTCCCACAACATTTCCAAGAGCTGCCTACGGGACAAGACAATCCCCTGATTCTGCATGAAAAGCAAAAGCAGGCGATATTCCAGCGCGGACAAAAAGATTTCCGTGCCATTTTTCGTGACAACCGCTTTTTTCACATTGACTTCCAGATCCTTGCAAGAGAGGATTTCCTGAGAGCCGCCCGCCCTGCGCAGGACGCTGTTCATTCGGGAGAGAAGTTCTCGCAAGCGGAATGGCTTGCTGACATAGTCATCGGCACCCATGTCCAATCCAGCCACCACGCTATATTCATCCGAAGAAGCAGTCAGGAAAATGACAGGCATGTTCCCCTTCGCCCGAATGGCCGCGCATACGGCGAACCCGTTCCCGTCCTCTAGGGAAATGTCTACCAAAGCCAAGTCATACGCCCCTTGATCCAGTTTCTCGACAGCCGCTTTCTGCCCAGTGGCACTCTCAATCAAAAATCCTTCCGCAGACAAATAATCCGTCAGGGAAGACAGGATGCTCTCATCGTCCTCAACCAAAAGTATTCTTCGCATGGTTCATCACGTGGCCTCTTCCAAATCAGTTTGTTACTTTCCTATCTTAAGGAATTTTGGGGGAAATGTCAATCGGTTTTTTCTACTTGTACTTGTGCAAGATTTATTTTCCGTATTTACAAGCTCGCTCCTGTGGGCTATAATAACCTTAAACGAAAGAGATGCCACTGCCCCATATGCGGATATTTGCGGTAGCATGCCCCACACATATCAGCAAAGGGCAAGGTGTGGGGAAACTGCCGCACTTGATGTTTAGAAAGCCAGATTAGTCTTGAACAGAGGGAAATTTGCGATGAAGATAAAAATGAAGATAACATTCAGAGTGCAAGTAATCATTTTTGCCATTTTGCTCATTACGGGATTTTGTCTGTCCTGCTTTTGGGGGAGAGATCTCTTTTATAATTTGGCGTGGGCTTTGGTCGGGCTTGCTTTTGTGCTTCATCCAGTTTGCCCCTCAAGCACACTTTTCCAAAACCTGGAAGTTGCCGAAAAAGGAATACGAATAGCAGGGGCTGTTTTGATTTTTATAGGGCTGACAGATGGGTTCGCCGTATGAATCCCAGCGCATGAATCCCAGTGCGCGAATCCCAGTTTACGGGATCGGCAAATCGGCGTTAGCAAGAAAGAGAGGAAAAGGATGAAGTATCCACGAAATACGGCAGAATTGCTGAAAATGATATTTTGTTGGATAGGCATTGTGTTTGTGGCTTTTGGGATGCTGGCTTTGAGGGGGATTATGGGCGTTGTTTTTCTGGCAGTTGGTGTCGTTTTTTTGCTTGTGCAGACGGCTTTGAAAGTTGTCGTGCTCTCAAAGGCTAAGAACCGCGGTGCGTTGCTCACAAACATACCTATCCCCCTTCTGGGCAAAGCGTACCATCATAAGGTTGGCTTCCTGTGGAAAAAGCCTACCTATGCAGAACAGGACCCCATTGTGGTCTGTGTAGACGACAAAAGGAAGTCAACGGTTTGTTTCTAATTTGTTTGCAGGATAGGGGATGGGTTCCATGGGTTACTGCGCATGGGCGGGCATGAATGAGAAAATGCA
>CAYVVW010000124.1:0-4065 GCA_964455335.1 uncultured Marvinbryantia sp.
GGTGAAGGCTACGGGAAACGGCGAGGATGTCCATGATTATGTGAAAGTCACGGTAAAAGACACGGACCTTTGCCCGCGCTATTGCGCGCGCCTGGTAAAAAATATCAAGATCGCGCCATCGCCGAAGTGGCTGCAAAGGCGTTTGGCGGTGAATGGCATCCGCCCGATCAACAATGTGGTGGACATCACAAATTATGTGATGGAAGAATATGGGCAGCCGATGCACGCATATGATTATGACACGCTGGCGGGGCACGAGATCGTCGTGCGCCGCGCCAAGGAGGGGGAGACCTTTGTCACCCTCGACGGGCAGGCGCGCGCGATGGACGAGAACGTGCTGATGATCTGCGACGGCGAGAAGCCTGTCGGCGTGGCCGGCATCATGGGCGGCGAAAATTCCATGATTACGGACAATGTCAAGACGATGATGTTTGAGGCGGCCTGCTTTGACGGAACGAACATCCGCCTTTCTGCAAAGCGCATCGGGCTGCGCACGGACGCCTCCGGAAAATTTGAAAAAGGGCTTGACCCGGAAAACGCGCAGGCGGCGATGGACCGCGCCTGCCAATTGATGGAGGAATTGGGCGCGGGCGAGGTGGTCGGCGGCATGGTGGACGTGTACCCGCAAAAGAAAGCGCCGGTGCGCATCACATTTGATCCGGAGAAGATCAACCGCCTGTTGGGAACGGAACTCTCCAAAGAACAAATGCTGGAATACCTGGGACGCGTGGGGCTTATCTACGACGCGGATACGGGCGAGATCGTTGTGCCCCCGTTCCGGCAGGACGTGCTGTGCACAGCCGACCTTGCGGAGGAAGTGGCGCGTTTTTACGGCTACGACAAGATTCCGGTCACGCTGCCGAGCGGCGAGGCGACCACAGGAAAGCTGCCGTTTGCCCTGCGCCTTGCGCAGACCGCGCGGGACATCGCGGAATATTGCGGATTTTCCGAAGGGTATTGCTATTCCTTTGAAAGCCCGAAGGTGTTTGACAAACTGTTGCTTCCGGCAGGCGACAAACTGCGCGAGGCAGTGGAGATTTCCAATCCCCTGGGCGAGGATTTCCGCGTGATGCGCACCCTGCCCCTCAATGGGATGCTGACGTCTTTGGCGTTCAATTACAATCACCGCAACAAAAACGTGCGGCTTTATGAGATTGGCAATGTTTATCTGCCGAAATCGCTGCCGCTGACCGAATTGCCGCAGGAGCGCAGGCAGTTTACCCTCGGCATGTACGGGGAGGGCGACTTCTTCACCATGAAAGGCGTGGTCGAGGAGTTTTTGGAAAAAGTGGGCATTGCGCGGGACATCACCTATGACACAGGCGCGGATCGCCCCTACCTGCACCCGGGAAGAAAGGCGGACGTGCGCCACCAGGGCGCAGTGCTTGGCTATCTCGGGGAAATCCACCCGGCCGTCGCGGACGCGTATGGCATCAAGGAGCGCGCCTATGTGGCGGTCTTGGATTTGCCGGCGGTGGAGGCTTTTGCGACGTATGAGCGCAAATTCCAGGGGATCGCGCGCTACCCGGCCGTGACGCGCGACCTGAGCATGGTCGTGCCAAAGCGCGTCAGCGCGGGGGAGATCGAGGCGATGATCCGCCAAAGGGGCGGAAAGTACCTGGAGAGCTGCCAGCTGTTCGATCTCTTCGAGGGATCGCAGATACAAGAGGGGAGCAAGTCGATGGCCTACTCCATCGTGTTCCGCGCAAAAGACAAGACGTTAGAGGAGGCGGACGTGGCGGCCGCCATGAAAAAAATCCTGCATGGGCTGCACGCGATGGGCATTGAGCTGCGGCAGTGAGGGAGACGCTGCCCAAAAACCAGACGCGTAGTTATCCGTCAGGGCTGCCGCGAAGCAGGTTTGGCCGGCAGGGCAGGCGCGCCGCACGGAAAGGACAAGATGAAAACATCGGATTTTTATTTTGATTTGCCAAAGGAGTTGATCGCGCAAGATCCTCTGGAGGATCGCAGCGCGTCGCGCCTGCTTGTGCTAAAAAAAGACACGGGGCAAATCGAGCACCGCGTTTTTCGGGATGTGATCAAGTATTTGCATCCCGGAGACTGCCTGGTGCTCAATGATACCAAAGTGATTCCCGCGCGCCTTTTCGGGACGAAAGCGGGCACGGAGGCGAAAATCGAGATCCTGCTCTTAAGGCGCATGGGAGGCGATGTGTGGGAGGCATTGGCAAAGCCGGGAAAGAAGGCAAAGCCCGGAACGACGATTTGCTTTGGCGACGGCATTTTGACGGGCGAAGTGACAGATGTGGCGCAGGACGGAAACCGCCTGATCCGATTTACGTATGAGGGCATTTTCGAGGAAATTTTAGACCGGCTGGGGCAGATGCCCCTGCCCCCCTACATCACACATCCATTAGAGGACAAGAGCCGCTACCAGACGGTCTACGCAAGGCATGACGGGTCAGCGGCGGCGCCCACGGCAGGGCTGCATTTCACGCCGCAGCTGTTGCGGCAGATTGCGGAAAAGGGCGTTGAGATCGCGCACGTAACGCTGCATGTGGGGCTTGGCACGTTCCGCCCCGTGAAAGTGGAAGATGTCACGCAGCATCAGATGCACGCCGAATTTTACCGCATCGAGCCGGAGCAGGCCGCGCGCATCAACCGCGCAAAGGCGGCGGGCGGGCGGATCGTCTGCGTGGGCACGACAAGCTGCCGCACGTTGGAATCCGCGGCGGATGAGACCGGCGTCGTGCAGGCCGGAAGCGGCTGGACGGATATTTTTATCTACCCGGGGTATCGGTTTCGCGCCACCGACGCGCTGATCACAAACTTCCATTTGCCGGAATCGACGTTGCTGATGCTCGTGTCGGCGCTGGCGGGAAAGGAAAGCAACAAAAAGGAGTACCCGGTGCGGTAAAAGAGCGGTACAGGTTCTTTAGCTTTGGCGATGCTTCGCTGCTGATTTGACGCAAAATATTTCTTGTTTTCGCCTCTCAAAGGTGATAAAATGTTCGGTAGTGCGTTTCAGTTTATGAATACATGAGGTACAGGAGTGGAAGGATGAGCATATTTTCAAAAGTGTTTGGCACCCACAGTCAGCGCGAGCTGAAGCGGATTGCGCCGCTGGTTGACAAGGTCGAGAGCCTGCGCCCCGAGATGCAGGCGCTTTCTGACGCGCAGCTGCGCGCAAAGACGGACGAGTTCAAGGGCAGGCTTGCCAACGGGCAGACCTTGGATGACTTGCTTCCGGAAGCCTTTGCGGTTGTGCGGGAGGCGGCAAAACGGACCATCGGGCTTGAGCCGTACCGCGTGCAGATCATCGGCGGCATTATCTTGCACCAGGGGCGTATCGCGGAGATGCGCACGGGCGAGGGCAAGACCCTGGTGTCCACGCTCCCCGCTTATTTGAACGCCCTGGAGGGGAAAGGGGTACACATCGTCACGGTCAACGATTACCTGGCGCACCGCGACGCGGAGTGGATGGGAAAAGTGCACGAGTTTCTGGGCTTGACCGTCGGCTGCGTGCTCAACGATATGGAAAACGATGAGCGCAGGAAAATGTACGACTGCGACATTACCTATATTACCAATAACGAGGACGGGTTTGACTATCTGCGCGACAACATGGTCATTTACAAGGAGCAGCTGGTGCAGCGCGGGCTGCACTATGCCATCATCGACGAGGTGGACTCCGTTTTGATCGACGAGGCGCGCACGCCGCTGATCATTTCCGGGCAGAGCGGGAAGTCCACGAAGCTCTACGAGGTGGCGGATGTCCTCGCCAGGCAGCTCCAGCGCGGAGAGGCGAGCGGCGAGGTGACGAAGATGTCCGCCATCATGGGCGAGGAGATTGTGGAGACGGGCGACTTCATCGTCAACGAAAAGGACAAGGTGGTCACGCTGACCCAGCAGGGCGTGGAAAAGGTGGAGAAGTTTTTCCAGATCGAGAACCTTGCGGATGCGGAAAACCTGGAGATCCAGCACAACGTGGATCTCGCCTTGCGCGCCAATTACCTGATGTTCCGGGACCAGGATTATGTGGTGAAAGATGACGAGGTGCTGATCGTGGACGAGTTCACGGGACGCATCATGCCAGGCCGGCGCTAC
>CAYVVW010000124.1:4075-4639 GCA_964455335.1 uncultured Marvinbryantia sp.
TACTCGGACGGCCTGCACCAGGCCATCGAAGCAAAGGAGCACGTGAAAGTGACGCGGGAGAGCAAGACGCTTGCCACCATCACGTTCCAGAACTTTTTCAACAAATATACGAAAAAGGCCGGCATGACCGGCACGGCGCTCACGGAGGAAAAGGAGTTCCGCGACATCTATGGCATGGACGTCATCGAGATCCCCACAAATCTTCCGGTCATCCGCAAGGACTTGGATGACGCCGTTTACATGACGAAAAAGGAAAAGTACCGCGCGGTGGTGAATGCCATCGAGGAGGCGCACAAAAAAGGGCAGCCGGTGCTGGTGGGCACCATCACGATCGACATTTCCGAGCTGCTGAGCGGCATGCTGAAAAAGCGCGGGATTCCACACAAAGTGCTCAATGCCAAGTTCCACGAGCTAGAGGCGGAGATCGTGGCGGACGCTGGCGTCCATGGGGCGGTGACGATTGCGACCAACATGGCCGGCCGCGGCACGGACATCAAGCTGGACGATGTGTCGCGCGAATTGGGCGGCTTGAAGATTGTGGGCACCGAGCGCCATGAGTCGCGC
>CAYVVW010000124.1:4653-6158 GCA_964455335.1 uncultured Marvinbryantia sp.
TTTGGGTCTGAGCGGCTGATGGGCATTTTCCGATCCCTCGGCGTGCAGGAGAACGAGCAGATCGAGCACAAGATGCTCTCGTCCGCCATCGAAAAGGCGCAGGAGAAGATCGAGGGCAACAACTACGGCATCCGAAAGAATTTGTTAGAATATGACCAGGTGAACAACGAGCAGCGCGAGATCATCTATGCAGAGCGCCGCCGCGTGCTGGACGGCGAAAATATGAAAGACGCCATCAACAAGATGATCACGGACGTCATTTCCCGCACGGTGGACATTTGCGTCGGGGAGGCCGCAAAGGAGCGGGACGCGAACGAGCTGAACACCCTGCTCTTGCCGACGATCCCGATCGCTCCCATCACGCAAGAGGAAATCGAGAAATGCAGCGCAAAGGAGCTCAAGGAGCGGATCGGGGAGCGGGCGTTTGCGCTCTACGCCGAAAAAGAGGCGCTGTTCCCGCAGCCGGAGCAGATGCGCGAGATAGAGCGCGTCATCATCCAGCGCGTCATAGACCGCAAGTGGATTGACCACCTGGTGGAGTACAAGCTCCGCGGGTTTGAGATGTTTGACGAGATGACGAACAACATCCAGGCAGACACTTTGCGCCTGCTCTACCACGTGCGGGTGGAGGAAAAGGTCGAGCGCGAGGAAGTGGCAAAGGTGACGGGGACAAACAAGGACGAGAGCCTCGCGAAAGCGCCAAAGAAACGCGCGACGGAAAAGATCTACCCGAACGATCCCTGCCCCTGCGGAAGCGGGAAAAAATACAAGCAGTGCCATGGGAGAAAGAAGTAAGCAAGGAAGAAAAAGAGAAAGAAGGTGACAGTGTGGTCGAATTGGACGCGTTCCGCTATACGCTCGGAACATACGAAAAACCATTGCTGGAAGTGAGGGATTCACTTTGACCTCGCAAATAAGGAAAAGCGCATCGAGGAATTAGAGCGCAAGATGGAAGAACCAAACTTTTGGGATGACCCGGAGTCTTCCCAGGAGTCCATGAAGCAGCTCAAAGCGCTCAAGGGCGACGTGTCGGCCTATGCCCATTTGAAAGGGCAATATGAGGAGATCGAGACGCTGATCGAGATGGCATATGAGGAAAATGACGCTTCCCTGATACCGGAAATCCAAGAGACGCTTGACGCGTTTGCCGCCACGTTTGAGGATGTGCGCATCCGCACCCTGCTCTCCGGGGAATATGACAAGAATGACGCCATCCTCACGCTGCACGCGGGTGCGGGCGGCACGGAGTCGTGCGACTGGGCGGGCATGCTTTACCGCATGTACGCGCGGTGGGCGGACAAGCGCGGCTTTGCGGTGGAGGTCCTCGATTACCTGGAGGGAGAGGAGGCCGGCATCAAGTCCGTCACGTTTGAGGTGCGCGGGGAAAATGCCTATGGCTACTTAAAATCAGAGAAAGGCGTGCACCGCCTTGTGCGCATTTCGCCCTTTAACGCGGCGGGGAAGCGCCAGACCTCATTCGTCTCCTGCGACGTCATGCCGGACAT
>CAYVVW010000125.1:0-6142 GCA_964455335.1 uncultured Marvinbryantia sp.
ACCCTGACGCGCGCGAAATTTGACGAGCTGACGCACGACCTGGTGGAAATGACGACAGTTCCGGTGCAAAACGCCTTGAGGGACGCGGGCATCACGCCGTCCGAGCTTGGCAAGGTGCTGCTGGTCGGCGGGTCGACGCGCGTGCCGGCTGTCCAGGAAAAGGTAAAGGCCTTGACAGGGCACGAGCCGAGCAAGACCTTAAACCCAGATGAGTGCGTGGCCATTGGCGCCGCCATTCAGGGGGGCAAGCTGGCGGGCGACAAGGCGGCAGGCGACATCCTCTTGCTGGATGTGACCCCGCTTTCCCTTTCCATCGAGACGATGGGCGGCGTCGCCACAAGGCTGATTGAGCGCAACACGACCATCCCGACGCGGAAGAGCCAGGTGTTCTCCACGGCGGCGGACAACCAGACCGCGGTGGATATCAACGTCGTGCAGGGCGAGCGCCAGTTCGCAAAGGACAACAAGTCCCTGGGGCAGTTCCGCTTAGACGGCATCCCGCCGGCCATGCGCGGCGTGCCGCAGATCGAGGTGACATTTGACATCGACGCGAACGGCATTGTCAATGTATCCGCAAAGGATCTTGGCACGGGCAAGGAGCAGCACATCACGATTACGTCCGGATCGAATATGTCCGAGAGTGACATCGAGAAAGCCGTGCGCGAGGCGGCCGAGTACGAGGCGCAGGACAAGAAGCGCAAAGAGGCCATCGACACGCGCAATGACGCGGATGCCATGGTGTTCCAGACGGAGAAGGCCATTCAGGACGTGGGCGACAAGCTGGACGCGAATGACAAGGTGGCGGTGCAGGCCGACCTGGAGGCGTTGAAAAAGCTGATCGAGCAGAGCAATCCGGAAGAGATGACGGACGCGCAGGTGGCGGAGATCAAGGCGGCCAAGGAGAAGTTGATGGAGAGCGCGCAAAAGCTGTTTGCGAAGGTTTACGAGCAGGCGCAGGCGAGCCAGCAAGGCCAGGGCGCAGGCCCGGGGCCTGACATGGGCGGGGCGCAGCAGGCGGATTACACGCAGCCGGATGACGATGTCATCGACGCGGACTACAAAGAAGTGTAAAAAGATGAAAAGATGCCTACGGATTGTTTCGTGCTTCGCACTTCCGCAATCCCTGGCATCAGCATAAGAGGCAGGAGCGGTACCCGGAGTTTCCCCGCCCACCCGAAAGGGGCGGGGAACTTCGGGCGCGCTTCCGTTTGCGGGCGGCGGCAAGATGGTAAGGTGAGGGAAATGGCAGAGACAAAGAGAGATTATTATGAGGTGCTTGGCGTGAGTAAGGACGCGGACGACGCGGCCTTAAAAAAGGCATACCGGCAGCTTGCGAAGAAATACCATCCGGACATGAATCCGGGCGACGCGGAGGCGGAAAAAAAGTTTAAGGAGGCTTCCGAGGCATATGCCGTGCTTTCTGACCCCGAGAAGCGCCGCCAGTATGACCAGTTTGGCCATGCCGCGTTTGAGCAGGGCGGTGGCCCTGGCGGGTTTGACTTTAACAGCGCCGACATGAGCGACATCTTTGGCGACATCTTTGGGGATTTGTTCGGAAGCGGCGCGAGGCGGCGCCAGAGCAACGGGCCGATGCGGGGCGCAAATTTGCGGGCGGCTCTGCGCATTACGTTCCAGGAGGCGGTGTTCGGCTGTGAGAAAAAGCTGGAGCTGCGGCTAAAAGACGAGTGCGGGGTGTGCCATGGCACGGGCGCACGGCCGGGGACTGCCCCTGAGACGTGCCCGAAGTGCAAAGGGCGCGGGCAGGTCGTGATGACCCAGCAGTCGCTGTTTGGCATGGTGCAAAATGTGACCACCTGCCCCGATTGCCATGGCACGGGGAAGATCGTGCGCGACCGCTGTACGGCATGCGGCGGGAGCGGGTACACGTCCAGCCAGAAGACCATTACCGTGACGATCCCCGCAGGGATCGACGACGGGCAGAGCGTGCGCATCGCGGGACGCGGCGAGCCCGGGGTCAATGGCGGCCCGAGGGGCGACTTGCTCGTGGAGGTGAGCGTGCAGCGCGACCCGATTTTCCAGAGGCAGGATCGGAACATCTTCTCCACGGCGCCGATTACATTTGCCGTCGCGGCGCTTGGCGGCGACGTGAAGATCAAGACCATCGACGGCGAAGTGCTCTACCATGTGAAGCCGGGCACGCAGACCGACACCAAGATCCGCCTAAAGGGCAAGGGCGTGCCGTCTTTGCGCAACAAGTCGGTGCGCGGTGACCATTACGTGACGCTTGTGGTGCAAGTGCCGACGCGGCTGAACAGCGACGCCATAGAGGCGTTAAAGGCATTTGACGCGGCGACAGACCGATCCGTGGTGACTTCCGCGCCGAATACCGGGGCGCGCGAGCAGGAGAATCGTCAGGATGGAAAGCCAAAGAAAAAAGGATTTATGGACAAGCTCAAAGAATCGCTTGAGTTTGAGGACTGAGCCATGAGATATCACGCATTTACCTTGAAAACCCTGGCGGATGCCGAGGACATTGTCATTGCGTCTCTTGCGGACGCGGGCGTGGAGGGGGTGGAGATCGTCGACAAAGTCCCGCTTTCTGACGAAGAGACGCGGCAGATGTTTGTCGACGTGCCGCCGCAGCCTGCCGCGGACGACGGGATCGCCTACCTGCGCTTTTACCTGGAGGAGGGCGCGGACGTTCCCGCGATGCTTGGCAGGGTGCGGCAGGAACTGGATGGCCTGCGGCCGTTTCTGGACATTGGGGAGGGCACGGTCACCGAGGAGCTGACGGAAGATACGGACTGGATCAACAACTGGAAAGCATACTTTCACCAGTTTGTCGTGGATGGCATCCGCATCGTTCCCTCGTGGGAGGTGCCTGAGGGGGATGGCGCGGAAGTGCTTTTGCGCATTGACCCCGGAACGGCATTTGGCACGGGGCTGCACGAGACGACGCAGCTCTGTCTGCGCCAGATCAAGCGGTATTGCACGCCGGGCTGCCGGATACTCGATGTCGGCACGGGGAGCGGCATCCTGTCGATTGCGGCCCTAAAGCTGGGCGCGGGGCATGCCATTGCCACGGATCTCGATCCGAGCGCCATCGCGGCGGTGCGCGAAAATATGCAAGCGAACGACATCGGGGAGGACGCCCTGGAGGTTTCCCTTGGCAATTTGGCGGACGACCCTTGCCTGCGGCAGGCGATCGGCGCGCACGCAAGCGACCTCGTGGTGGCAAACATCCTCGCGGAAGTGCTTGTGGATCTGACGCCTGTGATTGCGGGGTTGATGAAGCCGGGGGCGATTTATATCACCTCTGGCATTTTGCGGGAGAAGCAGGATTTGGTGGAGGCGGCTGTGCGCGCGTGCGGGATGCAGGTGCTTGACGTGTCTGGGCAAGGCGAGTGGGTGTGCGTGACGGCCAGAAAGAACGGGTAGCATGCATCAATTTTTTGTGGCTCCTGGACAAATCCAGGAGGCGCGCGTATCGATCGCGGGGGACGATGTCAACCACATCCGAAATGTGCTGCGCATGAAAGTGGGCGATCTCTTTTGCGTAAGCGACGGGCATGGCCATGCCTATACGTGCCGCATCACGCAGATGGGGAAAGAACGCGTGGAAGCCGTGATTGTGGACATGTACGCGCCGGCAACCGAACTGCCCGTGAAAATTTTTCTCTTCCAAGGATTGCCGAAAAGTGATAAGATGGACTGGATCGTGCAAAAGGCGGTGGAGCTTGGCGCACATGCGGTCATTCCCGTTTGCACAAAGCGGTCGGTCGTCAGGCTGGATGGGAAAAAGGCGCAGGCGAAGTGCGCGCGCTGGAACGCCATCGCAAAAGCCGCGGCGGAACAGTCGGGGCGGCAGGTCGTGCCGGAGGTCGCGCTGCCGATGGAGTTTGCGCAAGCCTTGTCCTATGCGGAAACGATAGAGGAAAAGCTGTTTCCCTATGAATGTGAGACGGGGATGGACGCGACGCGCGCCATCGTAGGGGGCATCCGTCCCGGAAAGTCCGTTGCGGTCTTTATCGGGCCGGAGGGCGGTTTTTCGGGAGAGGAAGTGCGGCGCGCCAGGGAAGCGGGATTTTCCACCATATCGCTGGGAGGCCGCATCCTGCGCACGGAGACGGCGGGGCTGTTTGTCCTGTCGGTCCTCGGCTACCTGTTGGATGCGGGAGACGCGACCGGACAGTAAGGGGGTGTGACGTGGAGGCATATTTGGATAACGCGGCGACCACGGTATGCCTGGGGGAAGTCGCCGAGGTTGTGCAAAAGGCCATGCTGGAGGAGTATGGGAATCCGTCCTCCCGCCATTTTCGCGGGGTGCAGGCGGAGCGCGTTGTCAAAGAGGCGCAAGCGGAGATTGCGCAAACCTTGAAAGTTTCCCCGCAGGAGATTTACTTTACGTCCGGCGGCACGGAGTCTGACAATTGGGCGGTCTTTGGCGCGGCATGGGCCAACCGGAGGGCGGGGATGCACGTGATTGCCACGGCGGTGGAGCACCCGGCAGTCCTGCAGCCGATGCGCTGCCTGGAGGAGCTGGGTTTTCGCGTGACCTATCTCGCGGTGGACGGGCAGGGGCGCATTTCCCTGGAGGATCTGCGCGAGGCGCTTTGCGCGGAGACGGTGCTTGTCTCCGTGATGTATGTCAACAACGAGGTGGGCACGGTCGAGCCTGTGGAAGCGGCCGCGCGACTTGTCAAGTCGTACAACCCGCGCATCCTCTTTCACACGGATGCCGTCCAGGCGTATGGAAAATACCGCATTTACCCAAAGCGCATGGGCATTGACTTGCTTTCTGCAAGCGGGCACAAAATCCACGGGCCAAAAGGGGTCGGTTTTTTGTACCTTGCGGACACGGCGAAGGTGCGCCCCATCCTTTTGGGAGGGGGGCAGCAAAGGGGGATGCGTTCCGGAACAGACAATGTGCCCGGCATCGCGGGCCTTGGGGTGGCCGCGCGGCTGGCGTATGCGGACTTTGACCGCAAAGTGGAACATTTATATGCGCTGAGAAAGCAGCTTCTTGCGGGGATTGCCGATATGGAAGATGCCGTGGCGCTGGGGCGGGCAAATGAGGGGGATGGCGCGCCCCACATCGTTTGCGTCAGTTTTTTGGGGGTCAGGAGCGAGGTTTTGCTGCACGCCCTGGAGGAGCGCGGGGTCTGTGTCTCGTCCGGGTCTGCCTGTTCCGCAAACAAAAAGGCATCCGCAAGCCCCGTCCTTGCGGCGATGGGCTTGCCAAAACAGGCGCTTGCGTCTGCCGTCCGCTTTAGCTTTGGGGCATTGACCACAGAGGAGGAAATCGCGTATGCCTTGGAACAGGTGCGGGAGCTGCTGCCCCGATTGCGCAGGTATGCCAGGCATTGAGAGGGTGACCTATGACATTTCAGACATTTTTGATCAAATATGGGGAAATCGGGATCAAGGGGAAGAACCGCTACTTGTTTGAGGACGAGCTCATGCGGCAGATCCGCCATGCGCTAAAAGCCGTGGACGGCACATTTGCGGTGCGCAAGGAGCAGGGGCGCGTTTACGTCGAGGCTTTGGGCGCGTGCGACGCGCAGGAGACGGTGGATGCCTTGCGCCATGTGTTCGGCATCGTGGGCATCTGCCCCGTCGTGGTGACGGAAGACACAGGGTTTGACGGGCTGGTTGCGGATGTCCTCGCCTACATGCGGGAGGCATATCCGGAGGCGAACCAGACCTTTAAGGTGGACACCAGGAGGGCGCGCAAGGATTATCCGCGCGCGTCGATGCAAGTCAATGCGGATCTCGGGGAGAAAATCCTGGAAGCGTTCCCGAAGATGCGCGTGGACGTGCACAACCCGCAGATCCTGCTTTCGGTGGAGATCCGCGAGAAGATCTACCTCTATTCGCAAACCCTGCCGGGGGCGGGCGGGATGCCTGTCGGCACAAATGGGCGGGCGACCCTGCTTTTGTCGGGCGGCATCGACAGCCCGGTGGCCGGTTACCGCATTGCCAAGCGCGGCGTGCAGATCGACGCGGTCTATTTTCACGCGCCGCCCTACACGAGCGAGCGCGCAAAGCAAAAGGTGGTGGATCTTGCGGGGATTCTTGCGCGGTACTGCGGGCCGATGCGGCTGCACGTCGTGCAGTTTACCGACATCCAGCTCTATATCTACGACCAATGCCCGCACGAGGAGCTGACGATCCTCATGCG
>CAYVVW010000126.1:0-6137 GCA_964455335.1 uncultured Marvinbryantia sp.
TATCCACATTTTATACGTTTCATCAACACACTATCTGTTTTGCGCCATTCCCGCAGTTCGGATAAAAAAAAGCACCGCCCCCGCAATTCTCAGCCTGCAAAAGCGATACTTTCGTGCGCGATCAGGGGCTCGAACCCTGGACACCCTGATTAAGAGTCAGGTGCTCTACCAACTGAGCTAATCGCGCTCCCAAAAGGGGGTTGTGGTGCTCCGCTAAGAACTCTGTTGCCTCCCCTTCACGAGGTCAGGACAGTTGTGAGAGAAGGCCGTCCAACGGAACAAAAGGGATTATAGTACATTTCTTTTCGGATTGCAAGCGTTTTTTTTATTTTTCCAAAAGAATTTTTAATAGAAATTTTGTAAATTTTATGTAAAATTCCGAAAAATTCTTGCATCTAACCAAAAAAACCTTTATACTGGCGCAAGGAGGTGACTATGAAAACGACAATGAAACAAAAAAACCCCGCAAATTCTGCAAATCAAGCAACTGCTAAGGACAGCGGAATCCCAAAGGCCTCGGCCGACACGTTTGTCCGTCCCAAGGTGCCGCTGGATAATGGGAAAGAACGGAAGTTCCTGCCGAACAACCAATATTTCACCATCAGCATTTATATGCTCGCCGTGGTGGCCATCAGCGCGTTGATCATCCGCGTGGTCATGACCCCGCACGCCGTGACAGACTGGCTCAAAGGCGTGATCAACATCCTCATGCCGTTTCTCATCGGCATCCTGATCGCCTTCATCCTCAACCCGCTGATCGTCTGGTTGGTAAACCTATTAAACGGGCCGCTCAAAATCAAGAAAAAGGGCGTGTGCAAGGTGATCGCCATTGTGGTTTCGTACCTATTGGTATTGGGCATCATTGCGCTGTGCCTGCTCTACATCATTCCGCAAGTGGTCGTCAGCATCACCGAGGTCATCGCCTATCTCCCGCAGCTTTACGAGGGGATTTATGACTTCTTTGACAATTTGCAAGACCGGTTCCCCAACGCGGATGTGTCTCAGCTGCAAAGCCTTTTGGACGAAATGCTGCCAGAGGTGGCAAACGCCTTGCGCAAATTTGCCACAGACCTGGTGCCGGCCATCTACACGACTTCGGTGGCCATTGCCAAGCTGCTGCTCAACTTCGTGATTGCGGTGATCGTCTCGATTTACATGCTGCTAGACAAGACGGCGCTGCAGCACTCGATGCGCAAGGTCATCTACAGCTTTTTGCCGGTGTCCTACATCGACATGACCCTGGACATCCTATCCGAGTGCAACCGCATCTTCACAAACTTTTTCGTGGGGAAGGCGATCGACTCGCTCATCATCGGCGTGCTGTGCTTTATCTTGATGAACCTGTTCCGCATGCCCTACGCGCTGCTGATCAGCGTCATCGTGGGTATCACCAACATGATCCCCTACTTCGGGCCATTCATCGGCGCAGTGCCGGGGGTCATCGTGCTTCTGATGGTCAGCCCGCTCACTGCGGTCGGATTCGCCGTCATGATATTCTTGCTGCAGCAATTTGACGGCCTCTACCTGGGGCCAAAGATCCTGGGCGACACCGTTGGGCTGAAGCCGCTGTGGATCATCATCTCCATCACCGTGGGGGGCAGCATCGCCGGCGTGCTCGGCATGTTGCTGAGCGTTCCCGTGGTCGCGGTTTTGCGCTACCTGCTCAACCTGTACCTGGACTACCGCCTCAAGAAGCGCAACATCCAGGGGCTTTGAGCACCGCCTTGCAGATTTTGTTTCCGTTTTGGGAAAATTTTTCTTCGTACTCGGTTGGCACGTTTCCTTCCATCTGTTCCGGGTCGGCGTGCAAATCGTATGTGCGGAGAAGAATTTCCCAGGCGGACGCCTCCGCCTCCGCTATGGCAAAATCAAACAATGCCCGATTGTCTGTCTTAAACTCCACTTTTCCCCCAGAAACCAGAATATGGCGGTACCGCTCCAAAAACTGCCGCGAGACCAGGCGTCGCTCCTTGTGCCTCTCTTTTGGCCAGGGATCAGAAAAATTCAGATAAATATGCGCCACTTCCCCCTCGCCAAACACGTCCGGCAACCCCCTCGCGTCCATGCAAAGAAAACGCAGGTTCAAAACCTGCGCCTCCCCATCTTGCGCCTGCACGCGCTCCAGTGCGCGCAACAGCACGCTGGTATACCGCTCCATCCCCACAAAATTGATCTGCGGGTTTTTCGCGGACATCTGCCGCAAAAACTGCCCTTTTCCCATCCCCACCTCAACGTGCAGGGGATGGGCATTGCCAAACAAGCCCGCCCAGTTGCCCTTCCAGGCCGCGGGGTCGTGGATGACAAGGGGGCTTTCCGCCACCACTTGCGCCGCCCGCGGGATATTTCGCAGTCGCATGCCCGCATCCTTTCTTGTCTCTCATCTCATTTCTATTTCTTCTTATTTCCTGATGCCAGGGTAGAAAGCCCTTTCCCACGACATGCTTGCATGTCGGTAGTTGGCACGATGAGACATCGTGCCAAATTCCCTACAGTTCGTACCAGTAGCGCCGCGCGGCGATGGGGCGATGGTAGTCGTAGTCAGAGATAATGACGCCCGTCTCCGGCGTGGACGCGTGTATTACCTTGCCATTTCCAATGTAGAGCGCCACGTGATCCGAATACTTTGGCTTTTTCGTTCCATAAAAAACAAGATCCCCCGGCATCAAATAGGCCGGCTTTGGCTTGACCGTCACCGACTTTGTGTATTTCCCAAAGGTGTCCTTGCCCCTGCGCTGGTCGTCCGCCGTGCGCGGGACGCGGATGCCAAACTCGCCCATCAGCGCATAGATGAACCCGGAGCAGTCTGCCCCGTCCGTCAGGCTGGTCCCGCCGTATACATAAGGGCTTCCCAAAAACTGCAGCGCATATTGCGCAATCGTCTGCCCCGCTCCCGATGTGACGCACACGCCAAACTCGTCGAACTCGCACGTAATGCCGTTTAGCTGCAGCGTGATGCCCCGCACCATGATGCCCAGCTCGTCAAAATAATAGGACTTTTTGTCAAGTGTCTGCCACCCGGTCTGCATGACCCCATTTTCATCGAAACAATATGTGACGCCATCGATGGTCTGTATGCCTGTCCGCGCCGCGCTTTTCGCGCCGCCAAAATAATAGGTGCGCCCATCCACCGTCACCCAACCACGCACTTTTTCAAAATTCTCATCCAGATAGTAGAGCTTCTTCCCGGACTGCGTCAGTCCCGGCGAGCGCACCTTTCCCGTTCGCGCCCCCGATTTCCCCACGCGGTACGGGCCGACCCATGTGCTGGTCGCCATCTGACCGTTTTCCTGAAAATAATAATATTTCTTTTTGACCTTTACCCACGTGCTCGTTTGCATAAAACCATTTTGGTCAAAGTAGTACTGCTTTCCGTTGATTTTCACCGGACCTTTGGCAAAACCCTTCTGCTTGCTGATCCGATAACGCGTTCCTTTCGCGTTCGTCACCCACTTGGCCTGTGTGGCAGTCCCCGCCAGCAAACTCAGCAACATCCCTATCACAAGAACCGTCCACACCCGATTTTTTCTGTCCATGGCGCACTCTCCTGACTTCATGACCTGCAGCAGTCGATGCATTGCGGATCGTTTCGTGCCCCGCACCTGCACAGCCACCGCCCCGGCATCATGCTCGTTGGTAATTGCAAAGCCTTTTCAAATCTTTTAAGCATTTATTACGATTTTACACGGTTTTGTAATCGTTGTCAAGAACATTTGTGAGATTTGACAATTTTCACAAATCTGCCGCCTTGCTCACGCAAATGCCCCGCCTTGCACACTGCCTTGCCACACACTTTAAAAAGTGATATTTTAGTAGACCTGCCCAAAACGTCCGTTTGGAAAGAATCCCATTTGTTCTGGGAAAAGCATGCCAAATTTATGTGGATAATGTGTATAAGTTCGTGCATAAGTCGATTTTATCGTCTTTTTTTCGGAAACCTGTGTGGATAATTCCCCGATTTCATGTATCTGAAAAAAAACAGAATCCCTCCAAATTTTGAAAAATTTGTGAAATTTGACCGATTCGCCACTGTAGAAACCGCAGTTTCTCCGCCTGGCACACGCTTTGTCAAAACGTTACTTTTTGCATAAGTTGCACACCTTTGGTTAAACTTCTGTCGTAATACGCCCTAAATCTGTAACATTTTTGTAACGTTCGCGCAACCCTTTTCCTTGCGCAATCCATTCCCAAGCGCCCCAGCATCCTTATTTTTCCATATTTTTCCGAAAAACCTGGTACATGACATTCCACTCAAATTCTGTCGCGGGGCGGTAATTTTTCGGAAAAAACGCAGCCAGGCGCATTTTCTCGGCCGGGTCTTGCAATTCCGCGCGCAAGGTATCTTTGAGGCCATTTTTTTCCAGGAAAATCCGCACATGCTCAAGCCCGCGCATGACCTTTTCCTTCTCCACACAATACTCGATGTTGTAGCGCGTATCCACCTCCCACCGGGTCAGCATATCCGCATGGTCTTCTATCCACTGCGTAAGCTCCACCTTGGATCCATGATTGCGGGACATGCGAACCAAACGGTCAATGTCATGCGTGTTCGGCACTTGCAGCAAATTCTTCGCCGCCGCGTAGTCCAGGTAAGCCCTCCGAAAATATCGTATGTCACACATTTGCGCCCTCCTTGTCGTAAACCACGATCCCCTTTTCCTCTATTTCCCGTAACAGACGACCATTTACCTGGTCTGCATAGAGCAGATCCACGACCGGATCCCCATCCACATCCCCATAGCGAAAAGGTTTGGCAGAATCCTCTCGCTCAATACAAAGATCCAAGTCGCTGTGGCTATTGCAGCGAAATTCCACGCCGCTCCCAAACACGATCGCCGCCGTGACGTTCGGATCCGCCGCAAAGTACTGCTGCAGTTCCTGCACAAGATCCTGTTTGAGCGGATGGATATATGCGGCATTTAAAAAGTGAATGTTTTCATTTTTGAAACCGAAGAAAAAATGTAAGTCGAAATTGTTATATTTCTTCATCGAACCCTCCAAAACGGTTATTGCAAAGCCTTTCGGGAGATACGCCCTCATCATAACCCAAAATGTACCCGTTTACAAGTGCCAAACCCCCACTTCGCGCCAATGCGCTTCATGAAACGGCACGGCGCGCCGTGTTGAAAAGGAGACCAGGAAGTTTGAAACCTGCGCGGTTTCATAACCGCATTGGCGGCTTGCGCAGAAAGATGGATGCGCAAAACAAAACTGAAGCAAAAAAAACTGCGAAAAAGGGAAAGTATGCTTGACATTCAAAGAACCACGTGCTATCTTTTATGTAAAGCAAACTTTCCATAGGAGGGGTGGATTTGAAAAACAGATTGGAAGCGTTGCGAAAAACCATAGGCATCACGCAGGAGGAGCTTGCCGAAGCGCTCGAAGTTTCCAGGCAGACCATCGGCTCTCTTGAAAACGGGCGGTATAACCCCTCCATCCTGCTGGCCTTTAAGATTTCTCGCTATTTCGGGTTGCCGATTGAGCAAATTTTTACCTACGAGGAGGGGGATTGTGATGAAAAACAGCCGTAAAGTTTTCGGGTGGGTTGCGTTATCCATAGCGGCCATTGCTTTCATTGCGCAGACGGTTTTGGAAAAATCGGGGATTACTTACCCAGGCATTTCCTTTTTCGGCGTGATAGAGGGCGGCCTATTGCTTCTTGCAGCGGCCCTGTTGATGAATGCGCAAAAAAACGAACAAGCAATGAAACAACTCAAAACGGAACTAAGGGATGAAAGAAACACACTGATTCAGGGAAAAGCCGCGACAGCGACCTTGTTTCCCGTACTATGTTTGCTCGGCATTTTGTCCACCTATTTGTTGTCCAAAGATATGGCAGTGCCCGGATACCTCGTCCTCGGAATCGACCTTTTCGGGGGTGTCCTATACGCTGTGTCGCTCTGTGTGATCGGTAGGAAAATGTGAATTTCAGAAAATCACTTGATACCGATGCCCACAATGGGGTATACTGTTGCAAGCGACAAGTGTATTTGCCCCTTTCGATAAAAAGGTGGTTTGTTTCGAGGAGGTTGGCGTATGCCCAGAACGGTGTTTATCGGTGGCGACAGTTTTGAGACGCTGCGGGAAAGAAACTATTTTTATGTGGATAAAACAGACTTTATCCGGCAATGGTGGGATCA
>CAYVVW010000127.1:0-6123 GCA_964455335.1 uncultured Marvinbryantia sp.
CCGGAAGTGGATTTCACAAACAACAAAGCGGAGCGGGCATGCAGGAAGCCGAAGCGGCACCTGGCAGTCTCGGGGACGTTCAGGGGCGGGACAAACCATAGCGGGGAAGAATACTGCGAATCGTTGAGTGTGCTGGAAACGATACGGGGGCATAACGGGAATGTCTACGAAGAGGTGAAGAAGGTATTCCAAAGACCAGTGCCCAATAAGGAAGGGGAAATCTAGGAAAGGACATTCGGGAATTTAACCAAAAGGCAGCATCAATCCTCCCTTGAAGAGAGGACGATTGGTGCTGCCTTTTTCTAATTCCATTCCTTAACCCTGGTTAATGTGTGATTTGTAACGGCACTACTTATGTGTACTTCTATGTATTTCAGTATACTTCTACGTACGCTACACACTTCTACATGCTTCTGCGTATTTCTACATACTTCTGCGTGCCCTACACACTTCTACATACTTCCACGTATTTCTACACACTTCTGTGTACTTGTATCTGTGATCATAAGCGAAAAAGTATTTCTTTCCTTCAAATACCCTCATATGAGGCGAATGCCTGCCGCATGTCCGCGATCAGGTCGCGCGCGTCCTCCACGCCCATGGACATCCGCAGCACGCAGTCCGTGATGCCATTTGCAATGCGCACGTCCTCCGGCACGTCCGCGTGGGTCTGTGTCGCCGGATAGGTGAGCAGCGTTTCCGTTCCGCCCAGGCTTTCCGCAAACGGAATGAGACGCGTGCTTTTTAACAGGTGCAATGCCAATTCCCTGCTTTCCACCGCAAAAGTGAGCATCGATCCAAACCCGCGCGCCTGTTTTTTGGAGATTTCATATCCCTGCGACCCTTCGATGCCGGGATAATACACGTTTGTCACGCGCGGGTTTTCCCGCAGGTAACGCACCATTTCCATCGCATTTTCCTGTGCCTTTTCCATGCGAAGCGGCAACGTCTTGATGCCCCGCAAAATCAGCCAGCTGTCAAATGGCGCAAGGCCCGTTCCGACCGTCTTGATCAAAAAACGCAGTTTCTCAGACAGCTCCCACGACCCGACCACCAAAAATCCGGCCAAAGTGTCATTGTGCCCTCCCAGGAATTTCGTTCCGCTGTGCACCACGATATCCGCGCCCAAATCCAGCGGATTTTGGAAATAGGGCGACAAAAATGTGTTGTCCACAATCAGCAAAAGCCCATGCGCATGGGCGATGGTTGCGGCTTTTTGGATATCCGCAATGTGCATCATGGGGTTGGTGGGCGTCTCAAGGAAAATGGCCTTTGTATTTTCCCGAATGGCATCTTCCAAATTGTCTTTCCCGCAATCCATGGAAGTCACCGAAATGCCATTTTTTTTGCTGACGTGCCGAAAAAGCCGAATCGTTCCCCCATAAAGATCCGCATCCGCAACCAGGTGATCCCCCGGGGCAAACAGCTCCATCAGCGTGGTGACCGCCGCCATCCCGCTCGCGAACGCCAATGCGTCCACCCCATTTTCCAGGGAAGCGACGACGCGCTCCAACTGCTGCCGCGTGGGATTTTGCAGCCTGGAATAATCAAACCCCGTGCTCTCCCCTACCCCCTTGTGGGCAAACGTGGCCGTTTGGTAAATGGGAAAACTGATCGCCCCTGTCGGCTCGCCCTCCAGGCGGGCCTGATCCCCATAAACACATTTCGTGGAAAAATGCAAATCCATCTGTTTCACTCCTTCGTTTTTTATTTGCCGTAAGATCTTACCACAACTTTACAAAAAAGAGGTGACAAATTTGACCTTCCCGGAGTAGTATGATGCTATATGTACCGTAACATCATAACATACGCCAGCGCGCGCGTGCAAGTATGGAAAACGTTCGCACGTCCGCCAGAAAGGAGGCGCTCATCATGACAAAACGTATTTTTCAGGCCATCTGCCTCGTGGCAATCGCCGTCTTTTTCGTCTCATCGGGATTGCTGTTTGGCGTGCTGTATGGGTATTTTGGAAATGTGCAAAAGAATCAGTTAAAGACGCAGACGGAACTTGCCGCAAGGGGCGTGGAGGCGGCCGGCTCTGACTATTTCAAGGGGCTGGACACGACGGGGTATCGCATTACCTGGGTGAGCGCGGACGGCGACGTGCTGTTTGACAGCGAAAAAAATTCCGCAAATATGGAAAATCACCGCAACCGCGAGGAAATCGATGAGGCCCTTGCGTCAGGTTATGGGGAGAGCACCCGCTACTCCGTCACCTTGCTGGAGCGCACGCTCTACCGCGCCGTGCGCCTCTCGGACGGCACTGTGCTGCGCCTCTCCGTCGCCCAGCGCACCCGCACGACCCTGCTGATCGGCATCGCGCAGCCGCTTTTGATCACCATCGCCCTCGCCGTGGGCGTTTCCCTGTGGCTGGCCTACCGGCTGTCCGAGCACATCACCGCCCCGCTCAACCGGCTCAACCTAAGCGAGCCGCTAAACAACGAGGGCTACGAGGAACTGTCCCCCCTGTTTCACCGCATTGACGCACAGCAGCGGCAAATCAAGCAGCAGGAAAACGAGCTGCGCCAAAAGCAGGAGGAATTTGAGGCCGTGACCGAAAATATGGCGGAGGGCATCGTGCTTTTGAACACAAAAGGACAAATCCTGGGCATCAATCCCGCCGCCGCAAGGCTGTTTGAGACCACCCGAAATTGCGTTGGAAGCCACATTTCGACGGTCAACCACAGTGCCGCGCTTTCCGATTTTTTCGGCAACCTGCAAAACGGCGCGCGCGCCGAAAAAACCGTGGACATTCACGGCAAAAAATACCAATTTTCCGTCAGCCCCGTGACAAGCGCGGGCAAGCAATCGGGCGCGGTGCTGCTCGCTCTGGATGTGACCGAAAAGGAACGCGCGGAGCAAATGCGCCGCGAATTTACGGCCAATGTTTCCCATGAGCTCAAAACGCCCCTGCACACCATCGCCGGCTGCGCGGAACTTCTGGAAAACCACCTGGTGCAAGAAGCCGACACCGACCGGTTTTATGCGCAAATCCACAGCGAGGCAAAGCGCATGATCGCCCTCATAGAGGACATTATCCGCCTCTCCCACCTGGACGAGGGCGCGGACGACATGCGCCGCGAGACGGTAGACCTCTACGCCCTGACGCTTGAGACCGTGGATTCTCTGCGCCAGGTGGCCGACCACGCCGACATCTCCGTGCGCGTCACGGGCGCTTACGCGCCGCTTTATGGCATCCCCGCCCTGTTGCAAAGCATCGTCTACAACCTGACGGACAATGCCATCAAATACAACCGCCCGGGCGGGTCCGTTTCCGTCCGCGTAGAGCCATCGGACGGCGAAGTGCGCCTGTGCGTGGCCGACACGGGCATCGGCATCCCGCTCAAACACCGGGAGCGCATCTTCGAGCGCTTCTACCGCATCGACAAAAGCCGCTCCAAAGAGCTGGGCGGCACGGGACTCGGGCTGTCCATCGTCAAACACGCCGCGCGGCTGCACGGCGCAAAAATCGACCTGCAGAGCGTGGAAAACGAGGGAACAACCATCACGGTGCGCTTTCCGTAACCATGCGGTACCCCACCCCGCGGACTGTCTCGATGGACTCCCCCAGCCGACCGAGTTTTGTGCGCAATGTGCCAATGTGGACATCCACCGTGCGCGTCTCCCCGGTATAGACATCGCCCCAAACACTGACAAGCAGCTGGTCTCGCGTGAACACGCGGCCCGGGTTTTCCATAAACTTGCGGAGCAGCTCATACTCCTTGTACGTCAAATCAATGCGTTTCCCATCCGCACAGACAACGTGTTGCGCGGTATCCATCTGTATCTTTCCTAGAGTGAGCGTTTCGCACGCCTTTGCCGGATGGGTCCTGCGCAGCACGGCTTTGACGCGCGACACCATTTCCATCATGCCAAACGGCTTTGCCAAATAATCGTCCGCGCCAAGGTCCAGTCCGATCACCTTGTCGTACTCCGTGCCTTTTGCCGTTGCCAAAATGACGGGAATGCCATACCCCTCTTTTCGCAGGCGCATCAAAATATGCAGTCCATCCTCCCCGGGAAGCATAATATCCAACAAAATCAAATCGGGCGTCTCGCTTGCGAGCGCCTCCCAAAAACCTGCCCCATCCGAAAATCCCCGCACTTCAAAGCCCGCTGCATTCAAGGCATATGTCATCAAATCACGAATACCGGTATCATCTTCCACGCAAAAAATCATGCCGATCCCCTCACGTTCGCACTCGTATTTTTTCGTATTCTACCACATTTCGCCAAATCGCTCAACCGTAAAATTTTGCACAGCAAAAGCGCCTGCCTTTTTCCACGTTATCTGTCACATAACCACCTACGCGCCAAAATGATCGCCTATGCGCCAAAATGACTTACATTTTACGCGCATACAAAAAATATGATGCTAAGATGCGTAAAAAACAGAAAATTGACCATTTTCGTGATACCTTTTATCGCCCAAATCCCGTCACATTGCATAGACAAACATCCCCAGAAAAGCGGAAATCACGATCAGCGCAACTGGAGGCAGCTTTTTCTTCACAATCCCCTTTGTGCCACACCATATCGCAGCCAGCAAAATCGTAAGGAAAACGGCTCGGAGATTCACAAAAATACCCGTATTACCGGCAGCACGCATATTTGCGAAAGAGTCCTCAGACATGAAACAATTATTGAGCAGCATATATGCCCCCGTGGCGAGGATGATCCCCGTGATGCAGGGCTTTAGCCCCCGCAGCACCGCTTGTATGTATTGGTTCTTCAGCGTTGTTTTCAGTGCGGCAGCCACAAGCAATATGACAACAAATGACGGCAGCGCCACCGCCAGCGTGGCAATGACAGCACCGGCAAATCCCGCCTGACTGCTGCCCACGTAAGTAGCGAGATTGACCATGATGGGACCCGGGGTACTCTCGCTCACGGCAATCATATCCGTCAGCATCTCATCGGACAGCCACCCGTAGGACAGAATCACGTCTCGGATGAGGGGAATCGCACTGTACGCACCGCCGAACGAAAAACAACCCACCCGCAAAAAACCGAGAAACATATCAAGATAGATCATTTTTTTACTCCTGCCTATTTTCTGCCGCAAAAACAACGAGGCTGACCACCGCCGCAATCAGCATCAGGCTGACGGATGAAAAGCGCAAAGAGAACACATTGATCAGGAACATTGCCGCAAAAGAGCAAAGCATCATCGTGAGCGGAAAGGCTTTTTTCTGCATTTTCCTTATCATCGTGACTGCGGCATCCAAAATCAAAAACCCTACGGCAATCCGAATGCCGCGAAAGGCATTCGCAACCACTGTCAGCTCCAGAAAATTGTCAAGGAACATAGAAATGACGTAAATCACCACAAAAGAAGGAACTACAATGCCCAACGTGGCAATCACTGCCCCGATCCATCCAGCCTGCCGAAACCCAATAAAGGTGGCACAGTTCATAGAGATCGGGCCTGGCGTGGATTCCGCAATCACAGTGATATTCATCATATCATCGTGGCTAATCCATTTTTTCTTTTCCACACAGCTATCCTCAATCATAGAGATCAGGGCATAACCGCCGCCGAACGTGAACAGCCCAATCCGCATAAAAGTCAGCAACAGATCCGTCAAAATATGTTTTTTCATAGCAAACCCCACTGCATCTTATCCCCGAATGATCTTGATTTCCCCTACAAGCATCATCGGCTGTCTAATCCGATCGTCTCATTTGAAAAGTCGTGCCGTTCCGTGCCATCCTATCCACAAGTTTTTCGGATAAAACCCGCATTTGTGTCGTTTATGCAAGCATTAAACGTCAGCCTTGTCTGATTTCATTGTGAATCCAATTGTCGCTGCTCCGAAAAACGTGGCTTCTGGAAAAGGCTTATGTGAAACAGATACAATATCGTCTTGCTGTTTTGTTTCGGCTTCAGATGGAAATACCATGAATGGCCATTGAGCAATGTCATCTTCCCGTCGGGAGATGTCAACCATGCGAAATTCCTCGGAATCACTCCTGGTTCGGTAAAACAGATGAAAGGCGATTTTGCCAATGATCCTGGGATTGACATTCCTTTGAGATACACATCGTTTCAAAGCCCACCACCTTACCCGCTCCCCGTCGATACCCACGCTGACTAGAAAGGATTTTCTCATGTGGCCAGTT
>CAYVVW010000128.1:0-6108 GCA_964455335.1 uncultured Marvinbryantia sp.
GCCGATCATCGCAATCCTGGAGACGGGCTTGCAAAACTTTGCGTAGAGAGGAAGGGGGAGAGAACATGGTTGGGTCTTTTTTGATGCTGGCATCCGTATTTTTCCCGATTCTTCTCGGGGCGTGGATCCTGTTTGGGACGGGCTGCGGCACGCGGAAGGAACTGGTTGGCACGACGGCAGCCGGGCTGCTTGCAACGGCGCTTTTTGCCCTCGCGGCCCTGCTTTTCGGGGAACTGGAAGTGACCTTGCTGCGCTTTGGGGAAAACTTAAAGCTCTACTTTCGCCCCGACAGGGTGGGGCGCATCTTTGTGGTGATTGTCAGCGTTGTCTGGGTCGCCGCCGGGGCATATTCGTTTGTCTATATGAAACATTCCCAAGAGGAAAAGCGATACTTTGGCTTTTACCTCATGGTGTACGGGGTGCTTTTGGCGCTCTCGTTTGCGGGAAATCTGGTCACTTTTTATGTGTTCTATGAGTTGCTGACGCTGTCCTCCCTGCCGCTCGTGCTGCATGACCGCACGCGCGAGGCGCTGATGGCGGGGCTGAAGTATCTGTTTTACTCGCTCTTTGGCGCCTACCTGGTGCTGCTGGGCGTCTATTTCCTGAACCGCTATGCGCAGACTCTGGATTTCGCCGCCGGCGGCTCTTTGAACATGGAACTGGCATCCGGGAATACGGGCACCCTGTTGGTGATCGTGTTTTTGGTGGTTTTGGGGTTTGGCGTCAAGGCGGGCATGTACCCGCTGCACGCCTGGCTCCCGACGGCGCACCCGGTGGCTCCCGCCCCCGCGAGCGCGGTGCTCTCCGGCATCATCGTAAAAGCCGGCGTGCTCGGCGCGCTGCGCGTGGTCTATTTTGTGGTCGGCCCTGACTTTTTGCGCGGCACCTGGGTGCAGACGGCGTGGCTTGTCCTCGCCCTTGTCACCATTTTTATGGGATCGATGCTCGCCTACCGCGAGAGGGTGATGAAAAAGCGGCTGGCCTATTCCACCGTCAGCCAGGTGTCCTACATCATGCTGGGCCTGGCATGTCTGCAGCCGGAGGCCCTGACGGGCGCGCTGCTGCACGTGGTGTTCCACGCGTTTATCAAGTCCTGTCTGTTCTTGTGCGCGGGCGCGATCATTTTCCAGACGGGGAAGTCGCACGTTGAGGAAATGACGGGGATTGGCAAGCAGATGCCAAAGACCCTGTGGTGCTACACGTTTGCCTCGCTTGCCCTGATCGGCATCCCGCCCGCCAGCGGTTTTCTCAGCAAGTGGTACCTGGCGGTCGGATCCCTTGCGTCCGGCACGGGCGTGTTCACGTGGCTTGGGCCGGCGGTGCTTTTGGTGAGCGCCCTTTTGACGGCGGGATATTTGCTTCCTTTGAGTATCCGCGGGTTTTTGCCGGGGCGGGAGTTTGACGCTTCCGGGCTTGAAAAGGCGGAACCCGTCAAATGGATGCTGGTGCCGCTCGTGATCCTCGCGTTCCTGTCGGTGGCCCTTGGCCTGTTCCCGACCTCTCTGGTGCGCTACATCAGCGGGATCGCGCAGGCCGTATTGTAGGAGGGTGGGGCTTATGAGATACTTGATATTGGTTGCCGTCTTGCTGCCGATCCTCGGGGGCATCGCAACGCCCCTGCTGCCTTTTCGGAAGCGCAGGGACATGCTGATTTACCTGGAACTTGTGACGCTTGCCACTTCCGTGATTGTCTGGACGCTGATTTTGCACGGGCCGCTGGAGCTGTTTGAGGTGATTTATTTTGTGCGCAGCCTCTCGATCTCGTTTAAGATCGACGGGTTGTCCATGGTCTTTGCGGGATTGGTGGCGATCCTTTGGCCCCTCGCGATGCTCTATTCGTTTGCGTATATGGAGCACGAGGGCCACGAAAAGATTTTTTTCATGTTTTATAGCATGGCATATGGGGTCACTTTGGGGATCGCCTTTGCCTCTGACATGCTGAGCATGTATTTCTTCTATGAGTTGCTGACGCTTGTGACCGTTCCCCTGGTCTTGCACACGCTGACGCGCGAGGCCATCCTGGCGACGCGCAAGTACCTGTACTACTCCGTAGGCGGCGCGGCGTTTGCGCTCATGGGGCTTGTGTTTTTGCTGGTCTACGGCGACACGCTGGAGTTTGTGATGGGCGGGGTGCTCAACCTCGAAAAAGTGGGCGGGCGCACCAATTTGCTCCTGATCGTCTACCTGCTCGCTTTTTTTGGATTTGGCGTAAAGGCTGCCATCTGGCCGCTCAGCGCGTGGCTTCCCCAGGCGGGGTGCGCGCCCACGCCGGTGACGGCGCTGCTGCACGCGGTGGCGGTGGTGAAGGCGGGCGTGTTTGCCATCATCCGGTTGACGTATTATAGCTTTGGGGCGGACTTTTTGCGCGGCACCTGGGTGCAGGCCGTGGCGATGGGCTTTGCCATGTTTTCCATCGTCTATGGGTGCAGCCGCGCCGTCAAGGAGACGCACATCAAGCGGCGGCTGGCCTATTCCACGGTGAGCAACCTTTCCTATATCATCTTTGGGGCGACGATCCTGACGCCCTGGGGCATGGTGGGCGCCCTGATGCACCTCATTTGCCACGCGTTTGTCAAGATTTGCTCCTTTTTGTGCGCGGGCGCGTTCATGCACCAGACGGGCAAGAGCTATGTCTATGAGATGAACGGCTGCGGGCGCAGGATGCCGGTGGTGTTTGGCTGCTTTACGGTTTCCGCCTTTGGGCTGATGGGCGTGCCGCTGTTTGCGGGCTTTGTCAGCAAGTGGAACCTCGCGGGCGCGGCGGTCGCGAGCGGCAACGCGCAGTCGTATTTTGGGATTGGCTGCCTGCTCATCTCCGCGTTTTTGACGGCCATCTACATGATGTCTGTCGTGGTGCGCGCCTTTTTGCCGGAAAAGGGGTTTGACGAAACTGCCCTGGCGCAGGCAAAGGACCCTTCGTGGCAGATGTGCGTGCCGCTGATCGTCTCCGCCGCGGCGGTTGTCCTTTTGGGGGTGTGTTCCGCGCCGCTTGTCGCGTTTTTGCAAGACGTGGCGGCGGGCCTGTGATAGGAAGGAGGAAGAGACGTGGGAGGAAAGATGTCTTTGCTCGGCCTGATCGTATTTTTTCCGATGGTCGGCGCGGCCCTGACGTTTTTGTCCGCGTGGCTGGACCGCCATTTGCGCGACGCGCTGATGGTGGCGACGGCGCTGGCCGAGTTTGTGATTTTGGCGATTTTGCTGCTCGTCCAGGGCGCGAGCGGGGGTAGCCTTTGGATCCCCGGCATTTGCGGGAGGGGGCTGTATTTTACGACGGACGGGTTTCGCGCGCTCTATGGCACGATCGCGGCCTTTATGTGGATGATGGCATCCCTGTTTTCCCTGGAATATTTTGCGCATACCCGCAACCGGAACCGATATTACCTGTCCTGGCTGCTGACCCTGGGCGCGACGGAGGGGATTTTCTTCTCAGGGGATCTGTATACGACGTTTATTTTCTTTGAGATGATGTCCTTTTGCTCCTATGTGTGGGTGGCGCAGGACGAAAAGCCGGCGTCCTTGCGCGCCGCCGCGACATACCTGGCGGTGGCGGTGATCGGCGGCCTCGTGATGCTGATGGGGCTGTTTTTGCTGGATACTCAGGCGGGAACGCTGGTCATTGCGGATCTCGCAAACGCGTGCGCGGGGAAAAATGTCTATGCGGCCTGCGCCTGCCTGTTTTTTGGGTTTGCGGCAAAGGCCGGCGCGTTTCCCTTGCACATCTGGCTGCCAAAGGCGCATCCGGTGGCACCTGCTCCCGCGAGCGCGCTGCTGTCCGGCATCCTCACAAAGACGGGGGTTTTTGGCATCGTGGTGATCAGCGGGCGCATCTTGCACGGCGACGGTGCGTGGGGCACGTTCGTCCTCATCATCGGGGCATTGACGATGCTCGCGGGCGCGGTGCTCGCCCTGTTTTCCGTGGACCTCAAGCGCACGCTCGCGTGCTCGTCCGTGTCGCAAATCGGCTTCGTCCTGGTCGCCATCGGCATGATGGGGATCTCGGAGGGGAACGCCCTGCCCGCGCAAGGCGCGCTGCTGCACATGGTCAATCACTCGCTGTGGAAGCTGGTGCTGTTTTTGGCGGCGGGCGCGGTCTATTGCAACGTCCACAAGCTCGACTTAAATGAGATACGGGGATTTGGGCACAACAAGCCCTTTTTGCTGCTGCCGTTTCTGTCGGCTGCCCTAGGCATCGGCGGCGTGCCGCTTTTTTCCGGCTACATCAGCAAGACGCTCATTCACGAGAGCATCGTGGAGCGGGCCAGGGAATTGCAAGCGGGCGCGGCGAGCGGCATCCTTGGCGCAAGCGACTTAAAAATCATTGAGTGGCTGTTTTTGATCAGCGGCGGCATGACGGTGGCCTATATGTGCAAGCTGTTTGTGGCCGTCTTTGTGGAAAAAAACGCGGACGCGAACGTGCAGGCGCGCTATGACAAAAAGACGCGCTACCTGCGCCCGGCAGGGAAGCTGGCATTGGCCGTGCCATCCGTCCTATTCCCGCTTTTTGGCCTTTTCCCCCATGTCTTTCTGGATGGGATGGCCAGCCTCGGGCAAGGGTTTTTTGGTGTCTCGGGGGATCTGGGGCACGTGGCCTATTTTTCCTTTGCGAACTTAGGCGGGGCGTTGATCTCGATCGCCATCGGCGCGGCCGTCTATCTCTTGGTCGTGCGCGGCCTTTTGATGAAAAAAGAGGGCGGGGTTTCGGTCTACGTGAACCGCTGGCCAGAGGTCTTTGATTTGGAGAATTATGTGTACCGCCCGATCCTTTTGGGGCTTTTGCCGGCCGTCGGCGGCTTTTTCTGCGGCATTTTGGACCGCTCGGTGGACGTGATCGCAAAGACGCTCCCGATCGCGGGGAACGTGGAGGCGAGTTTCTTCGACACCATCGCGGACACGGTGGTCGTTTTCCTGCGAAAGACCATCTACAAGGACAGCCCGCAGCCGCATGAGCTGGAGGAGGGGAACTTCCTGACCCACTTCCTCGGCGGCCTGGCAAACAAGGTTGTGGCGCTTTTAAACCATACCTTGTGGCGGGATCATCCGAACACGAAGGACTACGAGCACCAGCTTGCCCTGGCGTATGACAGCTTTAAGGAAAACACGGGCCTGATCGGGCGCAGCCTCTCTTATGGGCTGATTTTGTTCTGCCTTGGGCTGTGCGGCACCTTGATCTACCTTTTGGTGGGGCTGCTCGGCTAGGTGCGCGCACAAAAGGGCGGGTGGATAACTTTTTTGGCAAAAAGCAGAATCCCCACTTGATCCGGAAATCAGATGATGGTAGAATGTAGCCATCAATCTGTCGGCCCGCATAGCGGGCCAGCAAAAAAAAGGAGGACACACGATCATGAAAAAGAGAGTGATGGCACTGGCGATGGCCGCCACCATGGCGGTTTCGGCCGTGCCGATGGCGCAGGCGGAAGAGGGCGGCGACTACAAGGTTGCCATGGTCACCGATTACGGCGACATCACGGACCAGTCGTTCAACCAGACAACGTATGAGGCGTGCAAGGAGTTCTGCGACGGCAACGGCGTGGACTTCCAGTACTACAAGCCGACGGGCGACTCCACGGCAGAGCGCGTGGCGAGCGTAGACCAGGCGATTGCGGAAGGGTACAACGTGGTTGTGATGCCGGGCTACGCGTTTGCGGAGACCATCGTGCAGACGGCCGAGACGTACCCGGACGTTAAGTTCATCGCCCTGGATGTCTCCGAGGACGACATCAAGGGATACAACGGCGGCGCGGACGCTCATTATGAAAACGTGTTCTGCGCGGTTTACCAGGAGGAGCTCTCCGGCTACATGGCAGGTTACGCGGCCGTCAAGCTCGGCTATGAGCACCTGGGCTTTTTGGGCGGCATGGCCGTTCCGGCTGTTATCCGCTATGGCTACGGCTTTGTGCAGGGCGCGAACGCTGCCGCGGAAGAGCTTGGCAACGCGGACGCCGTGACCATCGAGTATGCGTATGGCAACCAGTTCTACGGCGACGCGGACATCACGGCGGCGATGGACACCTGGTACCAGACGAGCGGCGTGGAAGCGGTATTCGCCTGCGGCGGCGGCATCTACACATCTGCGGCGGAAGCTGCGCAGAAGGTAGAGGGCGGCAAGGT
>CAYVVW010000129.1:0-4369 GCA_964455335.1 uncultured Marvinbryantia sp.
GTTCATGAACTCCTGCTGCGCCTTTTGGTCGTCCACAAACACCTTGAGCTTGGCGATCTGCGGCAGATCCGTGATCCACTCATCGCCGATGTGATCCGTCACCCAGGCCGCCAAAAGGGGATTGCCGTGCAGCAAAAACCTTCTCTGCGTGATGCCATTCGTCTTGTTATTGAACTTCTCCGGCATCATCTCGTAAAAATCTTTTAACTCCTGGTTTTTCAGGATTTCCGTGTGCAAATGCGCCACGCCGTTGACGGAATATCCCGCCGCGATGGCAAGATGCGCCATCTTCACCTGGCCGTCAAAAATGATGGCCATCTTGCGCACTTTCTCAAAATTGCCCGGGTACAGCTTCTCGATCTCGGCCACAAAGCGGCGGTTGATCTCCTCGATGATCTGGTAAATGCGGGGAAGCAGGCGGGAAAACAGCTCGATCGGCCATTTCTCCAGGGCTTCCGCCATGATGGTGTGGTTGGTGTAGGCGCACGTTTTCGTGGTCACATCCCAAGCATCCTCCCAGGTGAGGCGCTCCTCGTCCACGAGGATGCGCATCAGCTCGGCCACCGCCACGGTCGGGTGGGTGTCGTTGAGCTGGAACGTCGCCTTTTCGTAAAACTTGCGGATGTCCGCGTGGTTCTTTTTGTATTTTTCGATGGCCGCCTGCACGCTCGCGGAAATGAAGAAATACTGCTGCTTTAAGCGCAGCTCCTTGCCCGCGTAGTGGTTGTCATTCGGGTAGAGCACCTCCACGATGTTGCGCGCGAGATTCTCCTGCTCCACTGCCTTGCGGTAGTCGCCCTTGTCAAACGAGTCGAGCTGAAAATCGCTGACCGCCTCCGCGTCCCAGACGCGCAAGGTGTTCACGATGCCATTGTCATACCCCACAACGGGGATGTCATAGGGGATGGCGCGCACAGACTGGTACCCCTCCTGCACGAAATAGTTGCGCTTTTCGCGCTCGTCGTACACCACGCGCACATAGCCGCCAAACTTGACTTCCTTTGCGTATTCCGGGCGGCGCAGCTCAAAGGGGTTGCCGTCTTTGAGCCAGTTGTCCGGCACTTCCACCTGATAGCCGTTTTCGATTTTTTGCTTGAACATGCCAAAGCGGTAACGGATGCCGCAGCCATAGGCCGCATACCCGAGCGTCGCAAGGGAATCCAAAAAACAGGCCGCCAGCCGGCCAAGGCCGCCGTTGCCGAGCGCCGCGTCCGGCTCCTCGTCCTCGATCACATTTAAGTCAAACCCAAGCTCCGCCAGCGCCTCCCTGACCTCGGCATATTCCGTCAAATTGATCAAATTGTTGCCTAGCGCGCGCCCCATCAGAAACTCCATCGACATATAATAGACATACTTCGGATCGTCTTTTTCATACTGCGCCTGCGTGGCCAGCCAGTTGTCGATGATGGTGTCCTTGACCGCGTAAGAGACTGCCTGAAACATTTGCTGCTTGGTCGCCTCATCGAGATTTTTCCGGTAAAGCGTCTTTACGTTGTCCTTTACTTCTTCGATAAAAGCCTGTTTGTCAAATTTGTTCTTCATAATCTCTCCTTCAAGCCCCTGATTTTTGTCTTTCTCACACCTTTTTCACCGCAAGCGCTACCTGCTCGCCGTTGATCCCCCACACTTTTTCATATCCGTCTGTCTCTCCATAGGAAACCGCGTCCGCCAGGACCTCCCGGCAGATCTCTTCCGCATTGTTTCGCAAAACCGCCTCGATTCTGGCATTGCCCTTCGCGAAAAGCAGGATGTGGTCTGTCACCTCAAATCCCGCCTCTTTGCGCATGGTCTGGATCTTGCTCGCAAGCTCGCGCACAAATCCCTCCTCGATGAGCGCAGGCGTCAAGTTGGTGTCGAGGACGACCGTCACATCGCCGTCCTGCTCCGTGACAAAGCCCTCCGCCTGTGCCGTTTCTATCAAGAGATCGTTCTCTGATAATACAACAGTTTCGCCGCCGATGTCAAGACGCAAGGCTCCCTGCGCCTTGAGCTGCTCCATGGCGGCGCGCCCGTCGATGTCGGAAAGCGCCTGACGGATGCCGCCCAAAAGCTTCCCATACTTTGGCCCGACCGTCTTTAATTGCGGCTTAAAACGGTAAGAGACAAACGCGTCCGCCTCATCGGTAAACAACGCGGCCTTGGTATTTAACTCCTCGCGGATGATCTCCACGAAATACGCGGGCAGCTCCCTGTCCGCCTTGACATACATCCGCGCGATGGGCTGTCGGTTCTTGATATTTGCCGCATTGCGCGCGGCTCGCCCCATCACCACAATCTTGCGCGCCGCGTCCATGTCCGCTTCTAGCGCCGCGTCCACAAAAGACGCGTCCGATACCGGAAAATCGCACAAGTGGACGCTCTCGGGCGCGGATTGGTCGATCCCGCACACCAGGTTGCGGTAGATTTCCTCCGCCATAAAGGGAATCATGGGCGCGGCCGCCTTTGCCACGCTGACCAGCGCGGTATACAGCGTCATGTAGGCATTGACCTTGTCCTGCTCCATGCCCTTTGCCCAAAAACGCTCGCGCGTCCTTCTGACGTACCAGTTGCTTAAGTCGTCCACAAACTCCTGCAGCGCCCGCGCCGTTTCCGGGATGCGGTAGTGCTCCAGGTGGTCGTCCACCGTGCGGATCATGGTGTGCATTTTGGAGAGCAGCCACCTGTCCATCACGGGAAGCGCGTCACGTTCCAGCTGATATTTTGTTGCGTCAAAATTGTCAATATTTGCGTAAAGCACAAAGAACGCATACGTGTTCCACAGCGTGCCCATAAACTTGCGCTGCCCTTCCTGCACGGCTTTCGCGTGGAAGCGGTTGGGCAGCCACGGCGCGCTGTTGATGTAAAAATACCAGCGGATGGCGTCCGCGCCATAAGTGGCAAGCGCCTCAAACGGATCCACTGTGTTGCCCTTGTGCTTGCTCATTTTCTGGCCGTGCTCATCGAGCACATGGCCGAGCACGATGACATTTTCGTAGGCCGCCTTGTTGAACAGCAAGGTGGATTCCGCAAGCAGCGAATAAAACCATCCCCTCGTCTGGTCCACCGCCTCCGAGATAAACTGTGCCGGGAATTGCTTCGCAAACAAATCCTGATTTTCAAACGGGTAATGGTGCTGCGCAAACGGCATCGCGCCGGAGTCGAACCAGCAGTCCACCACTTCCGGCACGCGGCGCATCTGGCCGCCGCACTTCGGGCAGGCAAGGGTGATCTCGTCAATGTACGGCCGGTGCAGCTCGACCGTTTTTGCCGCCTCGTTTTGGCTCATCTCATACAGCTCCTGGCGGCTGCCGACGGCGTGCTGGTGTCCGCAGGAACACTCCCAGACATTGAGCGGCGTGCCCCAGTAGCGGTTGCGGGAAATGCCCCAGTCCTGCACATTTTCCAGCCAATCCCCAAAGCGCCCCTTGCCGATGCTCTCCGGAATCCAGTGGATGGTGCGGTTGTTGCGGATGAGATCTTCCTTGACGGCCGTCATCTTGATAAACCAGGACTCGCGCGCATAGTAGATGAGCGGCGTCTCGCACCGCCAGCAGTGCGGGTAACTGTGCTCAAATTTGGGCGCGGCAAACAAAAGCCCGCGGCCATCCAGATCCTCCAAGATCTTGGGGTCTGCCTGTTTTACGAACAGCCCCGCAAAGGGCGTGTCGTCCGTCATGTTGCCCTTTGCGTCCACCAGCTGCACGAACGGCATGTCATACTTCGCGCAGACCCGGTTGTCGTCCTCGCCGAACGCGGGGGCGATGTGCACCACGCCCGTGCCGTCCGTCAGGGTCACGTAGTCGTCGCAAGTCACATAAAATGCCTTTTTCCCCTGTTTTTCCACATGGGGAACCGCGCAGGCGTACAGCGGCTCATACTCCTTGTACTCCAAATCCTTTCCCGCGCACGTTTCCAGCACGTCATAAGCGTCCTCGCCCAAGACCTGGTCACAGAGCGCGCGCGCCAGGTAATAGGTGCGCCCGTCCTCTTTCATGGTGACTTTTGCGTATTCCTCCTCTGGGTTGACGCACAGGCCTAAGTTGGACGGCAGCGTCCACGGCGTGGTCGTCCACGCCAGGATATATGCGTCCTCGCCTTTCACCTTAAAGCGGACAATGGCGGAGCGCTCCTTGACATCCTTGTACCCCTGCGCCACCTCCTGGGCAGAGAGCGGCGTGCCGCAGCGCGGGCAATAGGGCACGATCTGAAAGCCCTTGTAGAGCAGCCCTTTTTTCCAGATTTCCTTTAATGCCCACCACTCGGACTCAATATAATCGTCATAATAAGTGACATAAGGATGTTCCATGTCGGCCCAAAAGCCGACCGTTCCCGAAAAATCCTCCCACATGCCCTTGTACTTCCAGACGTTTTCCTTGCATTTTTCAATGAA
>CAYVVW010000129.1:4379-6058 GCA_964455335.1 uncultured Marvinbryantia sp.
TGCCGTCCAGGCCGAGCGCCTTTTCCACCTCCAGCTCCACCGGAAGCCCGTGCGTGTCCCAACCCGCCTTGCGCGGCACCAGGTATCCTTTCATAGTGCGATACCGGGGGATCATGTCCTTAATCACGCGGGTGAGCACATGGCCGATGTGCGGCTTTCCGTTCGCCGTGGGCGGCCCGTCGTAAAAGGTATACACAGGCCCGTCCTTTCGCAGCTCGATGCTTTTTTCAAAAATATGGTTCTCTTTCCAGAATTGCCCCACTTGCTTTTCGCGGCCGACAAAATTCAAGTCCGTCGATACTTTTTCGTACATATTGCCCTCCTCACTTTTTTCGCCCTGCGGCGGATAAGCAGCGCCCGCTCCAGGCGGCTGCGCCGGCGGCGGGCAAGCTCTCCCGCCCGTGCGAAACGTTCCATGCGATCTTATCCCATGCCCCTTGCAAAGTCAAGGGATTTCTTTCAACCGATAGGAAGCAAACCGATCGAAAGCAATTTATTTTGATTTTTTTTGTTGCTTTCCAGGGAAAGATTGTTTACAATGGCCATGGGAGAACCCCTTTGCTTTGGCTTGACCTTGCCCGATTACCCGCATCATACCAAAATGCATCATACCAAAAAAGGGGCCTTTGGTTCTGAAGCCAGGCAAGGCAACTCGTGTCACTGTTAAAATGCCACGTGAGGAGGGAAAGTTATGCTTGGAATTTTTGCGGCGATAGGAGCTGCCATTCTGATACATGGACTTGCAAAAGACCAAATCGACAAAAAGAACGTCAACACGAATTGTATCGAAGATAATGATGCCTACACGCGGGATGTTTTGAACGGCGTGCCGCATAAGCAGCGTATGCAAAAAATGCGTGCTGGCCTTTACCGCAGGAACAGTCTTTATCCAGAGCCGCACAGGGATAAGAATGGAAAAATCGTGATAGAAAATATCAAATTGTATGAGGAAGATAAGCGTGCATTTGGCGCAGAGGTACTCAAGTTTGCCGAGCGTGGCAAGTATAACTTGACCGAGGAGGAGTTGGTTGAGGAAAGAAAAAGGCGGCAGAAGGAAAATGAGGAGTACCATAGACTTGCCACGGAACTGGAGATATATGGTCCCAATTTCAAGAAGCGGATTGAGTGGATTCGGGAAGGCAAAGCTGAAGTAGAGGAATGGATGAGGCAAATAGGCTATGGCGATTACGCCAATCCGACAAAACAGCAAGCGGAAAACCAACAAACTGCGGAAAACCAAGAGGCTGCGGAAAATCAACAGACTGCCGAAAATCAACAGATGCCTTGAGGATTTGTCGTTTGCGATAGCAAGAGCCGAAATCCCCCTTCTGTCTTGTGGGTTTCGGCTCTTGCATAAACGCTCCCTGGTAAACGCGTCCTCTGGCTCCTTTCCGTCGATGAAGTCCAACAGACGCTTCATCTCCGGCGTGACATCGTCCAGCGTGCCCTTCGTGTTCAGGATGATCTTCGTGGTCTCATCGCCGAGTCCCAATTTCAGGTTCTCGACGCAGCGGTTCTCAAACGTGTAGACATGACGCCCCTCTCCGAACGGGTCAAACGTACACACGAAAATAATGAAGCTCCGCTTCGGTAGGCTCCTGCTCTCCGTCGTCTGCATCTCGATGTTGTAGACCGTGTTGTTCCCATCCTCCACGTAAATGTCCAGCCGGACGCTTTTG
>CAYVVW010000130.1:0-6017 GCA_964455335.1 uncultured Marvinbryantia sp.
AGGGCATCCACCAAATCTACGAGCTGGACTGTGGCCCCAATTCCGGCTGGACTTACCGGGTGAATGGGGAATACCCGAATTATGGCAGCTCCGAATATGTGTTGGCGGACGGCGACGCGGTGGAGTGGGTGTACACCTGCCATCTCGGAATTGCGGGGGAGGCGGAAAATTTTGAGACATGAGGACGCGTTTTCCCAGTGCCATCCCCTGCTGAATTTTTTCTACTTTGCGGTGGTGATTGGGTTTACCATGTGCAACCAGCACCCGATCTTTCTCGGTGTCGCGTTTGTGGGCGCGGCGTGCTATGGGGCGTGGCTCAATGGCGCAAGGAAAACGCTGGCGCGCACGCTCGCGATCGCCATGCCTGGCATGTTGCTTGCCGCCCTGACCAACCCGCTGTTTAACCACTATGGGGTGACCGCGCTGTTTTACCTTGCGGGCAGCGGGAACGCGGTGACGCTAGAGGCGCTGGTGTATGGCCTGGTGCTTGGCTGCGTGATGTTCCTCGTGATCGGGTGGTTTGCCTGCTATCAATGTGTGATGACAAGCGACAAGTTTTTGTATTTGTTTGGGCGGGTCTTTCCCGCCCTTTCCCTGATGCTTTCGATGGCACTGCGCTTCGTGCCGAGATTTGCGGCGCAGCTCGCCGTGATTCGGGATGCGCAAAAATGCGCGGGGCGGGATGTGCGCGGCGCGAAGTTTTGGAAAAAATTGCAATACAGCGCGGAGCTGTTGTCCATCCTTGTCACATGGGCTTTGGAAAATGCGATTGAGACAGCGGATTCCATGAAAAGCAGGGGGTATGGGCTGCGGGGGAGGACGGCGTTTTCCATTTACCGATTTACAAAAAGAGACAGAATCTTAGGGGGATTGCTGCTCTTTCTTTTTGCGGTGTGCGCCTATGGGTGCGCGCGTGGGGCGGCCTTTGCGCAATACAACCCGAGGATTCTCCTGGCCGGATTTTCCATCGGGGGAAAGCGCGCGCCGGTGGATTGCCCCGCCGCCGTGTCCGCGCTGACATTTGCGGCCTTTGCGGCATTTTGCCTCGTCCCGCCCATCCTTGGCATCGCGCAGGAATGGGCACTGTGGCGCAGCAGGCAGCACGCGGGAAAACCGCCGGAGCGGACATACCGCCAAATTTACGAGGAATTGTCGGAGGGCTAGAAAACATGGGAGCGGTTTTGGAAATACGAGATTTTTCGTTTGCGTATCCGGAACAGGAACGGGAAGCCCTCTCCCGGATTTGCCTGGCGGTGGGGGAAGGAACGCTGAATGTGATTTGTGGCAAAAGCGGCTGCGGGAAAAGCACGCTGCTTTTGCAACTCAAAAGTGCGCTTGCGCCTCACGGCAAAAAAAGCGGCCAGATTTTTTATCGGGGCCGCCCTTTGGGGGAAGTGGACTTGCGCACCCAGAGCAGCGAGATCGGCTTCGTGCGCCAAAACCCGGAAAACCAAGTCGTGACAGACAAAGTGTGGCATGAACTTGCGTTTGGCCTGGAGAGCCTGGGGCTTGGCAGCGCGGCGATCCGCTTGCGGGTGGCAGAGATGGCCAGCTATTTTGGCATCCAAAATTGGTTTTACAAAAATGTGTCAGAGCTGTCCGGCGGGCAAAAGCAGATCGTAAACCTGGCATCCGTTTTGGTCATGCACCCGAAACTCCTGATTTTGGACGAGCCAACGGCGCAGCTAGACCCGATCGCCGCCGCCGATTTTTTGGAGACCGTCAAGCGGATTCACCGGGAGCTTGGCACGACCGTGATTTTGACAGAGCACCGACTTTCAGACATCCTCCCCGATGCGGACAGGGTGTTTGTACTGGACGGGGGAAGATTGCTCGCGGAGGGGAAACCGCGGGAGATCGGCGCCTTTTTAAGAGAAACAAAGCATGGGATGTTCTTGTCCATGCCAGTGCCCATGCAGATCTACGCGGGCGTGAAAAGCGATGCACCATGCCCCCTGACGGTCAGCGAGGGCAGACACTGGATCGACAATCTGATGAGAAAAGCGGATGAGACGGGTACGCGCGGGGCAGAAGCGAGTGGCAAGGCGTATGTGAGCAAGACAGATGAACAAAAGACAGAGATGTGCGCAGTGGACGCGCGCAAGACAGAAATGCGCAGGCCGGGAATGCGTAAGGAAAGAGGCGAGAGCGGGGCGTTTTCCCAGTTAAGACATGCGGGGCAGAAAGAAAGGAGAGACGGAGCAACACAAAGTTCGCGGCAAGAGTGCAAAGGTGAACCGGCGCAAAGACTGTGGAAAGGGTGCGAAGAGGAACCGGCGCAAAGGCCGCGGCAAGGATGCGAAGAGGAACCATCGCAAAGACTGTGGAAAGGGTGCGAAGATGAGCCATCGCAAAGACTGCGGCAAGGATGTGGGACGGGAAGGAACAAAAAGTCGCCGCCCGCCATTCAGTGCAAGGATGTGTGGTTTCGCTATGAGAAAGACGGATCGGATGTGGTGCGGGATTTTTCCCTCGTGGTCGCGCAAGGGGAATTTTATGCCTTGGTCGGCGCAAATGGCACAGGCAAAAGCACCGCCCTGTCGCTTCTAAGCGGCGTGCACACTCCCTATCGGGGGCAGATTTTCCTAAATGGAAAAGAGATTCGGTGCTATGCGCAAACAGCGTTGTATCGGGGATATCTCGGTGTCCTGCCGCAAAATCCCCAGAGCATGTTTTTGAAAAAGACCGTGCGAGAGGATTTGTATGCCGTCATCGGCGGCAGGCGGGAAAAGAAATCGGAAGAATATCCGGTTGAACTCAAAAAAACAGACGCAATCCATGGCATCGCAAGCCTCACAAACTTAGAGGGTCTGTTGGATCGCCACCCCTACGACCTATCCGGAGGGGAGCAGCAAAGGCTCGCACTCGCCAAGGTGCTGTTGCTGCGCCCGCGCCTGCTTTTGCTGGATGAGCCGACCAAAGGGATGGATGGGGAGTACAAACGGGAATTTGGGGGCATCCTAAAGAAATTGCAGGAACATGGGATCACGATTCTGATGGTATCCCACGATGTGGAATTTGTGGCGGAATATGCAGACCGCGCGGGTCTGTTTTTCGAGGGATCTGTCGTCACAAGCCAGGGGGCGCGGCAGATGTTTGCAGGAAACAGCTTTTATACGACGGCGGCAAACCGTATGGCCAGACAATATTTTCCCGATGCGGTGACAGGAGAGGAAGTGATTGCGTGCTTGCGGGAAAAGACCTAGACGCGTTCATCGACACATTCTGGGGATTTCAGACAGAGCGCGGGGAAGAGATCCTTTCTAGCGCGACTCCGAGAACAGATGCGCGGGCAGAAGTTCCGCAGATAGGAGTGCTGTCAGCAGATCCAATCGGAGAGGCGCGAGCAGAAGTTCCACGGACAGAGATGCCGACGGAAATGCCAATCAGGGATGTGCAAGCAGCAACTCCGCAATCAGCTGCGCCCATGGAACTGACGCATATGGGCGCAGCTTTGCCAAAAGGCTCTGCAAGCCTCGTGGCCGTTCCTTTTTTGCTCTTTGCATTTGCCACGCGTTTTCACGGACGCAACTATTTATGGTTCAGCCTGCTCATTTTGCTTGCCGCGATGCTTCCGTTTTTTCTGAAATTCGAGGGGCGAAAGCCAAAGGCCAGGGAGCTGGTGGTCATTGCGGCGCTCTCGGCAATCGGCGTGGCGGGCAGGGCGGTTTTTTATATGTTCCCACACGTGAAGCCCATCGCGGCTGTGGTGATCCTGACCGGCATTTCCCTAGGCGGGGAGGCAGGGTTTCTGACAGGCAGCCTGATCATGCTGATCTCCAACCTGTTTGCGGGGCAGGGTCCCTGGACGCCTTGGCAGATGTTTTCCTATGGGGTGATCGGGCTGCTCTCCGGCAGCTTGTTCCAAAGGGGGATTTTGCGCGCAACCTTGCCACAGATCTGCGCGTATGGGTTTTTCAGCGTGCTCCTGGTCTTTGGCGGCATCATGAATCCCGCCGGCATCCTCATGGGTTATGGGGAGGTGACGGCGGAGGCACTGCTGGCCGCCTACGTGTCCGGATTGCCGCTGGACCTGGTGCAGGCGGCCGCGACTGCCGCATTTTTGTGCGTCTTTAGCAGGCCGATGCTGGAAAAACTGGAGCGCGTCAAGCAAAAATATGGGCTGCTCGAAATCCAATGACCGATGCGCAAACAGCATGATTCGCAGCAAATTTGTGCGCATCCCCCGGAGGGGCTATCATAAACGGCAAATATTTTTGTCGTTTACGATAGCTCAAGCGAACACGGTGTACAGCGCATGAACTTTATCGAGCGAATACGGTGTACAGCCCATGGAAAAACAGGAATACCATCAGGGCGGGCAGCACCCACCGCAAGTACCCACGCATCCAGCTGGGAAACCGAGGGCCGCTCCCCGTGTTGACCTCTTTGTAAAAGGAATCCCAGCCCCAGCCCCATTTGCTGACGCAAAACATCAGGTAGACAAAACTCCCACAGGGGAGAATGACATTGCTCACGATAAAATCTTCCAGGTCGAGCACGGTACTCCCCGGCCCAAGTGGCTGAAACCCCGACCATGGCCCAAAGCCCAGGATGCACGGGATACATCCGATTCCGACCAGCAATATGTTGCGCACAATCGCCTGGGGCTTGGTCCAGTGCCACAATTCCTGCCCCATGGCGACGATATTTTGAAATACCGCCAGCACCGTGCTAAAGGCCGCAAAACTCATAAACAGGAAAAACAGCGCGCCCCAGACATGCCCCGCGGGCATGGCATTAAAGACGTTTGGCAGCGTCACAAAGATGAGGCTCGGGCCGCTGTCTGGGCTTACCCCATGCGAAAAGCACGCAGGGAAAATAATCAGCCCCGCCGTGACGGCCACAAACGTGTCCAAGCCCGCAATCGTCACGCTTTCCCCCAAAAGCCCTTTTTCTTTTCCAATATAACTCCCGAAAATCGCCATGGACCCCATGCCGACGCTCAAGGTAAAAAAGGATTGGTTCATCGCCTGCACGATGATCGTGCCAAGCCCCACGCGGCGCACCTGGTCCAGGTCTGGGAGCAGGTAAAACCGCAGCCCTTCCGACGCGCCTGGCTGTAGGATGCTATTTCCGGCCAGTGCGAGCATAATCAAAAGCAAGGCCAGCATCATTCCCTTGGAGATGCGCTCCACGCCCTTTTGCAGGCCCACCGCGCAGACGACGAATCCCGAGACAACCACCAAAAGCGTGCACACGCCCATGGAGATGGGGCTTGCAAGCAGATGATCAAATACCTCGCCGACGCCGGCGGCATCCAGGCCCTGGAACCGGCCGGTCAGGCTCGCAAAAAAGTAATAGAGCATCCAGCCCGTCACGGTCGTGTAGTAAAACATCAGCGTATAATTGCCAAAAATCGCCACATAGCCGTGCCAATGCCATTTCTGCCCCGGCTTTTCCAGCACGCGGAACGACACCGCCGCGCTTTTTTGGCTGGCGCGCCCGACCGCAAACTCCATGCACATCACGGGCACGCCCATCATCGCCAGAAACAGCAGGTAAAACAGCACGAATACCCCGCCGCCATTGTTACCCGCCACATAGGGGAAACGCCACACATTCCCGATGCCGATGGCGCACCCCGCGCTTAGCAAAATAAAGCCAAGCCTTGACTTCAGTTTTTCTCTTTCCATAATCTTCTCCTCTTCTGCCGAGCCTATCCAAACGATGCCGCGGCAAGCAACAGTATAGCATACTCCCCGCGCAAACATCAATAACCGATCCCAAATTTCGGGAAATTTGAAAATCACTTGATGACGCGGCCTGTGCTGGTGTATAATGAAAGCCGAGATTCGCGCGAGACACTGTGCGCAAGATGCAAAACCAAAAACAAGGGGGTGTGCCTATGCCCAGGACAGTATTTATCGGCGGCGACAGTTTTGAGATGCTGCGGGAAAGAAACTATCTTTATGTGGATAAAACAGACTTTATTCGGCAATGGTGGGATCAAGGCGGCCTTGTGACCGCCATCATGCGCCCGCGCCGTTTCGGGAAGACCCTGACCATGAACATGG
>CAYVVW010000131.1:0-6008 GCA_964455335.1 uncultured Marvinbryantia sp.
ACTCCGTATTGGCCCGATAGGCTGGTTGTAATACCGTTTTAATCAGCAGGCACTACATATTTGATGAAAAAGGCCGCCTTTTGGAACCGTCCAAGACCAAGTTGCGCAAAATAGGGCAGGACAGATTCTGCGTTGACCCCAAGGGGCGCGCGCAAAGCGGCTGGCTGGAGATAAACGGAAAACTGTACTATGCCGCCAAAAATGGGAAATGCAAGACGAATGTCACCTACCAGGGAATCACCCTGACAAAGGAAGGCTACGCCAAGGAGGACACCAATAGTCTGTTGAAAATCAAGGCGATGCAGATCGTGAAGCAGGTCACTACCCCGCAGATGACGGCGGAAGAGAAGCTAAAGGCGTGCTTTGACTATACGTCCAACCCGCCATTTCGCTACATCTACAAGCCTGCGCCGGATCTAAATGACAAGGGGTGGCAGCAGGCATATGCGCTCGATATGCTGACGACGTACAAAGGAGTCTGCCAGCACTACGCCTGTGCATTTGCGGCGTTGGCAAAAGAACTGGGATACCGGCCTTACATCGTTGTCGCGAATGTGCCATGGCGGCACTGCTGGGTGAGGATCAATGGCATTTCCTACGATCCCCGAAGGGGAAATTACGCGGCGAGAACCTATATATCCGGTGCAACCATCCTGCAAGAATTTCCATTTTAGGTTCTTTGCACATGACCCTGGAGCAAGCGATGGATGTTCTGAAGATCCCGGCAAGCGAACGCGCGGCGTATACGGGAAAGCTGCACTGCTAGGGAAATCTTCATCCGAATCATGGCGACCACAAAAACCCCTGACGGGAAACTGTCGGGGGGTTTTTTGTGGAAAATGTGGAAACGTTTTTGTTCACAGAATTGGCAGTTCTGCGAAACATCAGATATGCAAAATTATAACATTTGCTTTTTTCCTTGTCAACAAAAAGTAACAGCAAAAGAATCCAAAAAGAATCATTGTATCGAAAAGTTTTTGTTGCGAATATTGCGAACAAGTTAAGTAGTTTAAGGTTTTAACAACAAACACAAGCAACAAATTGGAAACGATATGCATTAGAAACACCGTGAAAACGAAATAAAGAGAACGGATCACACAGCAAAACGAAAAGCAAAGTACAAAGCGAAACACAAAGCACCGTACAAAGAAAAACACAAAAAAAAACAACGATACGATACCCACACGTCTAAACTCAACGGAACTGTTTGACAAACGATTTCTGATAACTTGTATCTTCCACCTAATGTGGCACAAATCCCATTTCAACCAAAAGAACGATTGGAACAGGAACATTTGCGTGAAATAATAGTGGAAAAGCACCACCATTCTTGAAAAGAAAGGACCACATTATGAACGAGAACATTTCCAACGTTGACACTTTTTTCGCACTCGGAACGCTGTGGCTGGAATCACACCGCATCAAAATCAGGGAATCTTCCTACGAAAAATATGCGACCCTATTGAAAAAGCACATTTATCCGGCTTTGGGAAAGCACACATTATCGGACATATGCGCAAAGGAAATTGACAGCGCCCTACTTCAGATCTATCAAAAAGACGGGAGTGCGCGTTTGTCAAACAGTACCATGAGAACGGTACTGTTTTTGGTAAAGCGGATTCTCCAATACGGTTATGAGAGCCACTACATCGACCGTGCCATTGTTCCCGCCTTCTGTATACCAGTCAGAAAAAAGCGCATGAAAACGTTTAATGAAGCGGAACAGGAAACGCTGCTTCGTCATGTCTTAAGCCAATATACAGGCAATTATTTGGGGATTCTGCTTGCTCTTTATACCGGTGCGCGCCTTGGGGAAATCTGCGCGCTGCAAAGAAGCGATGTAAATTTTGAAATCGGGGTACTTGCAATTTCAAAGACCGTGCAGCGTCTGCAAAACGTACAGAATCAGGATTCCCAAAAGACGAAGCTGGTTGTCTCCGCGCCAAAAAGCACAAATTCTTACCGCGAAATCCCGATTCCGCACACGCTGGAAAGCTATATGGGAAACTTTGGGCTGCACGATTTGGATGGCGATCAGTATTTGCTCACCGGAACGAAACTTCCATATGACCCGCGGACACTACAATATGGGTTCTCTGCGCTGCTAAGAAAATGTAACTTGCCAAACTATAATTTTCACACATTGCGCCACACGTTTGCAACAAATTGCGTGCGCGCCGGGTTTGACATCAAGTCCTTAAGCGAACTGATGGGTCATTCCAATGTAAATTTCACACTCAGCCAATATGTACACTCCGATATTGCTTACAAGAAGTCGCTCATGCTGCTTTTAGATCAGAAAATGCCAAATATCTCACTAGAGTGCTAACAGATCCAAAAGAACGGACATCGCGCGAAACTGCCAACCAAATCCAAAATGCCGGGCGTTTCGCAGAACTGCCAATTCTGTGAAGCGGTTTCTGCACATAAGCTAACGATACCACGACATGCCAGAATTTTTGCGGTTGAGACGCCTTTTGACTGAAAAGACGGGGTGTCTGAGGGAAAGGAACGGATAGGGGGAACGATGAGGATTCGGTTGGCCATCTTGGAGACGGACCAGAGCTTTACGTCGCGCTTGGTTCGGTATTTTGCAACTTATTATGCGGATAAAGTTGAAACATTTTCTTTTACGGACGCGGAGGAATTTCAAAAGTCTTTGCAAACCGCAAAGGTCGATGTGCTGCTGGCTTCCCCGGAGCTATTCCCAGAGGGGATGAAGCTGCCGAAAAATATGATTATGGCTTATCTCTCCGAGAGCAGCCAGGTGCAGTCCATCAACAACGTCAGGGCGATCTGCAAGTACCAAAAAGCGGAGATGATTTACCGAGAAGTCCTGGGGCTGTACGCGGAGCTGGACAAGATGACGGTGTACCGCCAGGCGGAGGGGGCCTGCCCGCTCTTTTTCTTCAAGGGCGCAGCGGGCGGGGTCGGCGCAACCACCCTTGCGATTGCGTGCGCCATGCGGTTTGCGTCCTATGGGAAAAAAGTGCTGTACCTCAATTTGGAGGAGAATGGCGTGGTTTCCCCGTTTTTGCAGGGGGATGGGACGAACACCCTCTCCGATGTGCTCTATGCGCTCAAGAGCAACCGCTCCAATCTTGTATTGAAATTAGAAAGAATGGTGCGAAAAAGCGAGGAGGGGATCTATTTCTTCGAACCGTTTGCGATTACCTTGGACGCATATGAGATGGAAACAGAGGATCTGGAGGACATCATTCGGACGGTGATCGGGTATGACACCTATGACGCCGTGATTTTGGATGGGGGATTTGCGGGATCGGACAAGAATGACGCGATTATGAAATATGCGAGTGAAATCTTTTTGGTGAGTGACGGCATGGAGATACCAAATCTGAAGCTCACAAAGATTTTGCAGGAACTGTCGATCAAGGACGACCATGCGCAGGGCAGGGTGCTTGCGCGGACACAGGTTCTGTACAACCGCTTCGCGGGGGCGAGCCGCAAGGCGGACACGGAATACCAGGAGCGGGTCTATGGGGGCGTCGGGATCGTGAAGGGGGCTGCGCCCAAGCAGGTGGCCGCTGGCATTTCGCAGAGCAATTTCTTTGACAAGTTGATACAGAGGTGGGGGCTATGACGCGCGAGGCGGAAGAAAAAACGATTGCCGAACTGAAAAGAAATGTGCTGGCAAATTTTCCATTGAGCGATCTCTCGGATGAGGAATTGCAAGAGGAGATCGAGAGCCTGGTCTCGGAGAGCCTGGCTGACCAATATGTCCCGATAGGCCAAAAGGCGGACATCGTGGCGCAGATTTATTCTTCCATCCGCGGGTTTGGCATCTTGGATACCATTTTGAAGAATGACACGATCACGGAAGTCATGATCAATGGGAAAGACAATATTTTCGTGGAACAGTCGGGCGTGTCAAAGCGCCTGGATCAGACCTTTGAGAGCGAAAAGCAGCTAGAGGACATCATCCAGCGCATCGTTGGTCGCGCGGGCAGGGAGGTTACGCAGGCCAACCCGATCGTGGACACCAGGCTGCCGGACGGGTCGCGCGTGAACGTGGTGCTGCCGCCCATTTCGCTGTGCGGGCCGGTCGTCACGATCCGTAAGTTTTCAAAAGAGCCGATGACGATTGAGCGGCTCATCCGATATGGGTCTCTGCCGGAAAAGGTGGCGGATTTCTTAAGGACGCTGGTAAAGGCAAAATACAATATTTTCGTCTCCGGCGGCACGGGGTCTGGAAAGACGACCTTTTTGAACGCCCTTTCCAATTTTATCCCAAAGGACGAGCGCATCATCACCATCGAGGACTCGGCGGAGCTGCAAATCAAGGGCGTGGACAATCTGGTCAGCCTGGAAACCAGAAATGCAAATTCCTCTGGCGCTGGCGAGATCACCATTCGCGACCTCATCAAGTCCAGCCTCCGTATGAGGCCGGAGCGCATCATTGTGGGGGAGGTTCGCGGCGCGGAGGCGCTCGATATGCTCCAGGCGATGAACACGGGCCACGACGGAAGCCTTTCCACGGGCCACGCAAACTCCACGGAAGATATGCTGAGCCGTCTGGAAACGATGGTGCTGCAAGGCGGCGAAGGGCTTCCCCTGGCGGCTGTCAGGCAGCAGATCGCCAGTGCGGTGGACATCATTATCCACCTGTCCAGGATGCGCGACCACTCGCGAAAAACGGTGCAAATATCCGAAATGATCGGGCTGGACGACCATGGGAATATCAAAATGAACCCGCTGTACCAGTTTGAGGAAGATGAGCAAAGTACCCTGGAGCGGGTGAGCGGGTCTTTGAAACGAACGAAAAATAAAATGGTGAATGTGCAAAAATTGCAATTGGCGGGCATTCGTCAGGTATTTTGAAAAACCGCAGGGGAGGGTGGGCTGGCTTGGCAAAAAAAGAAAACGAAGCATCCGAAAAGAAAGAAAAAAAAGAGAAACAGGACAAGGCGTTAGAGCCGCAGTATTACCGCTCCGTCATCGGCGAGCGGACGTTGAATTATCGCGTGTACTATATGTCCTTGCTCGAAAAGATCCTGTATTTCCTGCTGGCATTTGCGGCGGGCGCGGCGGTGGGTTATCTCTTTTACGGGGGCATTGGGAAAGACGAATTTGGCAACCCCACGACCCTGACCCATGTCCTCAACACGGTGGTGATGGTCGCGTGCGGGACTGTGGCGGGAAAGCTGTTTTTGCCGATTCGGAACAAGCAGATCCTAAACGGGCGGCAGCGAAAGCTCAAAATGCAATTTCGCGATATGCTAGAAGCGCTGTCCACATCGCTTGGCAGCGGCAAAAATATGCAAGAGTCGTTTCGCGGCGTATACACGGACTTGCAAAGCCAATATGAGGATGATGCCTTTATTTTGCAGGAACTCAAAGTGATCAACAACGGCGTGGCAAATGGCGTCAATATGGAGGAGCTGATCGCGGATTTTGGGAAGCGCAGCGGCTGCCCCGACATCGAGGACTTTGCGGGCGTGTTTGAGGTGGCTTATCGGCGCGGGGGAAACATCCGCGACACCATCCGCAACACGTGCCAGATCCTGGGCGACAAGATGAGCGTGGCGCAGGAGATTGAGACGACGGTGACGGGCAGCAAAAACCAGCAATACATCATGTTGGTGATGCCCATCGCGTTGGTCGCAATGATCAAAATGAGCAGCGCGGACTTTGCGAAAAACTTTACGACGACTGCCGGCATCGTGTCCACCACGATCGCGATCGGGCTTTTTGCGGCCTCGTATTTTGTGGGGAAAAAGCTGCTGGATATCAAGGTGTGAGGATGGGAAAATGGCATTGGTAACGGGAACGGACTTGGTGGTATTGGGGATGGGGGCATGTATCCTGCTATTGTGGCTGTACCTCTATTTTACGGGCAGGAAAGACAGGCGGCTGTTCCAAAATCTCGACGACGAGGACTACCCCTTTCACGAAATGTACTTCGTGGGATACCGTGCGACGCAGATCCTGCGCTTGGATTACAAAAATAAAAAATCCAGGGATTTGCGAAAACAGCTGGCATCCCTGTA
>CAYVVW010000132.1:0-5994 GCA_964455335.1 uncultured Marvinbryantia sp.
GCCTGGCGATAGCCTTGAACGACATCTTCTTTCTCAGGCAGTCTTCGATCTCAATGCGGTCTTCCAGGGTAAGGTGCTTGTTTTTCTTTGGGTTTGGTAAATTTTTAGCCATGATAGTGGCCTCCTTTCTGGGAATGCATTTCCCAGATTAAATTCAACCACACATGGCGTGTCAGAGTAAATCCCATTTTAAATTCCACTGTGGGACTTACTTTGGGAATTTACTGCGAAGAAATTTTAAAATTTTATTTGAAATTTTTCTTGCAAAATCGCAGACATGGTGTTATAGTACAACGCAGAAGGAACAGCCGCCCACAAGGTGGTTGGCCTGAGTGAAGTAGCAAAAGCCACTCTCTTGGTCAAGTGAAGGGTGGCTTTCGCTACGTCTGGCTACTTACAAAACGTAAAAATAAATGTAAGCAATGCCAGTAAGAACATGCCAAATGCCAGCATATCCTTAAAATCAAAATGATTCATAGGCATCACCTCCATCCTTTCGATCAGAATGAAGGCCGTTCCACCCCGCAACGCGGCTGTCCCATGCGGCTATCATATCATGCCGTTCATGGGATTGCAACCGTTATCTGTCGGCGGAAATAAATTCAAAAAATTCAAAAAATTCAGAAAATGAATCCATGGGGAAGTTGCGTAGAAATTTTAAAATTTTGTTGCAAATTATAAGACCCATACTTATAATTTGGACATATACTAACTAAATTGCAACGCTGGGAGGAAGAAGGATGAGAAGGAAGCTGTTGGCTGTCGTTTTGGCTATGGGCATGGCCATGCAGAGCGTAATGCCGTCCATGGCGGAGGATACGGAGTTTGTGCTCACGGAGGAGACGGATTCTGCTTTGGTGGAAGGTCTTGATGATTTTCAACTGGAAGCATACGTGCAAGGAGATGGGGCAGGAACGGAAACCTGGGGTACAGACGTGCAGGTTGTTGGGGAAGGAGCGGAAACATCAGAAACGGACGCGCCGGAATTGCCCCTGTCTGGAAGTCCGCATATGCAAGGTGAAATCGTGATGGAATCAAGCGGTGTTGATCAGGATGCCGAAGAAACGCAGGACGCTTTGCCAGTCTTTGACGGCGCGGAGGAAATTTTCTTGGAGGAAAGCCGCTTTGTGGAGGAAGGGCAGAGCGCGTATTTTTGCTATTGGCCACAGGAGGATGGGGAATATCTGCTCACGGGCGAGAATGGCGCGGATGTGGACTGTTCCATCGAACTGTACCGTTGGGCGCAGGAGGAAGGACAGGGCGGATTGCAGGAAATCAGCCGTGCGCAAGAGGGGGCGGGGTATCTCAAAGCGGAGCTTTCGGCAGCGGAGGCTTACATTTACCGTGTCGAGAACCATGGATTGCGACAAAATATTTTTGGCGTGGATGGTCTAGAGCCAGGGAACACAGAGAATGATGACTTGCACGAAAATGTCCTGGGCGTGGACGGCCTAGAGCCAGGGAACGCTGAGAATGGTGGATTGCGCGAAGATGTCTTGGGTATGAATAGCTTAGGGCAGGACAGCGGGTTACAGAAAAATGCTTCGGATGCGGGCGGCTTGTCGGGAGAAGTAGGCACAGATGCAGACGCGCGGTTGGAAGTGCGCCTTGTCAGGACACAGGCGGTTCAATCCGTTTCTTTGGCATACCCGCCCGCAAGGACAAGATTTGCGGTAGGAGAGCCGATTGCGCCGGACGGAATGGCGGTGACGCTTGTCTATGCGGACGGCAGTGAGCAGGAAGTGGCCGTCGGGGAAACGGATCGATTCTGCAATGAGGTGGAAGCGGCTTTGTACGAGTCCACGCAGGACGGAAACCCGAATCTTGCGGAAAAACGAGCATGGGAAGCTCCTGTGGAAGCGGGAACGTACTCCCTTGCGGCGGAAGTGACGGAGCGGGCAGAGATATATCGTGCCATGGTGGAGATCACGGTGGCGGATATTGGCACGGCAGAAGAAACCGAACAGACGGATGGCGTGGTAGAAGAAACAGAAGCGGAAGCTCCGACAGAAGAACCAGAAACGGATGCTCCGGTTGGCGAATCGGAAACGGATGATCCGGCAGAAAAATCGGAAACAGACGCAACGATGGAATCAGCGCAAAAGGAACGCGAAATGACAGATCTTCAGAAAGAAGAACCAGGGGAGGTTGAAACAGAAGAACCAGGGGAGGTTGAAACGGCAGAACCACAAACATCAAAGGAAGAGGAAGCACAAAATGCCGTAGAAGAAAAAGTGGAGGCCATCGCGTCCACTGCGGAAATCGAAGTGAATCCGACAAGCGGAACTTGCGGGAAGAACGGGGATAATATTGTCTGGAATTACGATACAGAAACAAAAACCCTCACAATCAGCGGTGAGGGAGAGATGGCGGATTATGCATACGATACTTTTGGTAGATATGACCCATCACATCCATGGATTTTATGGAAGGATGAAATTTGCACCGTTTCGGTAGTAGGAACTATCGAAAATATCGATGCATACGCATTGCACGACTGCGACAGCCTGACGAGCGTTGATTTACCGGATGGGTTGACGAGCATAGGGGATTATGCATTTTCTGACTGCTCTAGCCTGATGAGCGTTGATTTGCCGGATGGATTGACGAGCATAGGGAGCTGGGCATTTCAAAACTGCGGCAGTCTGATGAGCGTTGATTTACCGGATGGGTTGACGAGCATAGGGGTTGGGGCATTTGGTGGCTGCAACAGCCTGGCGAGCGTTGATTTTCCGGAAGGGTTGACGAGCATAGCGGGTTGGGCATTTCGTTCCTGTGACAGCCTAAAGTTCGTCTATTTTACAGGCGATATGCCTGAACTGTATTATGAGTCATTTAAATACTGTACGCTATATGCATATTACCCGTCCGACAACCTCACGTATCATCCGGATAAGTTGCAACACTACGGCGGCACGATTACTTGGGTGCCATACGGCTCAGGAATGGATCACTTTGCGTACACAGGCGGCGAGTCCTCAATCTACACGATATGGGAATGGATTTCTTGGAAAAAGAATATTAAGAATACGATGAATTACCTCGCCAACTCGGAGAATTTCCTTCACGCCTTGTACATGGAAAGTTGGGATGGCGGCGTGGTCGGACGCTTCGACTATTTGTTTGAAAACTTCATCGACGTAGGGGATGGATGGAGAGAGCTGTTCTTTGAAACAACATCGAAAGAAAATGCGGAAAAAATCCTTTGCGCGATTTTAAGCGAGGGCAGCGACGAGATAAAGGTGCTTGCGGAAGCGAAAAGCGTAAAAAGCCTGGCATCCATGCTCAGTAGCATATTCGGGCAGTATCTCGCTGCAAGCGGCTATGATTATTACAAGGCATCGGAGATCAGGAAGAAATTCACGGCCAGCGAATTTGAGGAGGCACTCAAAGACAATGATCTCGCGGAGAGCATCTATAAAAAGGCGGTGGAGATCATCGGCAATCCCGACCCGGAACTGGAGGGACTGATCCGAATTTTTTTGAAGTCCAATTCCGTGGAGAATTGTATGGAGAAAATGGGATGGCTAATAGATGGGTTGGACGTGGGGCAGGTTGCTTGGAAAGAGTGGATGCAGTACAAAACGCTGCAGGAGTCGAACGCCCTCTATCGGGAGATGCTGACGTACATCGGAGAAAATGCGGAGTACCAGGTACTGCAGGATGCCGCGAAGAACTTGCTTCAAAGAGCCGACACGAAAATCACTCAGGAACTGGCAAGAATCGCGGAGGAGATCGCGGCCACAAAGGGGGCCGATTATGCGCTTGACAAGGCATTGGAGAATGTTTGGTTCCTCAAGGCTGCGAAAGACGGCATGGATTGGGGGAAGGACTTGTCCGATTGGATCATGCATACGCAGGAAACGAATGATCTAAGAAATGTGATGCGGGTAGCTGCCGGATTGGGGGATTGCCTGTCGCATTGGGTGAAACAGAAATACTTGGAATTGGATTATGAGGAGATCGATCGGGAAAAGGCAGAGACGCTCCTGTATGCGCTCGAATATCTTGCGATGGTTCGAAGAGACGGAGAGCGCAGCATGAAAGAGCTTGCCCCGATCACGAAGGATGAACGCGCGGAGAGGACAGCGGCGGGTACGATTTCGGAATTGGAATCCACGTTGAAATACATTCATTTGATCCGACAAAATGAACTTCAGCGGATGGAAGCGGCTTGCCCGGTCGATGTGGACGTTTTGGACGCGTCCGGAAACGTCGTTCTGACCGTTTTAGATGGGCAGGAATACTCCGGGGAGCAGGACGGAATTTCTTTTTACACCTACCACAGCGCGATCAACGATGATTTCATGAAAGTGATCCTTGTGCCAAAAGGGGCGGGGTACACGTTCCGCCTGCGCGGCACGGACTATGGGAAAGTGTCGTGCAAGATTTCCGAGATTGGGGAGGACGGAACTGTGGTGGAAGCCGCCGTCGAGCAGGTGGCGGTGGATGCCGGAACACAGATTGCGATTGACCCGGCGGACGACATCCGGAAAACCACCTACATAAAAGAGCGCGCAGGGCAGGAAGAACCTGAAACGGGAACATTTCATGAGAGCACTGTCACGCAGAGCATAGCCGTGGAAGGCCTAACGACCGAAGATCCTTTGGAGCTTGAACTGGAATTGGGAGAAAAGAAAGTCCTTTCCTGCCATGTGACGCCGAAAAATGCATCCAATCAGAAAATCATCTGGACATCTTCGGACGAGGCGGTGGCCACCGTGAATTTTGAGGGAACTGTGACTATCCTAAAATATGGAGCAGCGATTGTCACGGCGACATCCGCGGATGGCGGGTTCACACTGCAATACAACGTCTCCGTGAAGCATGAGCACCAGTGGTCCGAGTGGGAGATCACGAAACCCGCGACGGCACAGGAAGAAGGGGAGCAAAGGCGCACTTGCACACTGTGCGGGAAAGAAGAAACAGAGCGGATAGAGAAACTGAAAGAAGAACCAACGCCAGAACCATCGGAAGAACCGAAAGAAGATCCATCGGAAAAGCCGTCAGAAGAACCGACAGAAACGCCGACACCGAGTGCAGTGCCATCGGAAACGCCAGCGGGAACGCCGACACCGAGTGTAGCACCAACGGCGACACCGTCGGAAAATCCGAAAGAAAGGCCAACAGAAACGCCGTCGGAGAAGCCGTCAGCAACGCCAACACCAAGCGTAACACCACCGAAAAATCCGGAAGAGAAGCCGACGGAAACCCCGACGGTGACGCTAAACGCAAAGAGCACCCCATTGCAAGTGGGAAAAACCAGCAAGGCACTCAAAGTTGTAAAGCTGGAAAAAGGCGACAAGGTCGTCTCCTGGAGCAGTTCCAACAAGAAGGTCGTGACGGTCAGCGCGAAGGGCGTGCTCAAGGCGAAAAAGAAAACCGGCAAAGCGGTCATTACGGTGCGCACCAAATTGGGCGCGACGGCTTCCTGCACGATTACCGTGCAGAAAAAGAAAGTCAAGCTGAAGTCGCTTTCCGTCTCCGTCACGGGCGTGTCCATCAAAAAAGGCAAGGCGACCTTAAGGAAAGGGGAGAAGCGCGCGCTTGAGGTAAAGAGAAGCCCGATTACGGCAACGGAAAGCATCACGTACTCCAGTTCCAACAAGAAAGTCGCTTCCGTATCCGCGAAGGGCGTCATCCAAGCCAAAAAGAAAGGCAAGTGCAAAATCACGGTCAAGAGCAGCAATGGCAAGAAAAAAGTGATTACGATTACGGTAAAATGATTTTCCGAAAATCTGAAATGCCAGAACCATCTGCCTCGTCAAGTAGGCGGGTGGCTCTGGCTATGCGTGGCCGTGTGCATGGAAACTTCGAAAAAAAGTCGAAAAAAAGCCCCGTAAATTTTCTCGATTGTCAGAAAAAACGGTTGACTTTTGAAAGGGAGTATACTATAATCACTCATGCGTCAGTCGCGGGACGTACAGGAATACATGACTCGGGGTGTGGCTCAGCTTGGCTAGAGCGCCTGGTTTGGGACCAGGAGGTCGCAGG
>CAYVVW010000133.1:0-5981 GCA_964455335.1 uncultured Marvinbryantia sp.
AGGTGTAGGGTGTCCCATGCCTGTTCATCGTTGGCTGGGGCAGCCGGGCATCCATGACGAACCACAGCATATGCGATGCGCGTGCGTGATTTCCCATCCTTGGAAAGTGCGCTGGCGCGGGCAAAGTGGGAGAAAACATGAGTGGGAGGATTCCGTATGGGTGCCGGATACTATGTAAGCGATGAGGAATACAATTTTCTTAGAAATGGCCTGTTGGAAGATGAAAAAAACATTGTAAAAATGTCCCTACAGAGCCTGATAAGTTTGAGGAGAAGTCATGCTATGGATAAAAATATGCCATTTATCATTGGTAAGATATTCAATAACCCCAAATATGCAGATGACACACAAGTCGAATGAGTGATGCAAGTATTACGAAGAAATTGCCCATCGTAGTCCTCATACGGATTAAGCTGCTAGAAGGAAAATTTAAGTTTTGGATATAACGAAAACGAAAAGCGTTTTCGTCGTTTGCGATAAGTCGAGGGTTTTCAAAGATGGATAACGAGGAAAAAACGACCTACAACCCGGAAAGCGACTACCTGCTGATGTTAGCTAGGCTAAAGGAGATCTGCAGGAAGAAAGGCATCACTTTGTACGCCCTTGCGCAACGGACGCAGATGTCGCCGTCCGCTCTGGGCTACCTGATGCGGGGAAAGACAAAACCAAACGTCACGACCCTCCTGACGATCTGCCACGCGCTGGGCATTTCCCTCGGGGAGTTGGTCTCAGGGGAAGCCCAAACACACGATTACGTTGGCGACAAACGGAGCGTTCCGATCCGCGTGGGTGTTGGCGAAACGGCAGAGGCAGAAACAGAAATGGAAATGGACGCAGGCGCGCAGGCACTTCTCCACGCTTACGACCGCATGCCACCCTGGAAACGGAAGCTGCTGGTTGCATTTGCGGACATGCTGGAAACATATGGTGAGTAGTTGGCACGATGGAACATCGTGTTAACTGCACACACAGCACAAATTTGGAGAAACGAGCGATAAAACAAACGACAAAACGAAAATCATTTTGCCGTTTGCCATATGAAACGACAAGGAGTGGTGGAATGTCATGAAAATAGAAAAGGGCTACCTGGTGAATTTGTTCCAATGCGCAAGGCAGTACCGCTACAATGGGCGGCAATGCCGCACGTACTTCAACTCCATTGTGGGTGCGCAAGCGGACAAAAAGCGTGCTTTGCAGGATGAGTACCTCACATTTGGAGAGTTTGACCTGCTGGAGATCATTCCTGTCGATTCCCTTTGGGGTTACCACAAAGTGCAGGGGTTGGCGAAGAAATGGCTCGGGAAAAGGCAGAGCGTGCTTCTCTACGAGATTTCCGAATGCAAGGAAACATCTGGGAACGCAAAGGACAGCGATGCCGCGGCCGATGCTGGCGCTTCGGGCAAGGCGCGGCTGCGCTTTGACAAGGATAGCAAAAGGTGGTCTGTGGAAATTGATGGAAAAGTTGTCGACAAGCGATTCCTGTGTCTGACGATGCTTTCCCTCACCAACGAAATCATCGAGAAGACGGACGACGTGCTCAAGTTGCAGGGGATGCTGCGCAAGCAGATACTGTCGATTGTGGACGAAATCAACAGAGCGGGGGCGCGCAGCCGAGGCGGGAAACAGGCAGCAGAGACTGCCATCTCCGGAACTCCAGACGCAAACGGAGAACACAGCGAAAGTGCGGACAATAACGAGAGTGGCAAAAACGGAGAAAACGGAAAAACAAAAGGATATGATGGCGAGGTATACTGCGAGGTTTTTGGCACGCTCAACGCGGCGGAACTTGCTATCATCTGGCTGAGCGACCAGTATGTTGACATATTGCAGACGGTGGACTACGTCAAGCACATGAAGGTTGCGGAAACCACGGGTGGCAATCCTGGCACAGATCATGCGAATGGCACAGAACACACGAATGATGCAAAGTGCGCGAATGGAACAGAACACGCGGATGACGCAGAACACGCGAATGGAGCCGAGCATGCGAATGACACAAATGGTGAGGAAGTCCAACCGGCATTTTTCACTTCTTTCTCCATCATTGCGACGAGACAGCCCATAGCGAGGGACGACCAAACTGGCGCAAACAGCGCCAATGAAAACAGCGCAAGTACTGCCACAAACGCCGCCAACGAGATCCGTGGCGATGCCCTGGTCCAGATTGCGGTGCAGGACTTTGTGCGCGACCATGGGGAATTGCGCGCCATTGTCCGGGAGATCGTGGGCATGGGGGATGGCAGTTGCCCATCGGACGCGGGCGGGCACGCACAGGGCGAAAACGGTGTCGCAAGCGTGAAACCGGACCCGGACGCTGTGGGCAGCGTGCGTTTCTCTGTCGGAGAATACGACGCGGTGATGCAAATTCCCGCAAGCAGGGCCATCGAGCTGATCGTGGGCGGCAAGGCCCAATCGGCCAAGCCCCATGCCCGCATTGGCCTGTGCCTGGACGAAAACGGCAAATACCTGGACGAGGACCGAAAAATCCTCGTCAGCAACATACGGCTTTTATACAGCGAAAGCCAGACAAGCGACCTGAAAGCCCTGTTGGACGGGCTGGATGCGGGCGGGCAGTTTCAGGTGCGTTGGGGCACGGAGTTTCAGAAGTTTGCCCATGCGTTTGAACTTTCCGAGCTGCAGGGCGCGCCCGGAACCGGCAGTGGGAGTGCACAAGTTGCAAGTAACGGCGCACCCGGAGATGCGCAAGATGCAGCCAACGCGCCCGGGGCCGGCAATGGGAATGCGCAAAATGCAAGCAGCGGCGCGCCCCAAAATGCGGCCGGCGCGCCCGAGAAAAGCAACGAGGCGATCTACGAGGCCGTGCGGGCAAAACTGGAGCAGCTGGCCAGCCCCGCCGCGGGGATTGTGAACACGCTGGATCTGATGTACATGGACTACAGCAGCGTTATCTCCACGTCCTACAGCGCACTGTGGGTCTCCGACCTCCACAGGCAGTTCAAGGCTGTCCTGCTTGCGATCGGGCAGCTGCTCCACCTCGGGGACGGGTGCATCGAGTGGTCATGGGAGTGGTACCTGGACCTGACCAACGCGTTCAAGCAGCAGATCTACCACCTTGCCCAGTCAAGCAGGATGTTTTTCGAGATACCCAGCTGCCACCTGCGGGCCACCGGGCAGTACGACTTCCTGATGCACGCCTATTACGGCATTACGAAAAAAATCCTGGAGGTCATCTACCGCACCCAGGGGGATGCCAGACAGTCGGAGCTTGTGCCCCTGATTACCGTGAACACGGTGCCCCAGGTCAAGACGCAGATGTACTTTGAGGCGGGGGAGGGCAGGATCCGCACCATCAACCTGGACATCCCCAACTCCATCATCTTTGACATCCAAAGGGGCGTGTGGTACCTCGCCCACGAGCTGTTCCACTACGCCGCGCCATGGAACCGCGGGGAGCGCAATTACTACATGGGCCGATTCCTGCTGGAGTCCGTTTTCGAGCGGCAGTTCCTCTACGTCTTGCAGGGGATGCTCTCCCAAGGGGCGGACGGGACGGCCGATGCCGCCATGGAAAAAATGGTGCGCTCCATGTTCTTTGAGAGCAGCGGGGATGGGTGGGCCGAAAAGACCGCGATATTTTACAAAAAACTGCGGACGAAAATTCGGAGCATCGTCAAGGATAACTTTGCGTCCGAGATACGGCCGTTCCTTTGCTGTGAGGACGGGGACTTAAGCAGCGCCTACCAGCTCGCGGTTTTCCAGTTTGCCGATGGCCCGGATTCGCAGGAATTTTACGAAAAACTCTTTTTGTCGCTCCTGCCCTTGTGCAAGGAGTTCCTTGAGGACCCAGGGCCGGCCGACAAAAGCCCGGACATGGTCCTTCGCATGCGGGAACGGATTCGGTTCTGCCTGAAAAACACGGGGGAAAGGGAATACGTCCGAAGATTCATCCGCACAAGCGATGGGCGCAGGCACCTGGACCACGGCTTAAGGAAGCACACGCTGGTCGTTTCCAGCGAGTGGGAAAACATCCGGGAGGCGTGCTCGGACATTGCGATGGCTTCCCTAAATGGCATGACCTTGGTGGACTACATGCTTTTTTGCGTCCAGGCTTGGACGGACTCCATCATGGGCACGGACGTACCCGAGCGGATGCGGGAGTCCACGCGCGAGCTGGAAGAGCCGCGCTTTGGGCTCGTGGCGGACTACTTTTACCAAGACAACCGGGAGGGTTGGCGTTGGGAAGCATACGAGAAGTGGGAATGCGGCCGACTGGCGCCCGCAACCAAGGAGGAATTTCGGGAGCGGTTCGTGTGGTTTTATGTCTCCCACGCAGCAGGCGAGGACTGGGCTGACGACGGGCGCGTGCGAAAGGAGCTTGACCGCCTGGAGGATCTGGCCGGCAAGTGGCTTGCCTTCTTCGCGCGGGCCATCGTCTCGTACCAAAAGGACCTGTCGTTTCACTACGAGACGCTGCTCCCCATCCTGGAAGACTTTGACCTCAGGCGCAGGTGCGGCAACCTGGACAACGATGCGAGATTTGCCGACAAAAGCAAGGCGGAGGAAATCTGCGCCATTTTCCAAAATCAGGTGCGGGAAAACTACGCAAAGATGCTCCGGGGCACACCGGAGCACTTCTGCCGCATGACAAGGACGCGCGCCTGTTGGGGCTCGGTGGCCGGCATCAGAAGGGAGCACGCCAGGAAACGCTTCCAATTTGACATCGAGACGGCGCACCTCTTTTACAACCAGAAATCCCTCAAGGAATTGGGGACGCTGAACGCCGAGATACACGACAAGGTGGGGACAAGGCAGCCCGCCAAGCCCTACATCTGGCTGGGATGCCTCGCGTACCCCGCCACAGGGGACACGGATGGAGACCGTTGGGAGATCCATGCCTATGGCATGTCCGAGCTGTTCTTTTACATCCGGCATTGCGCGAGGCTGTTGGAGCAGCGCGCAAAGGACATGGGCCAAGGCGACCAGGGGCGGATGTCGCCTGTCTGGTTCCGCGGGGGCGGGAGGGCTTCCCACTTGCACATCCCCACGCTGATGCACGCGTACACGGGCGACGTGGCGAAGAAGTACCCCTCCCTCCAGGCAAACCAAAGGGATTATTACGGGGAGTTCAAGTTCCAGGCAGACGGCGTGGCGGAAATGGAGCGGGGCTTGGCGTTCACGACATCGGACTACATCTCCATGATGCGCCATTACCGCGTGCCGACCAGCTTTCTGGACTGGTCAGAAACCGCGTTCTCGTCCCTGTACTTCGCGCTGTCAAAATACTGGGAAAGCAAGCCGAGGAAGCCCATCGACCACGACATCAGCCTGTCCATATTCCACCCGGGCATCTACAACCAGGTCCGGCTAGAGCGCCTGAGTCGTCTGAGGGGATGGAGAGAATTGGTGGACAATGGGGGCAGGTATGCAAACTTGCCAGACACGATCAAAAAGGTGCTGGGCGAGGAATATTTTTACAAAACCCCGATACCGAATCTCTCCACGGCGGAAAATGAGAGGATGTACGACATGTTCCTGCTTGGGGACAGCAAGCTGGACGCGTTCTTTGCGAAAAAGCAAGGGGCTCCCTACGAGCAATACCGCGACACTTGCAAAACGGACAGGTCGGACAGGTCAGACATGCCGGACATGCCAGACATACGCGACCTGTTCCTGCCCATGGCCATCCTGACATCCCGGCTCAACCACCGGATCCGGGTGCAGCGCGGGTGCTTCGTGGCCTACAACCTGTACACCCCGCCAAACCCGGACGCGCCGCACAACCCGTTCGATTACGTCTCCCTGGAGGAAATCCAGAAGCGGGTGCTGAAAAAGGGATCGGCGGGAACGATGGGAACCTCCCCGATCTTCCTGTACAAGCTCATCATAGACAAAAATTGCGTTGAAGAACTGGGCTGGTGGCTGCAATCCATGGGCATCTCCCGGGCGAGCGTGTACCCCGAGCTGCCGGAAAAACTGGCCAAGCTGACAGGGGTCGCTTGACGACATGGTTTGCCTGACAT
>CAYVVW010000134.1:0-3779 GCA_964455335.1 uncultured Marvinbryantia sp.
CGTAGACAGCGAAGCACGAAACAATCCGTAAGGCATCTTTTTACCGCAGTATCATGGAATAAATTTTTTGTTTCGCGCACAGGCAAGCGTGGCAAAAATAGAAAAATCTCTGCTTTTCGCGCACAAGCCAGAGTGGCAAGATCGGAGAAAAAATCTGCGTTCCAAGCATCGAAATGCAAGCAAATCCGCATAAGCGTGGGCATCGGGATACCTTTCGATGCCCACGGCCATTCTGGGGACATTTTCGACACCCACGCCCATTCTGGGACATTTTCGACACCCTTGACCATTCTAGGGTATTCCCGACACTCAGGGCCATTCTGTGGTATTGGTCTACTGTAACCGGCAAATACGTTTGTCGTTCGATGTATCAAAAAAGTGATTGACACCCACGTTTTTCCGTGGTATGCTTTCCAAGTGTACTAGTTCAACTATTACACATGATACACAAAATAGAAAGGAGGGGCACGCATGATTCTGATTGATTACCGCGACCGCCGGCCGATCTACGAGCAGATCGTGGAGCGTTTTCAGATGCTGATCCTAAAGGGCATCTTGGAGCCGGACACGCAGATGCCATCGGTGCGCAAACTGGCGACAGACCTGGCGATCAATCCGAACACCATCCAAAAGGCCTATGCCATGCTGGAGCAGGACGGCTTCATCTATCCGGTGAAGGGCAGGGGAAATTTTGTGGCCGGCGGGGAAAAACTGGTGCGCCAAAAACAGGCCGCGTTTCTTGAAAAATTTCGGGAGCAGGCAGGCCAGGCGAAGGAGCTTGGCATCGCAAAAGAGGCGCTGCTCGCGCAGATCCAGGATGTATATGAAGGTGGCGCGCCGACTGACGCGGAAGTTTTGCCAAAGGCCAGCGGTATTGCGCGGCCGGACCGTGGCGCGGGGATTTTACGGACTGGCCATAGCACGGAAATTTTACAGACTGACCGTAACGCGGAAGTTTTACAGACTGACCGTAACGCGGAAGTTTCACAGACTGGCCATGGCGTGGACACAGATCCTGCTGCGGCGGAAAGCTCCGGCAAGCTCGCCGAGAAGTCCGGAAAAAGGGAGGGGGAGCACCATGATTGAGGTGGAAAATATCAGCAAAAGTTTTGGCGACATCCGTGCGCTAAACGGCGTGTCGACGCGGATAAAGGAGGGCGGCGTGTATGGCATTGTGGGCACGAACGGTGCGGGAAAAAGCACCCTGCTGCGCGTTTTGGCGGGCGTCCTGCGCCAGGATGAGGGAACGGCGCAGATAGACGGCATGGACGTGTTTGAACATACGGCGGCGAAAGCGCAGCTCTGCTTTATTCCGGATGCGCCCTATTATTTCGCGAACGCGCGCGTCAGGGACATGGCGCATTTTTATGGCATCGTGTACCCTTCTTTTGACCGGCCGCGCTTTTCGGATCTCTGCAAAAAATTCGGTTTGGATGAAAGCCGCAAGCTCGCCACCTTTTCAAAGGGGATGAAAAAGCAAGTATTTGTGCTGCTCGGCCTGTGCGCAGGCACGAAGTACCTGCTTTGCGACGAGACGTTTGACGGGCTGGATCCGGTGGTGCGCCAGGCTGTGAAAAGCCTGTTTATCGACGAGGTGATGCGCCGCGCGTTCACCCCCGTCATTGCCTCGCATAATCTGCGCGAATTGGAGGACATTTGCGACCACGTGGGCCTTTTGCACCAGGGCGGTATCCTTTTCTCGCGCGATTTGGAAGAACTAAAAACGGACATTCACAAAGTGCAATATGTGATTTTGGACGCGGAGCAAAACGATTGTCTTTTGCGGGAACTGGACGTTCTGAAAAAAGAAACTCGGGGAAATCTCTCCTGCATTACGGCGCGCGGCTCCGAGGCGGAAATCCTGCGGGCGATTCAGGCGAAGCACCCGCTGTTCTGCGAAATCCTTCCTCTGTCCTTAGAGGAAATCTTTATCAGCGAAACGGAGGTGGCAGGCTATGACATCCAAAATCTCATTTCTTAAACTCACAAAGGAATCCGCAAAGCGCGGGACGGCGTATGGCATCCTGCTTGCGGTGCTCTATTTCTGCTACTACCCCATCGGGCTTCTCCTTTTGGCGGGAAATGCGCAAAACAGTTATCCCTTCTCCGATCCGAGGATGGCAGAAACCATCGGATTTTATATGATTCAGAACCCGCTGCTGCTTGCGGTCACAGGCCTCTCGGCCGTAGTGCTCGGCATGATGCAGTTTGGGTATCTGCACGCGCAAAAAAAGCTGGATCTCTACCACAGCATCCCGGTGCGCCGGGAAAAGCTGTTTGGCGCGCAGTGCGCCGCCGGCATTTTCTTATGGCTGGCGCCATTCGCGGGAAATCTTCTGGCTGCCTGCGCCGTCTGCTTGTTTCGGGATGCCCCACTGCCGGCCCAGACGCTGCTTCAGGGAATCTGCGTGAACATCTGCTGCTTTTTGCTGGCATACAGTTTTAGCATTCTTTCCATGATGCTCACAGGAAAATTTTTCGCGGCGCTTGCTGTTTTGAACATTTTTTGCGGCTATGCGCCGGCACTGGCCGTGCTAAAGACAGGATTGTTTGAATATTACTTCACATCATTCGATACGGTCGGCACAGGCGAGATTGGCTTTCGCTGCACGCCGTTTTATCCGTTCTGGCGCGTAGGGGAAGGCATGATAGACAACAGCTTTCCGTCCGACATCGTACTGGCCGCCCTTATGACAGCGGCTGTGACGTGCGTCGTCTGCGTGCTCCTGTACCGCGTGCGCCCGTCGGAAAAAGCGGGAACGGCCGTGGCGTTCCACGCGGCGGAGCGCGTCATAAAGTTCCTGCTTGTCGTGCCGATTTCGCTCGTGTGCGCGCTGTTTTTCTACGCCGTAAGCGAAAAAAGCGCGGCATGGGGATTTTTCGGATGGCTCGTAGGTCTGCTCCTCGCGAGCGCAATCATTGAGTTCGCGTACTGCATGGACATCCGCGAGGTGCTGCGCGACCGGCGGCAGCTGCTTCTCACAGGCGCGTTCACGCTTGGGCTGCTCTGCCTGTTGCAGTTTGACCCATTCGGGTACGACACGTGGCTGCCGAAACCAGAGGAACTTGATGCCATCCGCTCGACAAGCCCTTACCTGACGGGAGAATCCGGAATCGATGTCTATGTGCCAAATCCCGCCATGGCTGGCGCTGCGGATGATGCCGTGGATGCAAGCGACACCCCCTACCGGATGGAGGCGGGCGAGACGGCCTACGAGCTTGCCGTTACGGCCACGGGGGACGACACCGCCCTCTACCGCAGATCCACAAGGGAACACACCTACTTTGTGTGCACACAGGAACAGATTGATCGCATGCTTTCGGCAATCAAAAAGAGCAACACGTTTACCGGAATCGATAATGGCTGGCAGAAAGTACGCATCACTTATCAAATGAAAGACGGGCGCGAGAAGCACCGCTGCTATTCCTACGCGCATACGGAGAACGCCTTTGCGCCTATATGGGAAAATCAGGCGCAAAAGAAAAGCATGTACCCGGTCTTGAACGTCGCGCCGGATGAAATTTATGCCATCCGGGTCGGCAAACATTACAGCGACTTCCAATTTGTGTCCGAGGACGACGCAAAGACGCTCACAAGCGCGCAGGTCGAAAAGATTTTGCAAACATTTCAAAAAGAACTTTTAGACGCGTCCTACCAAGCATTTCTGTGGGATGACGGATGGGATAAGGTCGATTTCGTCTACCGCTCGTTGGAGGGCGAGATGCACGGGGAGAGTTTCCCCTTGGGCAAGGCATTTCCCGAGACCAGAAAGGCCTTG
>CAYVVW010000134.1:3789-5928 GCA_964455335.1 uncultured Marvinbryantia sp.
GGGTTTGCACTGACGGATAGCGAACGCTAAAGACCACATATCGCAAACGACAAAACGAGTTTCGATTTCGTCGTTTATTGCGCCGCAGTTGCGCTGCGCAACAGCAGCAGGATTCCACATTTGCGCTGCGCAAGCAACAGGATTCTGCAGCAAATTCGTACACAGGATTCTGCAGCAAATTCGTGCGCGTCCCCCGATGGGGCGATCGTGAACGGCAAATACAGTTGCCGTTTGCGATCGCCTTGGACGTGGGCAGCATGAACACAAACAAAATCAGCCCGGACAAAATCAATACGAACAACATCAACACAAACAACATCAACACAAACAAACTCAGCACGAACAAAGGAGAAAACACATGACTGTCACCGCCATCATCGCAGAATATAACCCGTTTCACAATGGGCACGCGTACCATCTGCAACTGTCGCGCAAGGAGACAAACGCCGATTTTCTGGTTGTCGTCATGAGCGGCGATTTCGTGCAGCGCGGCGAGCCTGCCGTGATTGGCAAGTTCGCCCGCGCAAAGATGGCGCTGGCGGCGGGCGCGGATCTCGTGCTGGAGCTGCCGCCCTGCTACGCGTGCGCGAGCGCCGAATATTTCGCGGGCGGCGCGGTATCCTTGTTAAACAGCCTCGGCTGCGTGGATTATTTATGCTTTGGCAGCGAGTCCGGCGACATTTCTGCCCTGTCCGTGGCAGCGGACATCCTCGCGCGCGAGCCGCAGGCCTACCGCGCCGCATTAAAACATGCGCTGCGCATGGGAGACCCCTACCCAAAGGCACGGCAATTTGCCCTTTCGCAAGCCCTTGCAAACAGCGCTGCCAGTGACGCCCTTTCGCAAACCCTTGCAAACAACGCTGCCAGTGATACCCTTTCGCAGCCAAATGACATTCTCGGCACGGAATACCTAAAAGCCCTGAAAAAGACGGAAAGCCGCATCCGCCCCATCGCCATCCGCCGTAAGGGAAGCGGCTACCACGACCGCTCCCTCGCGGGAGGCTATCCCTCGGCGACCGCCATCCGGGAGGCATTTTGGCAGGCGGATGCCGGTTTTCCCGCCGTCCAGGAGGACATTTCGGATGTTCGGACATTCATTCCGAACGTTCCGCCTGCCATGCCGGATGTCCGATCTTTCGTGCCGGATGCGGCGTTTTCCTGCCTAAAAGACGCATGGGGAAAGCAATTCCCCCTCTTTTTGGATGACTTTTCGTTTGTGATGCACCATTGCCTGTTGTCCGCGTCCTCTTTTGCCGATTACATGGGCTTTTTTGACGTGCCTGAGACACTGGCCCGCCGCATCTTCCGCATGCGCTACGCGTTCACCGACCCCACATCGTTTACGTCGCTTGTTTGGACGCGCAATTTCACAAAAGCACAGGTGCGCCGCGCCCTGCTGCACATTCTGCTCTCCATCCCCGCTGACCTTGCGGGGCTGTCCCAATTTCGCCATGATTACGCAAAAATACTGGGGCTGCGGCGATCCGCTGGCGAACTCTTGCGCGCGATCAAAACAAAAGGGCATCTGCCGCTCCTTGCGAAACCGGCCGACGCCCGCGCCATCCTCTCCCAATATTATGAACCGGAAAAAGCCCAGGAGGCACTTTCTTTCCTGTCTGCCGACAGGCACTGCCACGATGTCTACCAGGCTGCCCTCACCGCAAAATTCCACGAAAAAGCGGTGAGCGAAAACGCGCATGGCATCTGCGTGCTGTGAGCATGGCATCTGTGTGCCGTGGGCATGACCGCAGTCTCCTGCCCCGAACTGCCATTCGAGAAATCCTTCTATACGTAAACGACAACTGTATTTCATAAACGACAACGATATTTCTCAAACGGCAACTGTATTTGCCGTTTGCGATCATTTTCCAACCAGAACTTTCTTCCCATCGAACGCAAAGCCGTATTTGAGGATCTTCCCCTCCTCAAACCCATGGGCGATGAGGTTCTGCGCGTAATTTTTCTCCTCGATCTGCCGCAAGGCTCGTTGTACCGTCTGGGAGAGGTCTTTTTCTGTCTTGCGGTCGCGCACCTTGAACTCTATGAGGATCGCGGGATCAACCTTTGGCTTTTTCGGCATCATCTGCAGGTCGTACCGCCCGTCGCCGCTCTCCCGGTTGCTCTCGATCACATAACGCC
>CAYVVW010000135.1:0-4171 GCA_964455335.1 uncultured Marvinbryantia sp.
AGCTATCCTAGGGCAGAGGGTGCCGCTCGGGCAGTTTTATCCGCTCACAGAGTATACCGAAAACTGGGATCAACTGGATGATTTCATGGAAAATCCCCTGCAACTCGGACAGGTGGGCGGCGTGCAATATGGGATTCCGATTTTTGCGGACGCGAGGCTTCTATTGTACAACAAGGCATTATTTGAGGAAGCGGGGCTTGACCCAAACACCCCACCCACAAACTGGGAAGAATTAAAAGCTGCGCATGAGGCATTGACAAAAAAGGATGAGAATGGGAACGTCACGCAGGTGGGATTTTCAATCCCGACGAGCGGTTCCGGCCTGCATCATCTGCTATCCATTTTTATTGAGCAAAATGGCGTGAAAAACCTGGTGGACGAAGATACCAACGAAATTTTGTTTCACACGACGGAGGCAGTGGAGGCCGCGGAGTTTCTTGGAGAATTGCGTGAAATCGGAAATATTCCTTGGGATAGCACAGAGTTGAAAAACGATCCGTTTGTAAAAGGGGATGCCGCAATGACCATTACTACTACCGCTATATATAACGTGCTGAAACAAAGTGAACTGGAGGCGGATATTGCGGTTGGGAATCCGCTTTCCAACAAGGAAGCGGCAACTTTTTGCGGAATGCATTTTCTGGCTATCACCGCTGACAGCGCGAACAAAGATGTCGCATGGAAGTTTATTGCGTTTGCGCAAAGTGCGGAACGCATGTGGGACAGGTATGAGCAAATCGAGTATGCGCCGCTTCGGGAAAGCCTGCGGGAGCGGTATATTTCAGAAGACCCCGCCACGCACGAGGTGATGTACAATTCGATTGCGCATGGGCACGGTTCACCGAAAGTTCTCTATGGCAACAGTTTGGCAGATGTGGTAAACACGGCAATGGAGGAGATCTCATATGGGGTGCGCGGCGTGCAGGAGGCATTGGATGCCGCCGCTGAGCAGCTGAAAGAGGAAATCGGATAGGGCTTGGCGTCCGTGTCTGAGGTTTTTCATTCATCAATAGAGGCGAGACGCTGCTGGAAATGAAAGTGGTCGTTTGATAGGATTGTCTGTGGGAGGGTGTCTATGGTTTTCCAAAAGAAGCGGAGAAAAAATGACAACTGTGCGTATCTGATGATTTTTCCGGCATACTTTATTTTCGTGGTTTTTGTTTTATATCCGATTGGGCAAGTCATTTATTACAGCTTCACGGATTACAATTTTTACGCAAAACCGGAATTTGTCGGTTTTTCCAATTATGCGAGACTGCTGCGGGATGAGGAATTTCTAAAGTCGATTCTCAACACATTTTTTTACGCGGCAGGCACGTTGCTCCCACAATTATTTCTGGGTCTTTTCTTTGCCGTGTGCCTGTTTCGCAAATCGCGCCTTGTGCCACTGTTTCGCGCGGCGATTTACGTGCCGCATATCATGTCCATGGTCTGCGTGTCCATGATATGGCTGCTTTTTTACGATCCGAATTATGGGATTTTCAACCAGGTGCTCGGGTTTTTCGGGATTTCCGCCAAACGGTGGCTGCAAGATCCCGTTTTGGCGATGCCGTGCATCGTGCTGATGAGTATTTGGAAAAGTTGCGGGTATTCGATGGTCATTTATTTGGCGGGTCTGACCAACATCCCGGAGGAGTTGTATGAGGCTGCCAAACTGGACGGGGCATCTGGTTTGCGCCAATTTTTGGATATTTCCCTGCCCCTGTTGCGCCCGACGACCTTCTTTTTGCTGGTGACGGGCGTGGTCAATTCTTTTTTGGTATTTGAACAAGTGAATATCATGACAGGCGGCGGGCCGCTAAAATCAACGACCACCATCGTCCACCAGATCTACGAACGAGGACTGAAAGATTTTCAAATGGGATATGCGGGCGCGATGTCCGTCATTTTGCTCATTTTCTCGGTTCTTGTGACGCTTCTGATCTTTCGGTTCGGGAGCAAGGGGCAGGACATAGAGCCGGCGTGAGCAATGCGATCGTAAACGACAAAAGTATTTGCCGTTTACGACACCCCCTCTGGGGGATGCGCTTCAAAAAATAATCATAGGAGAGCGGATGACGATGACACTTCGCAAAAAAAGCGTGAAACATTTTTTGTGGGCAGTCACAATGGGTATGGTATCATTTCTGATATTTTTTCCGATTTTGATGATGCTGTCCAATTCCTTTAAGGGAATTGCGGAAATCTCGACCGAGACTTTTCGTTTGATTCCGAGAAAGATTGTTCGGACAAATTTTCAAGAGGTATTCCAATCCGGCGCATGGGGAACTTACTTTTGGAACTCTTTTTTGATTACCGTAATCAGTGTGGTGTTATCCCTGATTTTGAACTCCATCGCGGGATATGCGTTCGCGCGGCTAAACTTTCGCGGGTCTCGGATTTTGTTTTTCTTTTTGCTGATTGGGTTTATGGTCCCTGGCCAGGTGACATTGATGCCCACCTTTTTGCTCATGGCAAAGTTTCCGCTCATGGGTGGAAATGACCTGTTCGGGCAAGGCGGAACGGGGCTGGTCAACACTTATGCGGGGATTATCTTGCCCTTGATCTCCGGCTCGTATGGCGTCTTTTTTTGCAAACAGTATTTTGAAAACTTTCCGAAGGCACTGGACGATGCGGCGGAAATAGACGGGGCGGGAAAATTTCGCACATGGCTCTCTATTTATCTGCCGAACGCAAAGCCGCTGTTCGCATCCCTGGGAGTGACAAAGAGCCTGAGTGTCTGGAACAATTTCACGTGGCCTTTGGTTATGACAAATGCGGAAAAAATGAAAACCGTGCAGCTTGCGCTTGCCATGTTCCGATCCGAGGAGGGCACGCAGTGGCATCTTCTGATGGCCGCGACGACCATGGTTGCCATTCCCATGGTGATCCTGTTTTTGTTTGCGCAAAAACATTTTATTCGCGGAATTGTCAACAGCGGGATCAAATGAGCGGGAAGCAGGGAATGTATGGAAGAAAAAGGCGCAACCGCAAAGGGCGCATAAGGGCGGGGCGCATAAGCGGAGTGAAATGATGAATTTATGGATAACAGGCGCAGGAAAAATGGGCGCATAAGAGGAAGAAAGGACGTGTGGTCATGAAGGGAATCAGCCTGTTGGTGAAGCCGGCTTCCGGCCTGTGCCACATGGGGTGCCGGTATTGTTTCTACAAGGAGGAACTGGCACATTCCAACATGCAGGTGCGCGTGATGACGGACGAGGTGTCCGAGCAAATCGCCGCGCGGCTTGTGCGGGAGGTGGACGCGTGGATGCAGATTACGTTCCAGGGCGGCGAGCCGACGCTGGCGGGGCTGGACTTCTTTGCGCGGTTTGTCGATCGGATCGAAAAAGGAAAAAAATCGGGCGTCCATGTGCAGTATTCCATTCAGACAAATGGGATTTTGATCGACAAACAATGGGCAGCGTTTTTGCGGGATCACCATTTTCTCGTGGGGCTGTCTTATGACGGAAATGCGCAGATCCATGACAAAAACCGCATTGACGCAAAGGGGGAGGGAACAGCGCAAAGGGTGGAGGCGGCCTGGGAGCTGCTGCAATCTTACCAAGTGGACACCAATTTGCTTTGCGTGGTCACAAAACAGGTGGCGAAAAAGCCGGAAAGCGTCTACCGTTCCCTTACGAAAATGGGCGGCCAGTTCCTGCAATTTATCCCATGCATCGCATCCAAAGAGCAGGAACATGAGCCGTGGTTTTTGACATCGGACGCGTATGGGTATTTCCTCAAAGCACTGTTTGACGTGTGGTATCGCGACTGGCGGGAGGGGAGGTATGTCAGTGTGCGCAATTTGGATGATTATGTGAATTTGCGGATCGGCCGGCAGCCTTCCTCCTGCGCTGCGTGCGGCCAGTGCGGCGGGTATCTCGTCATAGAAAATGACGGGGGCGTGTACCCTTGCGATTTTTTTGTGCGAGACGATTTGCGCATCGGAAATATCCAGGAGCAAACGTTTGCGGAACTGCTGCGCTCGGACAAACTGCAAACGTTTGCACGCGAACCCTACCATGCCGAAAAGTGCGGGACTTGCACCTACTACCCCCTGTGCAGGGGAGGCTGCAAAAATGACTACCAAATGGGCGCGCAGGGGAGCGAAAACCGCTATTGCGCGGCCTATCAGGAATTTTTCGCCTACGCGCAGGATCGCCTGGCCACCTTCGTGCCGGAGCGCAATGCC
>CAYVVW010000135.1:4271-5794 GCA_964455335.1 uncultured Marvinbryantia sp.
TGTCGGACACGGCTTTTGTCATGTCAGGCACAGCTTTTGTCATTTCTGACGCGTTTTGCAATACGGCATTGCGGTGCGTTTTCGCAATCCATTCGGATCTCTTGTCGTTCTGGGAGTCTTTCCCCAGAAATGAGTTGGCATGGCTTTCTGCCGTAACATCGCGTCATTACATCGGCGCTTCCCATTTCAGCCCGCCTTTAGCCTGCGCGTTGTCCCAGGCGCGCGTCTGTGCCGTCATTTCAATCCTATCCTCATCTCGCGCGCGTTGCCTCTATGCCACGTCTGTGCCGCCTTTTCCATCCCTTCCTCATCTTGCGGTGCGTTTCCCCCAGTCTCATGTCTGTTCCGCCTGCCACCTACTTTGGAATCTACTCGTGAATCTCTCAGGAATCTTGGCGCGATCCTGTGCGAAAAAGGCTTGTCTAACCGGGCAGAATCGTGTATACTATAGCAAATGACAGGCGCACAGGCCGCTTGCGGCCGTGGATGTGTCGGAAAGAGGGGTGGCGCGCGTGCCATTTTTTGGCAAAAATGCCGGTGGGAAAGAAGGTGTAGGAGTATGCCAAAGGAAAAGGTTTATCAGGTAAACGGCTGGCGCCTGGCGGCGATTTTGTTGATCATACTGATGATGGTTGCGTTTCTCTCGGTGTTTGGGCTATACTTTTTGTGGAGGTCGGAGGCGCACCTGGCACTGCAGGAGGCCAGGAATGTCCTGACGGCCATGCGCATGGTGGGGCTGCAATATTATGGGTCAGAGGATCAGATGTACGACTTTGACACGCGGAGCGGCCTTTCCAAGGCGGCGGAGCAGCAGGTGCGACGCCTGACGGCCAGCGAGGGCGAGATCATGGTGATGGAGAGCACGCCGGATATGTTAGAACCGGCGAAGATGATATACCGCACGGGAAAGTACCTGGCCAATTATTATCTGGACGACGATGGGGAGCGGCAGTGGGAAGTGTTCCGCATCAACACCATGTTCAAACTGGACGGGTCGCAGGTGCGTCGATTTGAATGAATAAGAATAAGCGGGAAGAAGCAGGTGTGCGCGGATGATGGGAGATGGCATGGCAGCGGGCGGCGCGGCGCTTTGGGGCGGCGTGCCCGCGCTTGTGGAATGGGTTTTGCTGATTTTGGCCTTTGTGGCGGGAACGTGTGTGTTTTCCTTTTTGAATGTCGTGATTTACCGGCTGCCGCGCCATCTTTCGTTCTCGAAGGGGCGCAGCCATTGCCCGGCGTGCGGGGCGACCTTGCGCTGGTATGACATGGTTCCGGTGCTCAACTGGTTTTACCTGCGCGGCAAATGCAGGAAATGCGGGGCGCGCATTTCGTTCCGCTACCCGGCCGTTGAGCTTTTGGGCGGGGTGCTGGCCGTGCTGTGCGTGGTGCGCTTTTGCCAATTCGGCCCGTCGTTGGACGCGCTTGTGGCTTTTTGTTTTCTGGCGGTGCTGACGGCGGTGGCGTTTATCGACGCAGATACCATGGAGATACCGAATGGGCTGGTGCTTGCGGTGCTGGCGCTT
>CAYVVW010000136.1:0-5760 GCA_964455335.1 uncultured Marvinbryantia sp.
ATCCCCACCGACATGCAAGCATGTCGTGGGAAAGGGCTTTCTACCCTGGCATCATGGCATTGACAATTTGACGAAAATCCATCATACTGGGATGCGGGCGCTTTGACCAATTTGCGTATGCACACGGAAAACGCCCCGCGTTCGTATGGCACGGTTCTGCCCAGCCCGGAAAGGATGTGCAATCGTTTGCGCCGAGAGCAATCGGGGTTCGTCACGCAACAGCGGCCGAACAGCGTGAAGAAGCCAGGCAAAAACCGCCTAGGAAAGTATATAAAAAACAGGAGGAAACCACCAGTTATGGAGAAGATCGCAAGTTTTCAAGTCAACCACCTGCGCCTGCGGCCAGGCATCTATGTCTCGCGAAAGGACGTGGCGCAAGGCGCGGTGATCACCACCTTTGACCTGCGCATGACCGCGCCAAACGAGGAACCCGTGATGAATACCGCGGAAGTCCACACCATTGAGCACCTCGGGGCGACATTTTTGCGCAACCACCCCGCCTACGGCGGCAAGACCATCTACTTTGGGCCGATGGGCTGCCGCACGGGATTTTACCTGCTGCTCGCGGGCGATTACGCCTCCGGGGAAATCGTGCCGCTCGTAAAGGAATTGTTCGCGTTTATCAGAGATTTCGCGGGCGAGGTGCCGGGCGCGTCTGCGCGCGACTGCGGAAACTACCTCGACATGAACCTGCCGATGGCCAAGTACCTCGCCCGGAAATACCTCGACCAAGTGCTAGAGGGCATCGGGGAAGATCGCCTCAATTACCCCGACTGATCGGAACGCAGCGCCCTCTTTCCCACCAGCACCGTGATGGACCTTGCGGGAAACGTGTGGGTGCGCCCCTCGACGCGCGCCTGCCCCTCCGGCAAAAACCCCGTCGGCGCGGACGTGTCGATGGCCACGTGCCAATCCATGCCCGCGGGGAGCGCAGGGATGGCGAGTTCCTGCGCGAGGGGGTGCAGGTTGTATGCCACGTAGAGAAACTCCTCCTCGTTCGCATATGCCCCGCAGTACATCACGCCCAGCTGCCGGCTGTTGTAGGCAAACCCGCCGTACCACGCGCGGTCACTGTGGAAGGACATGTCCGGGTACCCGCACGACCGGTAATCAGAAAGCCGGCACTCCTCCCTTCTCTGGAACATGCCATGCGCCTTGCGAAACGCGATGGCGCGCCTGACGAACTCCGCCAGATCCACGTGCTTCGCATATGCGCCCCAGTCCACCCAGGACGTGGCGTTGTCCAGGCAATAGGGGTTGTTGTTCCCGCCCTGCGAGTTCGCGAACTCATCCCCCGCGAGCAGCATGGGCGTGCCGTGGGACAGCAGCATCAGCAAAAACGCGTTGCGCATCTGCTTTTTGCGCAGCTCCAGGACAGATTTCTTGCGCGTCATGCCCTCCACGCCGCAATTCCAGCTGAAATTGCAAGCGGCACCGTCCATGTTTTGCTCGCCGTTTTCCTCGTTGTGCTTGTTGTCATAGCTGACCAGGTCGTTTAATGTAAACCCGTCGTGGTTGGTGAGGTAATTCACCACGCCAAAATTTGCGGGGTTGCGCCGCACCCTTTCGGCGAACGCGCCGAGCATCCCCTCATCCCCTTTTAGGAACTGCCGCATGTCCGCCAAAAACCCATCGTTGCACTCCGCAAACGTGCGCGCCGCGCCCGCCTTTTGCCCGCCTGGAACGGACGTGAGCAAAATCTTCGTGCGGGAAAGGATGGGGTCGCCACGCAAAAGGCCGCCGATGGCCTCATTTCCCATGATGTGAAAACCGTCCACGTGAAACACTTCCACCCAATAGGCCATGCAGTCGAGCATCAGCCGCGCGCCCAGATCCGCTGTGAAAAACAGCTCTAGGATCACCTCGATGCCTGCCGCGTGCATCGCGCGCACGAGGTCCTTGCACTCCCGAACGGGGTCGTCCGTTGCGGCAAACTCCCGGCGCGGCGCAAAATAAAGCCCGGGGCCATACCCCCAAACATTTCGCTTGCCCGGCACATCCGCCACAGAAGGCGCTGGCATCTTGGCCGAGAGGGTCTCCTGCGCCCCTTGCGCGCGCGGAAATGGCTCATAGATCGGCATCAGCTTTACCTGGTTGACGCCCAGTTCCGCGAGGTAGGGGATTTTTTCCTTTAGCCCCAAAAACGTGCCCTTGTGGCGCACCTTTGACTTTGGGTGGCGCGTGAAATTGCGCACGTGCAAATGGTACATCACCGCGCGCTCATAGGGGATGCCAGGCGGCTTGTCCCCCTGCCAGTCATAGGGGGAAAAATCAGGCAAAAAGCGCACGCGCGGCCCTTCGCCCTCCCCTTCGCATACCGTGACCCGCCTCGCGTAGGGGTCTGTCGCCCACGCATCCCCCACCCGAAACGCATAGGCCGCTTTTTCCCACAAAAGGCCGCGCGCCAGCAGCGTGCGCAGCTCCCCCGCCGCTGCCTCGTCCGAAAATGGCTCCTCGCAAACCAGCTCCCCGCTGCCCCTGTCAAAAAGCGCGAGCGAGGCCGGCATGCCTGTCGGCACGGCAAGGGAAAACCGGATGCCGTCCGCCTCCCTTACCGCCCCAGGGGTACAAAATAACGCGGCATTGCTGTCAAAAGTAATCTCCGTCTGTCCGATACGCGGCATTTTCTTCACCCTTTCTTTTTTCTCTTGCATTTTCCGTCCGGTTTTGCTACAGTGGTTGCAGCACGTTGCAAAAATCTATCAAGAAGCGAGGGAAATCTTATGAGCGAACCAAATCTTTTTGAATGTGGCGGCAACTGTAACTCCTGCGCCTCCGAGGACTGCGCGGGCGCGACCGTCACGCTGACACTCGAGGACGACTCCACCCTGGAGTGCGAGGTCCTCACCGTTTACAAAGTCGGCGATCAGCAATACATCGCCCTGCTCCCGCCGGCGGAAGACGATGACGACGAGGCGGAAGTCTACCTCTACCGCTTCCGCGAGGAGGACGGCGCGCCTGTCCTTGAGAGCATCGAGGACGACGACGAATACGAGGCCGCGGCCGACGCGTTCGACGAATTGCTCGACGAACAGGAATTTGAGGAAATGGAAGACGACGAGTGACTGTGCTCAAATGTCTTTCAGGAACGGGGAGGGCTTTTGCGCCTTCCCGTTTTTTTCTCGGATCACACAGATCGCGAGCCGCTCGGACGCGCGGGTAATTGCCACATAAAACATCCTGCGCTCCTCCTCGATGTCGCTTTGCGTGGTCGCCTTTTTGTATGGGACGATCCCCTCATTGACATCGATCAGGTAGACAACCGGAAACTCCAGCCCCTTCGCCGAGTGGTAAGTCGTCAGGGTGACCGCGTCACGCGGCGTCCGCTCCTTTGCCGCCTGCTCCTTTAGCATCTTCGCATATTCTTCCATGTAGGCAAACCAGGACGCGGTGTCCGCGAAATCCTTCGCGCTCTCTTCCAGGCGGTCCAGCACCTCCAGCAAGTCCTCCGCCTTGATATGGCGCTTTTCGGCGTACTCCTCCAGATACTTTTCATAGCCGATGCCATGCCGGACAAACCGCACCGCGTCGTAGGGCTTTAAGAGGGAAAGCGCGCGGATATCCCGCTCCAGCTGGTTGATGCGCTTTACCATCCAATACTTGTCGTCATAATACCGGCGCACGCGCTCCAGGCTCACCTGCGGCTGGTCAAAGCACGCGCGCTCCAGGTAGCGCAAGGGGCGGTTGCAAATCAGCAAAAAATCGTCGCGCGACCGGCTCCCCGCGCCAATGCGCAGATAGGCCGCCACCTGGCGGGAAATCCAGTGGTCAAACAAGTTCGGCAAGGTGTCGCGCATGGCAAAGGGAATGTTGTACTCCAAGAGCTTTTGCGAGATCGGGATGGCGTCCGTGTTGCTCCTGTAGAGCACGGCAAAATCCTGGTAAGGCCGCCCTGCCTCGTGCGCTTTTTGTATGTTTTGGACAAGGTACAGGCTCTCCTTTGCCGGATTGGGAAACATCCATTTCGCGACCGGCTCCCCGTCGGGCTTAACTTTTTGGATCTCCTTTGGAAAGCGCACGCGGTTGTGCGCGATCAGCCTCCCAGCCAAGTCAATCACGTTCCCCGGGCAGCGGAAATTGCAATCCAGCAAATAGCGCGCGGCCTTTGGGTATTCCTTTGGGAAGCCGAGCATAATCTCCGGCTTCGCGCCCCGGAAGCGGTAGATGGACTGGTCGTCATCCCCCACGACAAACAGGTTGTGCAAGGGGGCGGCGAGCATCTTTACGATGTCATACTGCAGGCGGTTGATGTCCTGGAACTCGTCCACCAAAATGTATTGGTAGCGCCTGCGCCACCCCTCCAGGATGTCCGGGCGCTTCTCGAACAAGTCCTTCGTGTAGAGCATCAGGTCGTCGTAGTCCAGCAGGCGCGCCTCGCGCATCCGTTTTTGGTATTCCGTAAAAATTGCGCGGAACGCGTCCTGCGCCAGGCACGACGCGTAATAATGGTCCAGCGGGATGCACTCGTTTTTCACCAGGCTGATCTCCTGCGCGAGGTCGTGCAAAAACTCGGCCTCGTCCTCCACTTCCGCGCGCTCCTTCGCCGACACTTCCTTTAAGATGGCATACTTCGCGTCTTCCCCCGCGATATTGGCCGCCGTCAGGCGATAGGCGTTTTTCAGGATTTCATAAAAAACCGCGTGAAACGTGCCAAAGCGCACCTGCGTGGCAGATCCCCCAGTAAGCTCCAGAAACCGCTTTTGCATCTCCGCGGCCGCGGCCTTCGTAAAGGTCACCACCAGAATGTGGATGGGCGCGATGCCGCACGCCTCGACCAGGCGGCGGGTGCGCCAGGTGATGACCGTCGTCTTTCCGGACCCCGGGCCTGCCAAGACGAGGGCCGGCCCATCCTTGTGCGCCACTGCCCGCGCCTGTGCCTCAGACAGTGCCATGCGCGCCCTCCCTCTCCAGTTTCTGCACGGCCGCCTCGATGCGGCGCAGGCTCTCTTCCTTTCCAAGCACCTCCAGGATCTCCGTCGCGCCCGCCGGGGTCATTTCCTTGCCCGAAAGCGCGGTACGCACAGGCCAGAGCACATATCCGTTTTTATACCCGTGCTCCTTTGCAAATCCCACCAAAAGCGCATAGAGCGCGTCGTTCCCATAGTCCTCCTGCGCGCGCAGGATGGGCAGGAGTTCCTTTAGCACCTGCAAGGACGACGCGGGGCTTGTCTTCATCTTCTTGTGCGCGTACATGGAACTGTCATAGTCCGGCACCTGCGCAAAAAAATCCACCAAACCCGCAATGTCGGGGAACACTTCGATGCGCGTCTGCACCATGGCGGCAATCTTGCGCAGATCCAGATCAGCGCCGATCGCCTCCCTTAGGTACGGCAAGGCCAGATCGTAAAAGCGCTCCGGATCCATCGCCTTTAGGTACACGCCATTCATCCAGCGCAGCTTTTGGATGTCAAATACGGCGGGCGACTTGCTCATGTGGCGGTAGTCAAATGCCTCCACCAGCTCGGAAAGGGAAAAAATCTCCCGATTTTCCTCCGGGCACCACCCGAGGAGCGCCACATAATTGACAATCGCCTCGGACAAAAATCCCGCGTCCAGCAAGTCCTCATAAGACGCGTGGCCGCTGCGCTTGCTCAGCTTCTTGTGGCTTTCGTCCGTGATCAGCGGGCAGTGCACATACACGGGCACCTCCCAGCCAAACGCGTCATACAGCCGGTTATACTTCGGCGCGGAGGACAAATACTCGTTGCCCCGCACCACATGGGTGATCTCCATGAGGTGGTCGTCCACCACATTGGCAAA
>CAYVVW010000137.1:0-5701 GCA_964455335.1 uncultured Marvinbryantia sp.
GGTGTCGGTGATGGATCCGTACTTGGTGTCGGTGATGGATCCGTACTTGGTGTCGACGACGGATCCTTGCTCGGTGTCGGTGCACTCGGACTCGGTGTCACTGTCGGCGACGCGGACGGCTTTCCAGGTTTTTGCTCGCCATTTCCGCCAGGATTTTTGTCCGCACCCGGCTTGGACGGTGCTTCCGTCTCGGGATGCTTTTGGGGCGTGATCCCCGACACTTTAACCGTGCAAGTCGCCTTTTTCTTGGAACCGTCCTGTGCGGTCGCAGTGATCTTGGCCGTGCCGTTTGACACCGCCTTTACTTTTCCGCTCGCGGACACCGTCGCCACGGATGGGTCGCTCGACGTCCACTTCATCTTTTTGCTCGCCTTTTTCGGTGTCACCGTCACTTTTAGGGTGGCGGTCTTTCCCTTTCCATTTAGGGAAAGACTGGTCTTGTTCAGCTTGACGCTCTTCACCTTTGGGATGACGGTCACTTTGCATGTGTATTTCTTCCCACCGGCCGTGGCGGTGATTTTCGCGCTGCCCACTTTTTTGGCCTTGACCACGCCTTTGGAAGAAACCGTGACCACCTTTTTGTTTGATGTTTTCCACGTCACTTTTTTCTTGTAGCCTTTGAGTTTTAGCTTTTCCGACCGCCCTACCGTGATCGTCAGCTTCGTCTTGCTCAGCTTTACCTTCGCCGCAGATGCCGTCGTCGGCAGTACGGCCAGTACAAGCATCATCACAAGAAAGAAAACAGAAAACTTACGCCTTGCTGTCCTCATAGAATGAAACCTCCCCTTTCGTCTGTCCTCATTTTTCTGTATGCTATCATCGCACAATACAAAACCAATGCGTTTCGATAAGGCTCATTATATCAGAATCTATCGAGATTGCAATAAGAATACATGGCCAAAACCTTAATTTTTGTAAAATTTTTTTCACCGTAAATTTTTCGCAACCAACCACGCGGCTTCCAGTGGAAAGCCCTGATCCAGCCGGTGTGACATTCGCTTGTTTTTTCTTGACATTTTCCGATACTTCTTGTACAAATAGTAGTGTTGCCAAACATTTGAAACAGAAAGGACTCCCCGCCCTATGGATGGAATCATTTTTGACGTGGACGGTACGCTGTGGGATTCCACGGACGTGGTCGCCACTGCCTACAACGAGACGATTGCGGCATTTACGGACTTGCCCACGCGCGTGATGCCCGACGACTTGAAAAAGCTGTTTGGGAAGCCGATGGATGTCATTTTCGCCACCTTGCTCCCCTCGCTCCCTTATGAGGAACAATGCCGCCTCGCCAAGGAGTGCTTCGCAAGGGAGCACGTGGAGCTGGAAAAGACCCCGGGCACGCTCTATGCGGGCATCGGCGACACCCTGACGGAGCTGTATGCGCGCTACCCGCTCTTTATCGTCAGCAATTGCCAGGACGGCTATATCGACCTCTTTCTCAGAAAGACCGGATTTGGCCCCCTGATCACGGATCACCTGTGCTTTGGCCAGACCGGCTTGCCCAAGGGGCAGACGCTCCTGCGCCTGATGCAAAGAAACGGCCTGACCGCCCCTGTCTATGTCGGCGACACGCAGGGCGATGCCGACGCGTGCAAGGAGGCCGGCATCCCATTCGTCCACGCCGCCTACGGGTTTGGGGATGCAGACAGCTGCGACTATCGCATTCAGTCATTCGCTGAATTGATCTCCTTATTTCCGTAGGGTGCATCCGAGTGTTTTCGTGGAGGGCATCTGAATGCTTTCACGGCGTGCAGCCGATTTTTTCCGTGGCGCGCATCCGAGTGCTTCCGTGGCGCAAATCCGATTATTTTCATGGTGCGCATCCGAGTGCTTCCACGGCGTGCAGCCGATTTTCTTTGTCGGTTCGCGCCATGACGACATCGATGACGTAACGATTCCCTGGCAAAACTGGGATTCATCAACGACGCAACGATCCCCTGGCAAAATCGTGCCTCATCAACGATGCAACACTGCCTCACACATATGTGATCGGCAATGCCACCAGGTTTTCCCGCAGGTAAATCTTCTCCCCGACGAGGCAGAGGATCACGCCCATCCCCCTTTTTTTGTTCGGGATGTTGTCCAGTACTGGATTTGCCTGCGCCATGCTTGCCTTTGGATTTCCGGTCATTTTGATCTCGATGGGGTAGAGCACGCCGTCCTCCTCGATGATCAGGTCGATCTCATTTTCCTGTGTGCTTTTCCTGTCCTTTCCTCTGTAGTAAAAAATGCTGAATTTGTAGTCCTTTCCCTCGTTTGCGTAGGATTTCAGTATCTCCGACACCACAAATGTCTCAAACATGCTCCCGGCCACGGCCGAGCATTTGAGCGCGTCAGCCGTCAGCCACCGCGTCAGGTAACAGGCAAGGCCCGTGTCGCGGAAATAGATTTTCGGCATCTTGATCGCGCGGCTTAGGGCGCTTGGCGCATAGGGCTGCAGCAGGTAGAGAATCCCTGTTTTTTCCAAAATGGAAATCCAGCTTTTTACCGTCGGCACGCTGACTTCCACTTCGCCCGCCAGGTTTTCGTAGTTCAATATCTCGCCCGTCCGCGCCGCAATCGCCGTCAAGAATTTCGTAAACGTGACCCCGTCGCTCAAAATCAGCTCGTTGACATCCCGCTCCAGGTATGTGGCAACGTAGGACGCGTAATACTCCTGCCAATCCCGCTCCACATCGTACAATTCCGGATACGATCCCTTGTGAATCAGCTCCCAAATGTCGCCATATGGCTTGCGCTCCCGCTCGCGCGCTTCCAGGTAATCGGCAGTCGGGATAAAATGGCGGTTGAACGCCACCCCATGGATTTCCCGCAAGGAAAGCCCCAGCAGCTCAGAGACGGAGACCCTCCCCGCGAGGGATTCGCTCATCCCCTTCATCAACTCCAGTCTCTGCGAACCGGACAAAAGAAAGCACCCCCTTTCGTCCGATTCATCGACAATGGCCTTGATGTCCTCCAAAATCGCACTTTCTTTTTGCACTTCGTCAATGAACAGCGGACATGGGTGGTTGAGGAAAAACAGCCCCGGCTCTTCCCTTGCCTGCAATCGGGCCAGTCTGTCATCAAAATTCACCCTGTGAAATTCTGGAAATTCGTGCCGGACAACTGTCGATTTTCCCACTTGGCGCGCCCCTGTCACAAGGACGCATTTGCTGGTCTTGACCCGTTCCCGCAAAATCGGCGCAATCGCCCGCTCTATGTAACCCATTATGCCCACCTCCGCTTCATCCTGTCATCCGTCCGCGCTGCGTCCCCTGCGCGGACGGTTCCATATTGCGCATTCGACAAGTCAGGGACCGCCAGCTTGCCGCCAACGGTCCCTTTCTTTTATTGGCTTTTCATTTTGTTTTGCTTAAGTCCTCTGGCGCCTTTCTTTTCGCTTCTGGAAAAGCGCGACTGCGATGGCGCATACCGCCATGGCCATGACCATCAGGTACATCGCGAAGTCTGTGTCGTCTCCCGTCTTGGGCGAACGTCTTTCGCTCGTCTGCTCGGTCGTCTCCTCGCCTTCGCTCTCCTCGTACTCACTCTCTTCCTCCGTGATTTCCTCGAAGGTGTTGGTGATCGTCACCTTTCCGACCGGATCCTCGCCCGACATGGTCACATCTGTGTGGTCCACCGAAATGGTGTAAGCCAAGCCCATGTCGTTGGAAAGCGGCGCGCCGCCCTCGTCTGTCTCTGTCACGTAGTAGGTCTTTGCCTCAAGCGGGTCAGCCCCTAAGGATACCTGGATCGTCTGAGTCACCGTGTCCGCGCCATTCATGGCAAGCGGAACGACTGTGAACAGCTGCGTATACGCGGCATCCGTGAATACGCCCGCGTAGAACGTGTCACTCGACGCCATCGGCTCGCTGCCTAACAACACCTGTTTGGTGATTTGCAGCTCGCCTGTATATAAGTAGCCATCCGGCACCTCATAGAACTGGTTCGTGAAGGATAGCTCTCCCGCGCTTTGCGCATCCGCCAGCTCCACCTTGTCGCCGTTTGCGAATACCGCCTCGTACACGACGCCGCCCATCTCTCCGATGTTCATGTCTAGCGGCGTGCCATTCTCATCGGTCTCGCCCACGTAGTAAATGCCTTTCGCAAGGTTCTCAAACCGCGCCGTGCTGCTCGCTGCGCCCTCGAATACAATCGGCCGCACCTCGCTGACGCGTTCTGTCTTTGCCTCGTCGGCGAACAGCGCCACGTAGAAGGTTCCGCTCTCCAGCCCCATCGCAGTGCCGTCCACCAAGGTCAGCGTCTTTGTCACCGTGATGCTTGCCTGCTCATCCGCCGACTTCGCCTCATCCCGCATCAGGTAAACCGTGTTGCCAGCGGCATCCGTCGTGCGGTCGGCATCTGTCGTAATCGTGCCATCCTCTCCCACATGGAAGGTGATGTCCCGCGCGATCTTGTAGCCATTTGGCGAGAGCAGCTCGCGTAAGGTATAGGTCTTGCCAGCCTCGATGTATTTCCCGAGGTCGCGCGACTTGCCCTTCTTGGATGTCCATGTGGCCACCGCTTTCCCTGTCTCGTCAAGCAGCGCCAGCTGTGCACCATTGACCTCTCTGTCGCTCCCCAGCTCCACCTTGTTGACGTGCAGCTGCAGCTGCGTGTCGGTCATGACAACCGCCTCGACCACATTTCCGTCAACTACGGCTTCGCCCTTTTCATTGACCGTAAAGGCCACCGGATCTGCTTTCGCGAATCCCACGGGGGCTTTCGTCTCTTCCATGGTGTAGGTCTTGCCACCCTCCAGGATGCCCGTCACGTCATGCGGTTCGCTCGCGGATGTCCACTGCGCCACTTCCTTGCCCGCCTCGTCCTTGACCGACAGCTCTGCGCCAATCACCTTGTTGCCCTTCTGGTCGACTTTGTCCAGCCTCACGGATGTGACATCGTTGACAAATGCCATCGTGCCCGTGTATGGCTGCCCATCTTTTGTGATGGAAACGTCCGTGCCCAAAGTGCCGTCGCCCTTGTCTGTCACGGTTACGGTCACCGTGTAAATGGTCTTGTCGTACAAAATGGCTCCCGCCGCATCCGGAATTTGCTCGGCTACCGTGTAGGTATACGCCTTGCCCGCGTCACGCAGCGTGTAATCCATCGCCCCAAACGTGACTGTCCCAGCCGCGTCGTTGCTTGCCGTCTGCAAAATGCGTCCATCGCTGTCTTTGAGCACAAATGTGTAAGTGCCAAGCGTGCTCTCCGGCCGCGCCATTGCCTTTTGCGCCTGCAGTGTCACGGATGTTTGCACATAGGTGTTGGTAAAATCATTCCCTGTCTGCGTGCCGATAAACAAGTCTGCGGTCTCGCCCGCCACGGCTTCTTTGACCGTGTACACATACGGCTTGCCCTGTGCGTCGTACTTTTCCAGATTCTGGAAGCTGTACGTGTCTTGCACCAGCGGCGTCTCTTGCACCTTCTCGCCGTTGCGGTACAGCTCCACCGTCACTTGCGGCTTCTCGATGCCGTCCGGCACATTCCAGGTCTTGCTGCCCGAAACTTCCGTCTTGGCATCCAGCTCGTCCGAGCGGTTCGTGATGTTATAGCCCTCCACTGTCGCTTCGTAGCCCTCTATCCCGACTTCCTCCACCGTGTAGGTGTACTCTGCGCCACTCTCGTCATACTTCGGCAAATCTGCCCAGCTGTACTTCCAACCGTCGGCTGCCGTCACCGTCTTGGTTTCGAATACCTCGCCATTCCGCTTCAGGTT
>CAYVVW010000138.1:0-5561 GCA_964455335.1 uncultured Marvinbryantia sp.
GCGATGGACATTACTTTTGTGGCTGATGGAGGAACTATGATAACGGCAAAATGGGAGAATGGCCAGATGACGATTCTGGATGAAAGCGAAGTGTCCGGCGGGGCAGGATCTGGCGGCAATGACGGCGGAGGGGATAGTGGGCCTGTGATCCCCCAAGTGGGTGGATGATTCTTGCCAAATTTTTCATAACAGACTACGGCTTGATTTCGGAAGTGGATGCAAAGTCTTTGAAGTCTGCAATTTTTTCGTTTGTGGACTACGGCTTGATTCCGGAAGCGGATGCAAAGTCTTAATAAGTGAGAAAAGGAACAAAAAAAGACGCCTCCGCTGTACCATGTATGTAGGTCTGGCAAACCACAACATATACAGCGGAGGTGTCCAATGCGCTAGAAGATGCCAGAAAACCCGATGTGCATATCCGGCAACGAGGGGACTCACATCGCATATGGTAGGTAGCCGATGAGCGCCGGGGTTGTCATGGCAACGAGCACCGCCAGGACGATCAAAGCATGTAGCTGAGGAACGTCTGGTCTGCTATGGCAACAAAGAACGCCGTCAGGATGACCACAATAAGCATCATGCATAAAAAGGAGCGCGCGTAATTTCTGAGATTGATATTTCTAGTACCCCCGAAGGAAAACACGATCAGAACAATGAGACCAACCAAGGGAATCGCAAACAACAGTTGATAGCCAAGATAGCCCCACATGCTGATGGGCCTGTATTCTTCGGGAAGCTGGGAATCATACATTTTAATAAAATCTCCTTTCTGGTCGTTTGGAATGCGTGGGATTTCTCCCTTCCTTTTCTATCGTAAACGGCAAATGGATTGGTCGTTTTTGCCGTTTGCTATATGTTTACACGAAAAGAAATCAAATGTCAAGAAAAATTTTGCCGTCGCTAGATTGGCTGTGGCGCGGGCTGCCCAAAACCAATCTGGATGAGGAATTGTTTGAGCAAAAGGATGCGATCCGCCGTGTCAATGCCGTCCGCGTTTTGCGGGATGGGGATGGTTTTGATCACTTCCTCCGTTTTGTTCTCCCTTAAGTCAAATGCGTCATTTCGGCAGACAATGTGCCGGTCTTGGAAAACGAGCCGCTGCCCGCACGACTCCCTGGAAAGGTGCGCGTCATCCGCCTCTTTCAGGTAGGGCAGATAGGTGTTCGATGACCAATACAATTTTGTCTGCATGACGGAGAACAGATAAGGCTGACTTGCCACGTCACTGTTGCTATATTTCCCATATTTTCCAGGGCGGAAAGACGGATATTTCACATAATAGTACCGCCACGGATACAAGCACTCCCTTTCGCAAGCGGATGTGAAATCCCCGATGATTTGCAAAAGAAATGCATCGGTGAAGGATTCGGACTTGGAAAGGAGTTCCAGCAAAATGGCGCGTGTGCGCTCAAAACCGCGATTTCCACTCTTATGGAACAATGCGTCCCAGGCGCTTTTCATTCCACTGGAAGCGAATTGATACCGCCATGAAAAATTGCGTTCTTGCTGGCAGTAATTTCCGATGGACATCATGGCGCAATCAATCAAATCCCATTCGCAGGAGAAGAGGGATGCGAAGCGGCACGTGATCGAGGCCTACAATGCCGATTTGGCCCTTTAGGAGGGGATGGTCCTCTAGCGCAAAAACCAGGGATGCTTTTTCGGGATGCGCTTCTAAAAATGCCTTTTTTTCTTTCTCCTCGGCAATCTGATTTGCATTGAAACTATGCTCGATGGCATCGTCGAAATTGCCCATAAGCATGACGGCATCTACTTGCCGGAGAATCGCCGGAATCCGATTGCGGTCGCTTCTGTCGCTGAGCTCATCCTCTGAATTTTGGATCAAGTTGTTGATGCAGCGCAGGCGGCGTGCAAAATCCGCTTCCGCGATCCCCTCCCTGTGTCGGTGATAAGTGGTGATGGCATAGAGAAGGACAATTCGGTTTAAGGGGAATTTCCTCTGCCTGCCGCTTCGGTCTGCATACGCATGGAGGCAGTCCTCAAAAATATCAATTTTATCGGCCTTGTCCACGATGATTTTGTTGTCCGCATGGATGTCGCTCATGCAGGAATGGAGAAAATCTGTGGGGCTGGCATATCCATCCATGTTGCACCAGCAGTCAAAATACGACTCGAATATCTCTACATTGCGAAGCGTCCGCGTGGCATCGCCGGAAAAATAATCACTGAGCAAATCGAAGGTATCGGAGCTTTTCCCCTGAGGAGATTCGCCCTTTTGGTAGCAAAGCATATCGCAGATAAAATGGAAATATTTCAAGAACGCGTCATCCGTAATTGCGTCATTTTCGTCTCCACTGCCGGTGTTGCGATACATCCAGAGCAGATCCGTCCAGTCGCGGTCGATTTTTTGCATAATCCGATCGGCGACAGACGCGTCCGCCGCGCGGATGCAACGCTCCAGTTCCGCCTTGAAGTGCTCAAAACGCGTCAGCGGCTTTCCCCGCGAATTCATCTTCAGGTACAATTCATCGGTCAGTCCCAAATCCTTGATGGGCAGGAAATAGAACGTGATCGCGCCATCCTTCAGCCGTTCCCAGAGATTTTGCACGCCATTGAACGTGCCATCCATTGCGTCGAGCATGACAAGCATGGAGCGAATGGTGGGATCTTTTTTCCAATCCAATGGAAACCATGCCTGGTCGATGATTTCATCCGACAGCACCCCCTCAAATGAGGGGAGAAACCGCGTGAGTTCCTTGCAAAAATATCTGGCGCTATAGCGCGTTTCATAGCGAAAGCGGGAGAGAAACGCGCAGTCAGCATCAGAAATATTGGCCTTTCTGGCAGCATACCAATGCAGCAAAAATAAAGTGGTCAACCGCTGCTGGCCGTCCAGCGGCGTCATGACGCCATCCGCGTCAATATCCCCATAAATAAAATCCAATGTGATGGGTTCCTCGGTAACCGCTTTGTACAGGGCAGCCAAAAAGCGGTCTCTGACGCGCTTGCTGTCCGGGTCCATTCGCCCCTGTGCATAGTCCCTTTGGATGATGGGAATGACGATTTTCTTGAGGCGAACGGTTTCTTTCCCATCCGTGAAAGTGGAATCAAAAATATCCATAAAGGAGTGCAATGTCGTATTCATTTCAGGATTCCCCCACACATCTTTTTAGCGTAACGTCACCGCAATCTTTTCTTGCAGAAAATCGGCGAGCACCGTGTTTATCGTATTGATATAGGCGATTCGGTCGGCCTGCCCCCAGAAATGAAGCTGGTTCTCCTCTGAGGGCGTGTAGTATTTGAGAAAGGCCATTTTTGTGCAGAATGGGATGTACTGGCCTTCCTTATCCATACTGATGATGCGATTGCGCTTCACGTCAAATGTGGAATGATTCAAAGCAGCATTGTCATCCGAACGAAGCAGGGCGAGATTGCCGATGGAGTGCAGATAATCTGTATTTGTATTCTCCTGCACAGAGAGCAGTGCTATCACACGCTCCTGAAGCGCATCAAACTCTTTCCGTTCCAGTTTCGGGTTGTCGATGGCGGCGCGCATTTCTTCCGGCAAAGCGGCATCATCGGTGACGCCCCTGACGGAGGGAATGTGCAGCGCCAGCCATTCTTTCCACATTGCCTGGGTGCGCAAGCCTTCCGATCTTTGCGCATGGATATGCTCCAATGACCAGGAAACGCCGCCGTTGCAATCGCATTTCAATTTGTCGAAAGGAAACCATTGCGTGTGCGCGCCGTTCTGCCGGACAGACTCCACATTGAACAGCAGGAGCAATCTGCTGATGCGCGGGTAATCCTGTGGTTTTTCGTAGCTTAGGTCTGCGTAATTGCCTTGGATCGCAATGCTTTCCGCGATAAAGGAATCAAGCAATGCCCGAAATGCGCGCTTGGTTTTCCCCGCAGAAACTTTGAAAATCTCCTGCAGCGTCATCTGCTCGGAGGCAATCAAATACCCGATTTTGTGGTACAACTCATGATCCTCATACCAATCCTTTGCCACCAAAAAAGCCTGTTGGATTTCTCGCCACAAATCATCGAGCGGAATGGTTTTTCTACGCGCGTCTATCTCGAAAAAAGTGTAGTAATTCTCCCGATTTCCCACAGGCCGATCTGCAACCAAATCGAGAATCAGGTCGATCCTTGTCTGGTAGGGAATTTTGGTGCGATTGGTCAGAAAATACCACAGGGAGTCGTTGTGGAGTTCGCGCTCCATGGCATCCCATTGCAGGGAGATTTCTTCCTGTTTTTTTCGGTCAATGCTGCCAGAGGCATTGTCGCTTAAAAACATTGCCTTGACAAGCTCTGCGCTGGTTAGCGGGATTTTTCCGATATTGAGCCGTGTGAACAAAGAGATGGCATCCTCGTTTTCCCCGACCTCGTACCAGATGATTTTTACATGTTCCCTGAAGTATTCGAGGATGTGGAGAAAGCGGATCTGGAAATCTTCCGCAAACCAATTTTGGATCGTTTCATAGGCATTTGCGATAAACCAAAAATCAATATTTTCCTCGCGGCGGGAGAGGTCAACCGTACTGAGAAATTCCACGGAATTTTCCCTGGTCTGGTAGATCAGGTGAAAGGGGATTTCGCCGATAAACATCGGATTGACATTCCGCATATACCGATAGATGAGGTAGAGCGTCGTCAGCCGCTGCTGGCCGTCAATCAATTCATAAGCATCCCTGCATTTCCTGACCACCACCGGCTGCAGGCAATAGCTCTTTTTCCCGTTGGAAAATACATCGTTTAAGAGCCTGCGCACCTCATCCGCGCCCCATCGGTACCCGCGCTGATAAGAGGGAATATAAAAAGTGCCCTGAATGTCACTTATAAGTTTGGTTTTCAAAAGAATTTGACGGCTGTTCATGGGATTTCCTTTCACATTGCGCAAGTTGCGCATAAGGGTGGTTGGGAAAAATGGAGTTTCGCCAAACATTCCTCGGCGGGCATGTTTTCAGCTATTTTCTGGCATCATACATTCTGCAAACCGACATACTGACGTACTTTGGACAGTGCGCGAATCAATGTATTGGTACATTTCGGATATTCTGCGAATCAACGCACTGGAATACCTCGGGCGTTCGATTTTTGGGATCATTCGGATCTCCATGGATTGGACTGCGGTAATGACTACGGCTTCATCATAACCCAAAATGCGGCTGCTTACAAGGGGGAATTTTATGAAGCGTATGAAAGGGGAATTTTATGGTTACAAATCACACATTACTAAGTTTCCCCTTCCTTATATTCCCGGAGCCTAACCGAGAGGTTATATCCCTTCCGGTAATACGTGCTGAGCGGGTTGTCATGGTACTCCCAGTCTGCCAGGTCTAGGATCTTGTCATACCTTGACTCAAAATCCGCTACCTGTTCCGGGCGCAGCTCCCTCCCTTGTGCCTCCCGCACGCGGTTCATCTCCTTCAGCAGGGACCGCATTTTCCCGTGCCAAGTCAGTCCTGGCTCGTTTTCTTCCGCCCCATTCAGATACCTCAGGTGGTGCTCATTGCATTCCTTGTGGATCCTGACAATGAGTGCCTCCAGCTCCGCGTTCCTAGTGGAGAGCGCTGTGTTTTCTTGCGTGAGCCTGC
>CAYVVW010000139.1:0-5539 GCA_964455335.1 uncultured Marvinbryantia sp.
AAGCGGAGACGGAAGCGGCGGCAGAAGCCGTATCGGGAGCGACGCCGGAGACAGGGGCCGCGATCGAGAGCGTCAAGGCCGGCTGGAAGAAATCCGGCGTGGAAGCGGAGACGAATGTCGCGTCAGAGCGTTCCACGCAGGCGGAGACGGAAGCCGCGACTGCATCCGCCCAGGCGCAATCTGAGGATGTGACGACGGAGGCGCTGCCCGCAGGCGAGCCTCAGGAAGATGCGGAGGCAAAGGCAGAGGAGGCGGACAGTGTGTCGGGAGCGACGCCGCTTGTCCAGCTGTCCGAAGGCCAGACACCGGATTTTTCGGCCTTGTTCTTCGGCAACACCGCCGGGTGCATCGGCGAGGTTTCCGCATTTGCGATCCTCATCGGGGCTGTCTACCTGTTGATCCGCGGGATTCTCACCCTGGAGATTCCGCTGAGTTTTGTGCTGTCCTTTGCGGTATTTGAGTTGATTTTTGGCAAGACGGGGGATCTTTCCTTTGTGCTCGCGCAGATCTTGAGCGGCGGCTTGCTGCTGGCGGCATTCTTTATGGCGACTGACTATGTGACCAGCCCGATTACGCGAAAGGGCAAAATTGTCTATGGCACGCTCATCGGGGTGCTGACGGGGCTGTTCCGCACATATGGGACGACGGCGGAGGGCGTGTCCTATGCCGTGATCCTTGGGAACGTGGTTTCCCCGCTCATCGAAAAAGTGACGATGCCAACGCCGTTCGGCCTTGCGCCAGGCGCGCTGGAGGGCAAAAAGGGCTTCTCCATAAAGAGCCTGCGCCCGGCGTTTTTGCTCTTTGCCATTACCCTTGTGTCGGGCCTTGCGCTCGGCGGGGTTTACCAGCTGACCAAAGGCCCGATCGAGCGCGCGCAGTCGTCCGCCCATGCGGAGGCGTTCCGCGCGGCCTACCCGGATGCGGATTACTTTAAGGAAAGTGACGCGCTGGCGGATGCCATGGCGGCCTTGACAGAGGCGGACGGCACCGTGGCCGGCGGGCAGTTTGGCGCCGTTGCCTACGAGGAGGCATTTGCGGCGGTCGGAACAGACGGAACAGACATCGGGAGCGTCGTCAACGTTTCCAGCATGGACGGGTTTGGCGGCCAGATCACGGTCAGTGTCGGCATCGACGCCGCGGGCGGCATTGTCGGGCTGCAGTTTTTGACACTCAACGAGACGGCCGGGCTTGGCATGCGCGCCGCGGAGGAGGAGTTTAGCGGCCAGTATTTAGGCGAGCCGGTGGGGCAATTTGAAGTGGTCAAGGAAGCGGCGGGCGCGCCTGGGCAGATCCAGGCGATCAGCGGCGCGACCATCACGTCGAACGCGGTGACGAATGCGGTCAATGCGGCCCTGTATCTCGTCCAGAACGCGCAGTGAGCGGGAGGTAGGGGAAATGAACCAATATAAAGAACGAATACTCAATGGCGTGATAAAAGAGAACCCTACATTCATCCTGTTGCTCGGCATGTGCCCCACGCTGGCGGTCACGACGTCCGTGGGCAACGGGATCGGCATGGGTGTTTCGACGATGGCCGTCCTGGTCCTGTCAAATTTGCTCATCTCGCTTTTGCGCAACCTCATCCCGGACCAGGTGCGCATCCCGGCGTACATCGTGGTGATTGCGTCTCTGGTGACGGTGGTGGAGCTTTTGATGCAGGCATATGTCCCGGCGCTCTATGAGGCGCTGGGGCTGTACATCCCGCTCATCGTGGTCAATTGCATCATCCTTGGGCGCGCGGAGGCATATGCGTCCAAGGCGACCCCGGCGCTCGCGGCATTTGACGGGCTTGGCATGGGTCTTGGGTTTACGCTGGCACTCACTTTGATCAGCGTGATTCGGGAGCTGATCGGCGCGGGAACGCTTTTTGGGAAACAGGTGATGCCAAGCGGATATGAGCCTATCGCCATCTTTGTGCGCGCGCCCGGCGCATTTATCGTCCTGGGTGCCTGGATCGCCATTTTGCACGCATTCCAGGTCAAGACAAACGCGAACAAAAAAGTAGAGGGCTGCGAAGGAGACTGCCACGGCTGCGCGTCCGCAGGGTGTGCGGATGCGTCTGTGCCGCAGAAGGGGGAATCGGTATGACGGACATGATCTTGTTATTTGTCGGCGCGGCGCTTGTGAACAATGTGGTGCTCAGCCAGTTTTATGGGCTTTGCCCATTCCTTGGGGTCTCCAAGCAAGTGAAAACTGCCGCGAGCATGGGCGTGGCCGTGATCTTCGTCATCACCATTGCGTCCGCGCTTGCCAGCCTCATTTATGAATTTGTGCTGACACCCTTGGATTTGCAATTTTTGCAGACCATCGTCTTTATTCTGGTGATTGCCGGCCTGGTGCAATTTGTGGAAATGTTCCTAAAGAAAAAAAGCCCGGCGCTCTACCAGGCGCTAGGCGTGTACCTGCCGCTCATCACGACCAACTGCGCGGTGCTCGGCGTCGCCTTGACCAATGTGCAAAAGGAATATGACTTTGTGAGCAGCGTGGTCAACGGGCTTGGCACGTCGGTCGGTTTTACCATCGCCATCGTCATTATGGCGGGCATCCGCGAAAGAAATGAAAACAACCACATCATCGGGCCTTTGCAGGGGATGCCGATCGTGCTGTTTACCGCCGCACTGATGGCCATCGCTTTCAATGGCTTCGCCGGTCTGATCTGAGGGGGAAGCAAAACATGAGTAGTGTAGGGGCAATACTGCTGGCAGCTGCCGTTGTCGGCGCGGTGGGCATCGTTGTGGGATTCCTTCTGGTGACCGCCGGGGAGAAATTTAAGGTAGAGACGAACGAGCTGGCGGTGGCCGTCCGGGCGCAGCTGCCGGGCAACAACTGTGGCGTGTGCGGGTATCCCGGCTGCGACGGGCTTGCAAGTGCCATCGCGGATGGGAAAGCCCCCGTCAATGCGTGCCCTGTGGGCGGGCAAAAGGCGGCGGACGCCATCGGGCAGCTGATGGGCGTCAGCGCGCCGGAGACGCAAAAGAAAGTCGCGTTCGTGCGCTGCGCGGGCGATTGTGACACGGCTGTGGACAAGTGCAACTACGTGGGCATCCAGGATTGCCGCGCGGCGGCGGTGGTGCCGGGCAGGGGCGCGAAGCAGTGCGTGAAAGGATGCAAGGGCTTTGGCTCTTGCAAAAGTGTCTGCCAGTTTGGCGCAATCGAGATCGTAAAGGGCATCGCGGTGGTGGATCAGGCAAAGTGCGCGGGGTGCGGAAAATGCGCGGCCACTTGCCCGAACGGGCTGATCGTGATGATCCCGGAAAATGCGGGCTATGTGGTGCAATGCAACTCGCAGGATCGGGGAAAAGCGGTAAAAGAGGCGTGCCAGGCGGGCTGCATCGGCTGCACGGCGTGCACCAGGCAGTGCGAGGTGGGCGCAATCACAATGAATGGGAATGTGGCGGTGATCGACCAGGCCCTTTGCACGTCCTGTGGGAAATGCGCGGAAAAATGCCCATCCGGCATCATTCGGAAAAGGGAAGTTTAGCATGAAAAAGACCTGCGTTTTCCTTGCGCTTTTGGCACTGGCCCTCCTATGCCTTGCCGGCTGCGCCCAAAAAGAGCCTCTGGAAAAGTACGAGCGCGCGGGGATTTACTTTGACACCGTGGTGCAAATCTCCTTTTACGCGGGGAGCGAGGGGGAGGCCTGGATGGACCGCTGTATGCAGATGTGCGCGGATTTTGAAAAAATCTTTAGCCGCACGGACAAGGAAAGCGAGCTTTATGCGGTCAATCACAGATCCTCCAACCGCGTCGCCGTGTCAGACGACCTGGCGGCCGTGATCGAGGCGGGCCTGTCGGGATATGCGCTTTCGGGCGGGAAGTTTGACATTACGGTCGCGCCCCTGTCGGACTTGTGGGATTTCAAGAGCGAAAACGCAAGCGTTCCCGCGCAGGCGGATTTGGAAGCCGCGCTTGCGAAAGTCGACGCGGCAGCGGTGCATTTGGACGGAAACAATCTGACCTTTGACACGTCAGAGACCATGCTGGACCTCGGCGCGCTGGCAAAGGGGTACATTTCCGACCAGATCAAGGCATACCTGCGGTCCGAGGGCGTAAAGAGCGGGCTGATCAACCTGGGCGGGAATGTCTTGACCATCGGCAAAAAGCCGGATGGGGAAAAATGGAAAATCGGCGTGCAAAAGCCGTTTGCCGACCGCGGGCAGACCACATCCATGGTGGAAGTCGCCGACCAGGCGGTCATCTCGTCCGGCATCTATGAGCGGTATTTTGAGCAGGGTGGCAAGCGTTACCACCACGTCCTGGATCCCGACACGGGGTACCCCGTGGAGACGGATTTGGAGGGGGTCACGATCGTCTGCGAGACAGGCCTGATGGGCGACTTGCTCAGCACCTGCTGCCTGTTGCTCGGCCAGGACGGCGCAGAGGATCTGATCGGACAGATGGACGGGGTGGAGGCGACCTTTTTGCCCATGGAGGAAGCGGGGCAGCCGGAGACGGCGCTCACGGGGGAAACGATCGCAAACAGGAGATACCTTTGTCGCCTGCGATAGCAGGTTGCCGAGGGAAGATTGTCTGAAAACACGGACGCGCAGTTTGCAAGCGGGAAAAACCGCATGTTGTTTGGAAGGTAACAGGTTGCCGAGGGGAGTCATGTGAGGTGTGGGTTTGAAAATTGTCAGGGGGATTCCATGAAAACACATAGGGGGCGGCAGGCGCGAAACACCTTGATTTTTGCCGTGCTTGTCGCGGCCGTTGGCGTTGGGGGACTCTTGTATGGCGCGTTTGGGCGAAAAGTGGGCAGCATTGCCATCCTATCCGTGGGCGGCGCGGAAATCGCGCGGCTTGCGCTCTCTGAGGATGTCACCTTTCCCGTCGGCAATGCCGAAAAAGGGTATAACATCGTTTGCGTGGAGGACGGCGCGGTATTCGTAAAAGAGGCCGATTGCCCTGACCGCATCTGCGTGCGGGAGGGGAAGAAGCACAGAAACGGCGAGACGATCGCGTGCCTTCCGCACCAGTTGCTGATCCAGGTGGCGGATGAGGCGTCCTACGTGGACGGCGTCGCCCATTAGGCGAAGCGGTGTCGCTTACGAAAAAGTGGGAAGCCGTTATTGGATGACCAGGGGTGACGCGCATAGATACATCGGCTCTGGCTTAGGAGGAGTATGGTCTATTTTACGGATATGCAGGGTTCCCACTCCCATCGGGAACAGTCGGCACTTGCAAGGGCGGCGCTTTTGGCCGCCCTTTCGCGCGAATATGGGCTTTGCGCGCTGCCAGAGATCGCTTGCATGGAAGGCGGGAAACCGTATTTTCAAGGCAGGCCGGACATCTGTTTTAACTACAGCCACTGCCCGGCGGGCATCCTTGTGGGAGTGTCCAGGTCGCCCATCGGGGTGGATGCAGAGGTTGTGCGCATCTTTTCCGACCGCCTGTCCAAGAGGGTATTCCACCCTTTGGAGCTGGAGGCGGCAAAAGGCACAGATGACCGCGACCGGAGCCTGACCCTTTTTTGGACGGCGAAAGAGGCCTACCTGAAATACACGGGCCAGGGCATTCGGTGCGACTTGCGTGAAATCGA
>CAYVVW010000140.1:0-5530 GCA_964455335.1 uncultured Marvinbryantia sp.
AGTAATTGTTGATACACTGCCATTAAAACGGTCGAGTTAATTAACGAACGTTATAGTAGTAGGGAGTGATCCTTGCATATTCATTGCAGCGGGAAAAAGCGCAATGCGAGAAAATTCGCAGAAAGAAATCCCCAGACCGTGCGCCGCGGTTTGGGGATTCCTCTTTGCTTAACCGAAAACGTTTCGGACAATCCTTGCGCTGTCTTACCCGAGGCTGACAGATGTGAGGCCGCCACACCCGAAAAAGGCGAACGCGCCGATGTTTGCCACGCTCTCAGCGATTTGCAAGTCCGTCACATTTGCGCAGTTGGAAAATGCGTATGCACCGATGGACTGCACTCCCTCTTCCACGAGGATCTGGGTAACCTCCAAGCGGTATGCGTGCCATGGCACGTCTTCTGCACGCTCCCATTCCTGCATTTCTCCCATTCCGGAAATGGCCAATGTGCCATCCTGTATTTGCCAAAAAACGGATGCGCCATCGGGGGAGCAAGTTCCAAATTGGGACTCCGGAAACCCCAAATTGCCTTGCGCAAGTTCCGGATCGCCCTGCGCAGCCCCCAGATTGCCTTGCGCAAATTCCAAATTGCCGGTCACGTCTTGCTCATTTTGCGTATCTCGCGAATCTTGCGCTCCTTGCCTGTCTTGCGATTCCTGCAAGTCTTGCACATTTTGCGTGTCTCGCAAGTCTTGCGCTCCTTGCGTGTCTTGTGAATCCTGCACGTCTTGCACATTTTGCGCGTCTTGCCGTTCCTGCGGATCTTGCGGTTTTTGCGCGCCTGCCTGGGTGGAAAGCCCAACGGAAATTTCCTGCATGTCCTCCCCTACGAGCAGCTCCTCTGGATTGTGTTCCCCTTCTGGCGCATCCGCAATCTGGCCATCCTGGCCATCCTGCGCCACTTCCCCGAACGCGAACTGTGCCCCGCCGCGATCTTCCTGCGTTGCATGCGTGCCCTGGGTCTCCAACACGAGTTCCTCGGTGGCCGAAGCTGCCGAAGCCGCGCCCATGCACATGCCCAAAACGATTCCGAGCAGCCCTTTTCTAAAATTTCGTTTGCAATGGGTGTTTCGCATTTTCATTGTCGCACCTACTTTCCTGCGTCCTTGCTCTGTCCTGCGTTCCCGCTCTGTCCTGCGTTCCCGCTCTGTCTTGCGTTCTCACTGTCGCCATTTCACTGTGTTGCTTTTCCTGGGGCTAACTTGTTGCCCCCTGTTTTCCGCCTTCCGCACTGCTGCCCCGGCTTATTTTTTGATTTTCACGGATTTTGCCGCGCTCCAGGCGGAGTATATCTTTTTCCCGCCGACGGTCTTGTAAGTGCGAATCCGCACGTAGTACGTCTTGCCCTTTTTCAGCCCGGACAGGCGCAGGGAGGTCGTGGCCTTCTTTTTCACGGCCTTTGTCTTTTTCCCTGACTGGAATTTTTTGTTTGTCGCGTATTGCAGCTCGTAGCCGGTCACGTCGCTGTTCTTTTTCCATGTGACGGTCAGCTTTCTGCCCGCGTCGTTGCGCAGCTTCTTAAGGCTGACGCCCTTGGGAACAACCTTTACCGTGATGGTGCGCGACGCCGCCAGGTATGCCGCCGTCTCCTGCGACCGGATGGTGATTTTGGCCGTGCCCAAAAACTTTTTCGCTATGGTGACTTTCCCGGACGCGTCCACTTTCACGTTTTTGTTGCTGGACTTGTAGGTGAGCTTCGCCCCGCCTGCCGCGGACGCGCCGATTTTTGCCGTCTGCGCCTTTTTTGCGTACGTCTTTTGGATGTCGGACGAGGCCGTGACGGGCGAGATTTTCACCACTTGCGCGTTGTCGGAGTAATAGAAGACGCTTCCGTCCGTCTTTTTCGTTTGCAGTGCGCAGGAAAACGTGTCCCCCTGTGACTTGTCCAGCGACCCTTGCGCGAACGCAAGCTCCGGTGTCGCCTTTTCTATCGCAAAGGCCGCCGCAAGCGTGCCCTCGTATGCGCCCATGCCGGTTGCCACCACGTTCGCCGTTCCGGCGTTGACATTGTTGGCGTATGCCAGGGTGTAGTCCGTGCCTTCCGCCAGAACCTTCGCACCGTCCGTGACGGCCGCCGCCGGCTTTTTCTCCTGCCCGTCATACGTGTATGCGCCGGCAATCACCTGCATGGCGCAGTTGGAAAGGCTGCGCCCCGTCGGCGCGCCGGTGGCCGCATCCCATGGAACCCACGTGATCGCGCCGCCGTAGTTTTGCAATTTTTCCAGTGTCCACGTGGCGTCCGCGCCCGGGTAATAGGCAGTCGCCGTCACGTTTGCGAAAGCTGTGGCCGCGATTTCCGGCGCGTGCCCGTAGAAATAGAGTTCCCTTAGGTTCCCGCAATTCGCGAACGCGTGATCCCCGATCCGCGTGATGGTGTCCTGGAAGCGCACGTTGTAGAGGGTGTCGCAATCGCTGAACGCGTATGCCTCCACCTCTGTCGCGTCGCTTGCGAGCGCTTTTCGGATGGCGAACGCGCGGGTAACTGTCCCGGCATACCCGCTCCCCGGAATCGCCGACACGCGCGCCAGCGCCTCGCCCGGCTCGACATTGTTCTCGTAGGCCACCTCGTAGTGCGTGCCGCGGGTTAGTGCCGTGCCCCCGTGTGAAACGGTCACTTCCGGCGTCTTTGCGGCGCCGTCGTACACGTATTCCGTCTGGGAAAGCACGACCTGGCAATTCGCGAGATCCACGTCCGTTGCCGGCTGGCCGCCCGGCGTCTGGTTCCCGCCTGGTGTCTGCTGGCCGCCTGGCGCCTGATCCCCGCCCGGCTTTTGCTGCCCGTTCGGGCCCGCGTCCTGCCCAGGCGCAAGCACGGCAAGCTCAACCACCTGCGTGGCCTCCTCGTGGTTCGCGTCGCCCGCCGCGCGCACCGTGATGTTCGCGTAGCCAACCGCCTTTGCCGTCACGAGGCCTTGCGCGTCCACGTCCGCCACGTCCGGGTTGTCAGACGCAAAGGTGACATCCCCAACCGCGGACGTGACCGTTATCTGCAGGGTTTCCCCCACATGGATCGCGCCGCCCGTGTAGGAAAGCGCCATGCCCTGCCCCGCCTTTGCGACATGGATGGCAACCGCCATCCGCGCGGCACGGTAGTTTTCCGTGGCCTGAGCCGTCACCGTGACGGTCGCGCTTCCCGCGCCCATGATTTCCACGTTGCCGCCCGCGTCCACCGCCGCGACTGCCGTATTGTCCGACGCGTAGGAAAGCTCCCCGTCGCCGACCGCCAGCACCGCGTCGAGCGCGAAGGGCGCGTCGCCGTAGGTCACGTTGTACGCGTTGCTCCCCGCAATCTCGTGCTGCGGCTTGCTTAGGTCAACCGGCACAATGCCTGACACCTTGAATCCCCAGTCCGTTCCGCCCTTGTCGGAGGCCAGCTTGACCTTTACCGTGTCGCCCGGCACCGTGACGGTCTGCCCGGCAAGCGCGGTTCCGGTGTAGCTGCCGATTTCTTTTCCCGACCCGTCGTAAATGTAAAGGTAGTCAAATCCATCCTCGACATTCGTCCGCTCGTCAAACGTGACATCCAGCGCGTCCGGCATCTCCGGGGCTGTGTAAATCCAAATGTCGCTTGTGCCCGCCTCGTAATTGTGCGCGCTTTCAAAGGCGTCCACCGATTCCACGATGTGGGCGTTCCCCGTGACCGTGACGGTGCATTTCGCCGTCAGTTCCCGATCCGCGCCGAGCGCTTTAACCGTGATGTCCGCCGTTCCCTTTCCGATGGCTTTTACAAGGCCGGATCCGTCCACCGTCGCAACCGCCTCATTCGAGCTGCTCCACTGCACCTCTTTGTTTGCGGCATTGTCCGGATTCACGCGCACCGTCAGCTGTTCCTGCGAGAGCGCGTCCAATGTCAGCTTCGTCTCATTCAAGTATAACCCTGTGGCCGGCTGCTCCACCGTGACCTCGCAAGAGACGCTGATTGCGCCCACCGTCGCCTTGATGGTGGTTGTGCCGACCGCCACGCCTTTTACGACACCGCTTTCGTCGACCGTCGCGATGCCCGCATCCGAGGACTTCCAGCCCACCTCGTCCGTGAAGTCCATCGGCTCAATCGAAAGGATCAGCTTCTGCGACGCCCCTCTGTAAATCTTAAGCTCCTCTTTGTCAAAAACTGCCGTCTGCGCGGGCTGGCTGATGCCCTCGAACGCGATGCCTTTCGCTTTTGCGTATTCCTGCGCGTAAGAGCCTTCCAACCCCCGGATCTTCATCTTTTCCGGATAGCTGAACGCGTCGTTCGCAATCGCCGTGACCGCGCGTGGGATCGTGATCTGCGCAAGGTTCGTGTTGTTTGTAAACGCGTGTGAGCCGATCTTCTTTACGCGGTACGGCAGGATGATCGACTTTAGCGACTGGCACTGGTGGAACGCGTAAGCCGGAATCTCCGTGATCTCCGTGCTCAGCTTCACGTCCGCGAGCGCGTCCGATTCCGCAAAGCAGTATTGGCCGATGCTTGCCACCGTGTTCGGAAGCGTGATGGACGCAAGCGCGTCGCAGCCGTAGAACGCATAATTGCCAATCGTCGTCAGGCCGTTGTTGAAAGTGACGCTTGCCAATGCCGCGCAATCACGAAAAGCGTTTTCCCGAATCGCAATCACCGCGCCCGGAACCTCGATGGACGTTACGCCGGAACTCCGGAAAGCTTCCGACCTGATTTCTGTCACACGTTCCGGAATCTTAAATGTAGACAGACTCGTGCACTCCGAAAACGTGTTACTTGGTATCGCTGTCAGTTCTTCCGGAAGTTCCGCCGAAGCGAGACTGCTGCACCCATAAAATACGCTACTCCCCAACACCGCTTTCGCATTCGGGATTTTGATGGATTGCAACTGCTTGCAACCAGCAAATGCATCATATCCAATCTGCGCTACCGTTTCCGGAATCGTCACCCTCTCCAAGTTAGGGCAGTTATTGAACGCGCCGTCTTCTATCGCCGTCACCGTGTCCGGTATCGTGATTTCCACAAGACCCGTGCAGTTGTCAAACAGACTGTCCACAACCTTCGTCGTTCCCGTTTCGAATGTGACCGTTCCCAACTGACTACAATCCGAGAAGGGGCCTCCGCCGCCAATGGCAACGACGACATTATTCAAGCTTTTGGGAATCTCTATGCTTGTAAGACTAGTACAGTTCCCAAACGCTCTGTAGCCAAGCGTAACCAGATTTTTGGGGAGTTTGATGCTGCTTAATTTTTTGCAGTTTCCAAACGAATACATCCCTATCACCGTCACCGTATCCGGAATGGACACCCTCTCCAAGTTAGGGCAGTTATTGAACGCGCCGTCTTCTATCGCCGTCACCGTGTCCGGTATCGTGATTTCCACAAGACCCGTGCAGTTGTCAAACAGACTGTCCACAACCTTCGTCGTTCCCGTTTCGAATGTGACCGTTCCCAACTGACTACAATCCGAGAAGGGGCCTCCGCCGCCAATGGCAACGACGACATTATTCAAGCTTTTGGGAATCTCTATGCTTGTAAGACTAGTATAATGGTTCTAAATTAACTAGATTTTATTTCCGTGTTGTGCTATACTG
>CAYVVW010000141.1:0-5465 GCA_964455335.1 uncultured Marvinbryantia sp.
TTCCTAGCGCGATTCGAACGCGCGGCCTTTCGCTTAGGAGGCGAACGCTCTATCCAGCTGAGCTATAGGAACAATGTTCGTCACTTACCCGTCTATTCTACACTGTTTTTCGCAAGATTGCAACCTTTATTTTCCTATTTTGAGCCGATCCGCAAGGCATCTTTTCCCCGACATCCGAACTTCACTGGGTTTGCGCGGATTCCTTCTCTTTTTGTTTGAAGCGGACGGTTCCCTGCATCCAGACCTCGCCTTTGAAGCGCCGCCCGGCCATCGGCTCGCCGTACAAATCCTCCGCGTTGATGCAGACGCTCATTTTCGTATTGTTGCAAAACAGCGACATTTGGTAGAGATATTCTTTTGTGCGCTTGTTGCGCACGCGCGTGCAGGAAAGGATTTCCCCCATGATTTGGTAGTGGTCGCACTCCACCCCGTTTGGCATAAAGAATGTGTCCACGATGCTGTAGACATCCTCGTTCTGGACGCGCTGGTAGGCCGTGTTGTAAGCGTTGATGTCCTCCATCGTCAGGGTTTCCATGGCCTTCTCGTCGCCATTTTTCGCCGCGGCGATCAGGTGGCTTCGCGTGCCGCATAGCTCCAGGTCATGCAGGATCTGGTCTTTTTTCTTTTGCACGGGAAGCAGAACCGTGCCATTTGCCGCAAGGGCGCACAAAGACAGGCTCGTGCGCTTTTGCACCGAAAAGTCTTCTGTCTCTTTTTGGTATTGGGCGGCATTTGTCAGATAAAACATCAGCGATGTCCCGATTCTGGGTTCTTCGCACACGCCGATAAACGCGTGTGCCTGCGCCTTTCTCTCCACCTCGATCTCCTCGAGGGTGCTCAGGACATCCGTGCGAAAATAGGGGAAATAATAATCGCGGTGAAATCCCTGCCCGTCCATTTCCCCACAGACCACAATGCCGCACCTCGGCGCAAATTCTTTCACATATTCCACGAACGCATTTCCGTTCGGGAGACGCACGGCATTGCGGAAATCAGAAGAAACGCTGATTTCCTGCAGGATTTCCTCCTCCGTCTTTCTGTCCGCAAGGCTGCGAAACCCAACTGAACGCAAAAATTTGTGCATAACCGCTCCTTAATGTGTTGGCTGCATGACGGTTTTCCCGCCCATGTACATTTGCAGCGCTTTTGGTATGTTGACGCTTCCGTCCGCATTGAGGTTGTTTTCCAAAAACGCAATCAGCATCCTCGGGGGCGCCGCCACCGTATTGTTCAACGTGTGCGCAAGGTATTTGCGGTTGTCTTCGCCGCTGACACGTATTTTCAAGCGGCGTGCCTGCGCGTCGCCCAGGTTCGAGCAGCTTCCCACCTCAAAATATTTCTTTTGCCTGGGGGACCACGCCTCCACGTCGCAGGATTTCACTTTCAGATCCGCCAAATCCCCTGAGCAGCACTCCAGCGTGCGCACGGGAATGCAGAGCGATCGGAAGAAATCTACCGTATTTTGCCACAGCTGGCGGTACCAATGCATACTGTCTTCCGGCTTGCACACGACGATCATTTCCTGTTTCTCAAACTGGTGGATGCGGTACACGCCGCGCTCCTCGATGCCGTGCGCGCCTTTTTCCTTGCGAAAACAAGGGGAATAGCTGGTCAATGTCAGGGGGAGCTTTTCCTCTGGAATCACCGTGTCGATAAATTTTCCGATCATCGAGTGCTCGCTCGTCCCGATGAGGTACAAATCCTCCCCCTCGATTTTGTACATCATCGATTCCATTTCCGCAAAGCTCATCACGCCCGTCACCACTTTGCTGCGAATCATAAATGGCGGCACGCAATAGGTAAACCCGCGGTCGATCATGAAATCGCGCGCGTAGGAAATGACAGCCGAGTGGAGTCGCGCAATGTCCCCCATCAGGTAGTAAAATCCATTTCCGGCCACTTCCCTTGCGGCGTCAAAATCGATGCCGTCAAACCGCTCCATGATCTCCGTGTGGTAGGGAATCTCAAAATCCGGAATCACCGGCTCCCCGAACCGCTCCACTTCCACATTTTCGCTGTCGTCCTTCCCAATCGGCACTGAGGGGTCGATGATATTGGGGAGAACCATCATAATCTGGCGGATTTTTTCTTCCACTTCTTTTTCTTCCTGCGTAAGTGCCGCGACTTGGTCCGCCTGCGCCGTCACCTGGCCCTTTACCGCCTCCGCCTCCTCTTTTTTCCCTTGCCCCATCAACTGACCGATCTGTTTGGAGAGCTTGTTCCGATTTGCGCGCAACGCCTCCACCTCGCCCTTGATTTGGCGGTTGCGCCCATCCAGGGCGATCACCTCATCCACCAGCCCCAGTTTTTGATCCTGGAACTTCTTGCGGATGTTTTCCTTTACAGCCTCTGGGTTTTCCCTTACGAATTTGATATCTAGCATGCATTTGCCTCCCTGTGTATGCCTGGCACTGTTTTTCCTAGTCCATCCCGGCATTGACCGCCTGGCGAAGCGCCTCTTTTTCTTCCTCTCCAAGCACGATGTACGACTCGCCTTTTACGATTTCTTTGATGTAAGTGTAACAGCCTTCCCTGCTGTGAATGGCGTTGAGCACAAACCCGCTGTTTTCCTGATCCAGCATGGCGAGCGCAAAACTCAGCTTCCCGCCCATTTCCTTGAATGCGTCATATTTGACAATCGCCGTCTTGTTTAGGGTATGGGTCTGGATTTCTTTTAGCTGGCGAATCTCCTCTTTGTGATTTTTGCTCGATTCCAGCAGCATGTCAATGTCATTCATATTGCGCAAAATCGTTTTTTCCAGGGAAATCCCATCTTTTCCTCGCATAAAGCTTTTATATTTTACCATAAAGCGGTTCCATTTGAACGCATTGCGCACCTGCAGGACAAACAGAACCACGATCGCAATCATCATCAGGATCATAATGATGCCGGGATCTATGATCAAATCATTTAATATTGAATTTTCCATGCAAACCCCTAACTTTCCCCCTAATTTTCCCGCACCTCACAAATTCCCAAAGCGGGCACAAAAGCGGGGCACTACCCCGACACCATTCTGCCTTGCGCTTCCAAGAACCCCACAATCCGTTCCAGATCCTCATCGGAATAGTATTCTATCTGGATTTTCCCCCTGTGGTTTGCGCCATGGTTGACCGTGACCTTTGTGCCGAGGACGGCTTTTATGCGTTCCTCCATGTCCTTGTACGCGAGCGCGCGCGCATCCTCCGCTGTTTTCTTTTTTTCTATTTTGGGATGCTGCAGTTCCTTTACGCGCCTTTCTGTTTCGCGCACGCTTAAATTTTCGTCAAAAATGTGGCAGGCAAGCTCATATTGCTGATCTTTGCCCTGCAAGCCGAGCAAAGTGCGCGCGTGTCCGGTGCTGATCTGCTCCTCGATGACCATTTGCTGCACGCGGTCGTCCAACTTTAGCAGGCGCAGGGAATTGGTCACCGTGGTGCGGCTTTTTGACACTTTCTCTGCCACTTCGTCCTGCTTTAGGTGATATTCTTCCAAAAGCCGCCTGTAGGCCTGCGCCTCCTCTATCGGGTTCAAATCCTCGCGCTGAATGTTTTCGATCAGGGAAATTTCCATCATTTCCTGTGGCGTATATTCCTTGATCACAACAGGCACGGTTTTGATTTCCGCTTTTTTTGCCGCCCTCCACCGCCGCTCCCCGGCAATGATTTCATAGCGGTCTCCTTTTTTTTGCACAATCAGGGGTTGGATCACCCCAAATTGCTTGATGGACTCCGCCAGTTCCAGCAATGCGTCCTCATCGAAGTTTTTCCTCGGCTGTGACCGGTTTGGCTCTATCTGGGAGATGCGCACCTGCTGCACGCCATCCCCCAACCGCACATCTTTTTCCGACTCCTTTGTTTCCCGCGCGCGCGCCGCATTTTTGGCGACACTTGGGATCAGCACGTCGAGTCCCTTCCCCAATCCCGATTTTTTCAATGTCCCCTCTCCCCTCTTTGCATGACTTCCCGCGCCAATTGGCGATAACTCTCCGCACCCGCCGATTTTGGGTCATACAGTTGGATCGGCAGCCCAAAACTCGGTGCCTCCGCAAGGCGCACATTTCTCGGAATAATGGTTTTATAAATTTTTTGGCGCAGATTTTCCTTTACGTTGTCCACGACTTGCAAGGACAGGTTTGTACGGGCATCATACATCGTAAAAACGATACCCTCCACTTCCAAATCCGGATTCAACCGTTCCCTTACGAGGTCAATCGTGTGAATCAGCTGCGACAGACCCTCCAGCGCATAATATTCACACTGAATCGGCACCAATATGGAGTCCGCGGCACACATCCCATTGATCGTCAAAATATTTAAGGAAGGCGGGCAATCCAGAATCACAAAATCATAAGAATCGGATATCGGGGAAATCGCCTTTTTCAAAATATACTCTTTTTGGCTCTCTTCCACCAGCTCAATCTCCGCCCCTGCCAGGTTGATGTTCGAGCAAAGGACATCCAAGCCCTCCACGGCACATGCTTGCAGACAGTCCGAAACCCCACATTCCCCGAGGAGCAATTCATAGACCGTGTGCTTTACCTGATCCTTATCCACGCCAAGGCCACTCGTCATATTCCCCTGCGGATCCATGTCCACTGCAAGAACCTTTTGGCCCAGACTCGCAAGACACGCAGACAGATTGATGGCGGTAGTGGTTTTCCCGACACCGCCTTTTTGATTGGCAACCGCGATAATCCGCCCCATAGCCGCATCTCCTTTGCATAGTGGCAACAAACACGAGTAAACTGAACCATCATAGAAAACGACAAATATATCTGACTCTTCCGACAACCCCATCGGGTGATACACACATTTGATACAGAATCATGCTGCTTTGCGCAGCGCAAATCTGGCGCAACAAACGGCACAAAACGAAAATTGCTTTGCCGCTTGCCGTAGATCTGAATCCGAGTATAACATACTTTTCTAGATCGGTCAAAAGGAAATTTTCATCTAACGTCACCACCTAAACGCACCTAAACGTCAACTACCAAACATCAACATGAGTCAAAAAAACGTATTTTCCCGAATAGGTGCCAGGGAGAATGGTGAAAATGTTTCACGTGAAACACGGAACAATCCGTAATGTGTCAATGTCTTTTTACCGTAACATCGTGTAATCTAACCCATTCGTAAGCGCATAAGAAAAGGCGCATGGCTCAAATCAATCGTCCACGCGCCTTTTCCTCACCGCACCATTTTGATCCTTTTGAAACCCCTTTCCGCTCTCTTTTCTGATTCCATGGACTGTCCTCCCTGCGTGTCATTCTTGCGACTTCGTCACACCGGCTGCAATTCCTTTTCTATTTCGAGCGTTTGCGCAAGGGACAGCCCTGAGTACAACGCAACTTCCTCAAGGGACAGCTTCTTCGCCTCGAGCATCCTTCTGGCAGAATCCATCTTTTCCTTTTCTACGCCTTGCTCCATCCCCTGTTGCATCCCCTGCTCATATTTTTCCTGGTAGCGCATCTGCAACGTCATGT
>CAYVVW010000142.1:0-5457 GCA_964455335.1 uncultured Marvinbryantia sp.
AAAATCGACTTGTCGCCATCTAAGGAGAAGAAGTGCGCAAGCATGCCCATGTTTAGGGACTTGCCAAAGCGGCGCGGGCGGGTAAACAGGGTCACATTGCTCTCATTTTTCAGCAAATCCCGAATCAGCCCGGTCTTATCAACGTAGTAGAAATCTTTTGTTCTGAATTCCCCAAAATTTTCGTACCCGATGGGGAGCATCTTTTTCCCTTCCATATTGCATTTTCCTTCCCATTCTCACGTCGTCTCCCACAAAAGCAAACACCTAGATCAACTGTAAACAAATTTTCGGTGAAAGTCAAGAAAAAAGCTTTGCAAAATCCGACACCCACAAAGCCTCACTTGCTCTTGCAAGCAGGGGGAAGTTATGCTAAGATGGGTCTGACTTTTCAGATGAGGTGACAGACAATGAAGATTTCCACGAAAGGCCGCTACGCCTTGCGCATGTTGCTGGACCTGGCGGAACACCAAAATTGCGGCTGTATTGCGCTTAAGGACATTGCAAGAAGGCAGGGTGTCTCCTAGAAATACTTAGAGCAGATCATTCCGATTTTCAACAACACGGGCATCCTCAAAACCACCAGGGGATCGCAGGGCGGGTATGAACTCGCGAAATCGCCCGAAAAGTACACGGTGGGGGAGATTTTGCGGTTGACAGAAGGTTCTCTCTGTCCTGAGGCAGAGATGGATGGAACCTGCGCTGACGAAACGGAGGCCGACCGCGTCCTGGCCACCATTTGGCAGGGGCTGACACGGGTCGTCAATGAATACCTGGACGGCATCACATTGCAAGATGTCCTCGACATGCAGACAGAGCGGTACGCAAACGATTATGTCATCTGACGCGCTTTGAAAAGCTGAGACTGCAAAAGAGCACACACTTCTGACCGACGGCAAGCAGGTTCGACAGATCGAAGTCACGAAATCACGATCTTCCCCTGGATCATGCCCATCCAGCAGCTATAGCGAACCGTGCCGCTGGCGGCAGGCGTAAACTCTATGACATTTTCGCCTGTGTGGAAGGCATACTCGATGTCATAATCCGGAATCAGCATCCTGTTGTTGCATCCGTTGATGCTGCCCTCTGGCGCGTCGATGATCCATTTTACCGGAACGCCGGATTGCACGGTAATCTCAGGGTAGCTTCCGGGCTGCAAGGTGCTGTGGACCACTTGTATGCCGTCAGCGGCTTTTGCATTGTTTTTTGTGGCAGCATTGCCCGGAGACAGCCTTCCCTGGGAACTCCATAGCACACAAGCCCCGATGACAACGGCCAGCGATGCCGCATTTACCACATATTTGACTGCCTTTTTCCCGATGGGAATGCTTTGCATTACTCCGGCGGCGCAAAGAGCGATCACCAGACCCAGCAGCAGATCGGGAGGCAGCAAACCGCTTAAAGAGCCACCCTGGGAGAGCATGGCCAATCCAAGGACAACGATCAGCACAGCGCCGACGGTCATGACCTGGTTTGTGAATTTCCTGCCGAGGGCTGAAACAAGAGAGCCAAGCCCCAGCATGAGCGGCACAGTGCCCACACTGAACACGCACATGGAGAGTGCCCCGGCAAACGGATTGCCAGTTGCCAAAGCTACGATCCACATGGACTGCAGCGGCCCGCATGGCAGAAAGCCGTTCAATATGCCGACGAGGAACGGGCGGGTGGCTTTTCCCTTCTGACGGCCGATTTTTCGGGCAAGGGACTTCGGCATGCGGATGGCGAACTTGCGAAGCCAGGGGAAAAGGCCCAGCAGATTGATGCCCATCATCACCATAAGCAGGCCCGCAACCATTTTCAAAATGCCCTGCAAAAAGGCGGACAGACTTGCCTCGGCGCCGCCGCCAACCAAATAGCCGGCCAGCCCGAGGACAAAACCAACTGCCGTATAGGATAAGACACGGCCCATATTGTACGCCAGCGCCGGGCGAAATGCCGCCAGCCTGCCGTTGTTGTCAGTTCCGCCCCGCGCCGCTTGCGGGACGCATTGCGAAAGATTGATGCCGCCGCACATGGCAACGCAGTGGACGGAAGTGAGCAGGCCGACGACAAAGAGCATCCCATAACCCATCTTCGTATCCGCGAGCTGACTTGGCACAAGCAGGTTCAGGATGCCCGTCGCCTGCAGCATGGCATACAGCGAGACGATGATTGCCAGCACACAGACAATCCTTGCAATGTTCGCCCCGCCAGCCTTTTCCTCCACAGTCGTCTCATAGCCAAGGCGCGCAATCGCCGCGCGGATCTCCTCCAGAGAGATTTTGTCCGCATCATAAACAATGTCGGCCGTGGCGGTGTCATAGCGCACACCGGCACTGACAATACCTGCCATGTGATGCAACTTTTTATCAATTTTATTTTGGCAGTTCACACAGGTCATGCCGCCAATATGCAGCCGGATTGCCTGATCCACAACATCGCCTCCCTATGCGTCAAAACGTCTTTGGATGCTAACCGTTCCTTTTCCAGTTTGCGAAGATGTCCTGAGACTCTGCCAGGAAATCATAGGAAATGGAGATCTCGTCCGCGGTCACGGTTTTGTTTTCAGCAAAAATCGGCCACGGGTTGCACCCGCCGGATGCGATCTCAACCTGATCCATGGAAAAACGGTTGCCACAGTTTTGGCAGACAAGATCCTTGCCTGACTGGACATAGTAACCGTTTCCGGAATCGTAACAAACCTGGCAGGTATTAAAGGCGGTGCGGATATTTCCGCTACTGTCCCTGACAGCGATCACTTCCATGCTTGCGCCATCAACCTCCACGGGGTAGAATGACGCGTCCGCCGTAACATCCGCCGTGGGGATTACCAAGGATTCTCCCGAAGCGATCGTGGCCGCGCCGCTGTCCCCGCCTTTTCCGTTCGCAAGGAATACAGCGGCTGCGCCGATGGCAATTGTCGCGACCGCCAGGATCGGGAGAAGATTTGTTTTTTTCTGCTTAATCTTATTTTTCATTTTCTTGCCTCCAGATGTTTTTGCCTACAATTCCCCCATTATAACCGGATAATGTGTAGTTTTTGTGTTTTCGGATAAAAAAAACTAAAAAAATTTATGTCACGCTTTTTCAAAAAGCTACACGGAACAAATTGACAATCGCACAAACAACAAAACGATTTTTGTTTTGTCGCTTACGACAGCTTCCCGACGGGGATGATGAGGCGCACGCTTGCGGGGTTTAGGTAAACCGCCTGCGCCTGTTTTCCCAATATCTGCGTGAGCTTTTCCCCCATGACCGCGACGGCGTGCATGTTTTTTCCCTTGGGGGCAACCTTGCCCAGCTCCTCGGGGTTGGTAAAGACCGGAAGGCAGATGGTGCCGTTTGGCAATTTCATCATCAGGAAGCGCGTGTCTTTTGGCGTCACCGCCGTTTCGGGATCGCTGTTCTCTGGCAATTGCACGGGAACAAGCACTTTGCCGCGTTTTAAGTTGGCCACCATTTCTTCTTCGAGTTCCTTTAAGGCTTCCAGGTCTTGTTTTTCCGCATCCAGAGTGCGCTCCTGCGCAAAATAAATGGAGGTCAAAAACAGCGTGGGATTTTGCACGGGCTGTTTTTCCGGCGGCAACTTGGAGAAATCCGGTTTTTTGACGAGCAGCTCCAGGGGAACGGCCAGCTGGTGGATGCCGCGGTTGAGCAAAAGCTCATTGACCCCCATGGCGTGGAGGCTTAAGTAGAAAGACAAGAATTGCTTGTTTTCCAGCTTGGACACCCGCAGCTTGTGCGCGCTGCCCTCCTCTGACTCCGCGACGCGCTGGGCGAACATCTCGTCGCTGAACAAAAAGACCTGGTCGTTGTAGGTCTCCTGGTCGCAGGCGAGGTAGGGCAGGTTGGTGGCGGGGCAAATGAGGGTGAAGAGCGCGTCGGATTTTTGCAGCCGCTGCAGGACCATCAGCAGGTACATCCGCTTGCGGCCGAGGAAAAATGCCGCATCAGGCCCTTGGGGGGAACCCTGCCTGCCCGGTCGGCGGGGAGCGGCCAGGCCTTGCGCCTGGAGCGCCTGGTCCGCCATGCGCGTGAGCATAATCAAATCCCGAAACGGCAACTGCGCATACACGTTCGGGTCGATCGTTTTGTCGTTTAAGATTCTTGTCAATTCTTCTTTTTTCAGATCACTCATGTGGAATCCTCGTTTCTATATTTGTTGTTTTGTTTATTGTTTTGTTTATTGCTGCCATGCTGCGCGCGAACGTGCCATGCACATAGGCAATGGCCATGCCGTAGTTGGTCACGGGAACGCCGGCATCGACGGCTGTCTGGATGCGGGCGCGCATCTCGCGGTCGCTGCGCATACACCCCCCGCAGTGGATGACCAGCTGGCAGCCGGAGAGATCTTCCGGAAAATCGCCGCCAGACGTAAAGCGAAACTGCAGCCGCTTTCCCGTAAAATCGCAAAGCCAGCGGGGCAGCTTTACCGTGCCGATGTCGTCACATTGGCGGTGGTGCGTGCAGCCCTCACTGATCAGCACCGTGTCGCCGTCCTTTAGGCGGCTGATGTGGCGCGCGCCTTCTGCCTGGGGCTGCAAGGTGCCTTTGTAGCGCGCCATCAGGATGGAAAAAGACGTCAGGGGAATCTCTTTTGGCACGTCACGCCCCACGCGCGCAAAGGCCTGGCTGTCCGTGACCACGAGGGCGGGCGGTTTTTGCAGCGCGGACAGTGCCGCCGCGACTTCCGTCTCCCTCACAACGACAGAGAGCGCCCCACATTCCAGCAAGTCGCGGATGGCCATTTGCTGGGGCAAAATGATGCGCCCTTTCGGGGCTGCGCTGTCAATGGGGGTGACAAGCACCACCACGTCGCCCGGGGAGACGAGATCCCCCACCAAGTGCCGCGCGGTCTCCTCCCTTGCGGCAAGCGCGGCGATGGCCTCCTTGAGTTCCCATATGTGCGTCCCACGCAGGGCACTCACGCAGAGGGTGGGCACATTTCCAGGGGAGACCCCTGTGTCGGCAATCCTGCCATTTTCCCCGATGGAGGAAACGGCACGATGCGTGGCGGCCTCCTCTCCCCTCAGCAGGTCACACTTGTTATATGCGATGAGGAAGGGGATCTGCTTTTCGGCGAAAAGGGAGAGGAGCTGCCGCTCGGCTTCCAAAATCCCCACCGCCGCGTCCGCCACCAGGACGGCCACGTCCGTCCTGTTTAGGACTTGCCTTGTTTTTTTTACGCGCAGCTCCCCCAAAGTTCCCGCGTCGTCGATGCCCGGGGTGTCAATGACCACGACTGGCCCTAAGGGCAGCAGCTCCATGGACTTTTGGACGGGGTCCGTCGTCGTGCCGCGCACGTCGGACACGACGGCGAGATCCTGGCCCGTGACTGCATTGAGCAAGCTCGATTTCCCGGCATTGCGCCGCCCGAAAAACGCGATATGCACGCGTTCCGCGGACGGGGTATCTTGCAAACCCATACCAACATCCTTTCTGGAAAAATTAAAATTTGTTCTTGACATCTGTCTCAATTTG
>CAYVVW010000143.1:0-5448 GCA_964455335.1 uncultured Marvinbryantia sp.
TACCATCCGGACCGCATTTTTATCGAGCCGTCCGGCGTGGGGAAATTGTCGGATGTCATCTAGGCGGCGCAAGGGGTGCAAGACGAAATTGGCGCGACCCTCAACAGCTTCACGACCGTGGTGGACGCGACAAAGTGCAAACTGTACAACAAAAATTTTGGGGAATTTTTCCAAAACCAGATCGCCTACGCGGGGGCGATTGTCCTAAGCCGCACGGACAAGGCGACGCCGGAAAAAATCGAGGAGAGCCTTTCGATTTTGCGAAAAGAAAACCCGCACGCGCCCATCGTCACCACGCCGATCGCCGCACTGGCGGGGCAGGTCTTGCTCGAAACCATGGAGGGCAGCAAAAGCCTGGAAGCGGAGCTGCTTGCGGAATTGCGCGCGGAAGGGCATACGCACGAGCATGAGCATGAGCACGGCCATGAGCATGGACACGCACATGAACACGAGCATGGACATGGCGATGCATCTGACTACTTGCATGGTTCAGATCACGGAGCGTGCCATGAGGCAGAGCGTGATCATAGCCATGCGCACGCCCACAGCCACGGCCAGGATGCGGACGATAATCATCGTCACGACGATACGTCTGATCACCAGCATGGCGCTGACCATGGGGAAAGCTACGGGGAGGAGCATGACCACAGCCACGCGCACGGACATGAGCATGGTCATGGCCACGATCATGCCCACGATCACGCTTATGCGCACGATCATGATCACGCCCATGCGCACGATCACGATCATGCCCATGACCACGATGCCGACGAGATCTTTGACAGCTGGGGCGTGCAGACCACGCGCGCCTATACGAAGGACGAGATCTCCAAAATCCTGGAGGACTTGGGGGCGGATGAGACTTATGGCCTTGTTTTGCGCGCAAAGGGCATGGTGCCGCAGAAATTGGAGCAGGGTTCCACAAGCGGGAACTGGATTTATTTCGATATGGTCCCGCAGGAGTGGGAGCTGCGCGAGGGCGCGCCGGATTATACCGGGCGCATTTGCGTGATCGGATCGAAACTTTGCGCAGACAAGTTAAAAGAGCGTTTCGGGCTATAGGGCGATCGGGAAAGGAAGGATGTTATGCGGCAGCCATCGGTGCTGGTTTATATGATGACGGGTTTTTTGGACAGCGGAAAAACGCAATTTCTCCGCTTTACGCTTGCGCAGGAGTATTTCCAGATTTCTGGAAAGACACTGCTGCTTTTGTGCGAGGAAGGCGAAAATGAATATGATGGGGCGGAGCTGAAAAAGCATCGGGTGGTTCTGGAACGCATCGAGAAACAAGAGGAATTGACCACGGAACTTTTGGAGCGGCTCGACCGAACATACTGCCCGGAGCGCGTGGTCGTGGAATACAACGGGATGTGGAAAGTCAGCGATTTTGAGCGTCTCAAACTGCCGCAATCCTGGGAGATGGAGCAAAAGATTACGACGGTGGACGCAAGCACATTTCAGATGTACTTAACCAACCTGAAACCGCTTTTTGTCGAGATGGTGCGTGGGTCGGAAATGGTGCTTTTTAACCGCTGCAAGGACTTAAAGCCGCTGGCCGGTTACCGGAGAAGTGTCAAGGTCGTGAACCCGCAGGCAGAGGTCATTTTCGAGGGCGACGAGGGAGAAATCGAGAACATTTTTGCCGATGAGATGCCCTATGACTTAAGCCGCCCAGTGGTGGAAATCCCGCCAGAGGATTATGGCATTTGGTTTGTCGATGCAGGGGAAAACCACGACCGCTATCGCGGAAAAGTCGTGGAGTTTACGGCCATGGCAAAAAAATTTCCGAACTTCCCAAGCGGCGTATTCCTGCCAGGGCGCATGGCGATGACCTGCTGCGCGGACGACATGACCTTTCTGGGGTACGTTTGCAAGTGCGGGGATCTGGACGAGCCGCGGGACGGGGAATGGGTGCGCATCCGCGCGCGGGTCGACTACGCGCGGCTCACGGTATACCATGGCGTCGGGCCGGTTCTTCGTGCGGAGCGCATCACGCCCGCGCAGGAAATCAAGGAACTGGTATTTTTCAACTAACACGCGCGTATTGGCATTTGGCACGCGCAAAAGGCGGAAGAAATGGAAAGGGGTGCACATGTTCATTTTTGTGGGGCTGGGAAATCCCGGCAGGCGCTACCAGAACACGCGCCACAATGTGGGATATGAAGTCATCGACACGCTCGCAAGCCGCTATCACATCGATGTGGGCACGTGCCGGTTTCATGGGCTGGTCGGGAAAGGGAACATCGAGGGGCATGCCGTGGTGCTCGCAAAGCCGCTGACCTACATGAACCTAAGCGGCCAATGCGTGCGGGAGCTGGCGCACTTTTACAAGATTGAGGCGGCGTCGGAACTGATCGTCATTTATGACGATGTCAGCCTCTCCCCCGGGCAGCTGCGCATCCGGGAAAAGGGAAGCGCGGGCGGACACAATGGCATCAAGAGCATTCTTTCCCAGCTTGGGGGAGACGCGTTTTTGCGCATCAAAGTGGGCATCGGGGCAAAGCCGCCGGAGTATGATTTGGCGGATTATGTGCTGGGCACGTTTTCCAGGCAGGAGCGCCAGCTGATGGACGGGGCAATCGCGCGCGCGGCGGACGCGGCCGCGTCGTTACTCACAAAGGGGGCCGCCTGGGCCATGAATGAATACAACAGAAAGGAAAGCCTATGAAAGCATTCACGGCGCCGCTTGGGGAGCTGGAGGAATTTTCCCATGTGCGCTCTGCCTTAAAAAAGAACCGGGGAATCGTGCAAGTGCTTGGCTGCATTGAGGCGCAAAAATCACATTTTATTTATTGCGCATCTTCTGGGTATGCCCAAACCTTGATTTTGACCTACAGTGATTTGCGCGCAAAGGAAATCTACGAGAATTACCGTTTTTTTGAAAAAAATGTCTGGCTGTTTCCGGCGCGCGACCTGATGTTTTACAATGCGAACATCCACAGCCCGCAGATCGTCCAGCAGCGCGTCCAAGTCCTAAAGGCGATCGCGGAGGGGGAGCGGGTGACGGTCATTTCCACGCTGCCCGCGTGCATGGAGCATTTGCTGCCAATTTCCGACATTGCGGGGCGCGCCCTGGCGCTCGATTTGCAAAGCGAGGTCAACCTGGACGCGCTCGCGCGGCAGTTGGTGGAGATGGGGTATGAGAAAGTCGCGCAGGTCACGTCCCCCGGGCAATTTGCCATCCGCGGCGGCATCCTCGACCTCTACCCGATGACGATGGACAACCCCGTGCGCGTCGAGCTGTGGGGCGACGAGGTCGACTCCATCCGAAGCTTTGACGCGCAAAGCCAGCGCTCCATAGAAAATTTGGGCGAAATCCGCATTTACCCGGCCAGTGAGACGATCCTCACGCAGGAACAGGCAAAAAATGCCGCGGAGCGCATCCAAAAAGAGGGCGCGCGCCAGGAGCGGGCGTTTCGCAAGGCCGCCAAATCCGAGGAAGCCTACCGCGTCAAGTCGATGGCCGACGAGGTGGCGGAGTATTTGCTGGAGTTTCGCGACAGAGACGGGCTGGAGGCGTTTTTCCCCTATTTTTGCGAAAATCCCGTCTCCTTTCTCGACTATTTCGGGCGGGATGCCCTTATCGTCCTCGACGAGCCGGTACACCTCGCCGAGCAGGGGAACCAGGTGGAGCAGGAATTTTCCCAGAGCATGGAAGGACGGCTCTCCAAGGGCTACCTTTTGCCGGGGCAGGCGGACATTCTCTTTGGGTGCCAGAAAATCATCGGCGCGCTAAACGGGCGCAACTGCCTGGCGCTCTGCGTGCTCGACCTGCCGCGCGGCACATGGGATGTCACGGCTCATTTCCATATGACCGTGCGGTCTGTCAACTCCTACAACAGCAGTTTTGAGCAGCTGGTAAAGGACTTGCGCCGCTGGAAAAAAGAGGGGTACCGCGTTGCGCTGCTGTGCGCGTCGCGCACACGGGCCATCCGCCTCGCGGAGGATTTGCGCGAATTTGAGCTGAACAGTTTTTTCACGGAAAATATGGATCGGGAAATCCAGCTGGGCGAAATCCTGGTGACAAAGGGCAGCGCGCACCGCGGGTACGAATATCCGCTCATCCGCTTTGCCGTGATTGCGGAGACCGACATTTTCGGGAAAGAAAAAAAGCCCAGAAAAAAACAGCGGCGCTACGAGGGGATGGCGATCGCAAGCCTTCAGGAATTGTCCGCGGGCGATTATGTGGTGCATGAGAGCCATGGGCTTGGCATTTACCGCGGCATCGAGAAAATCGAGGTGGACTATGTCGTAAAAGATTACATGAAAATCGAATACAGCGGGGGCAGCTTCCTCTATGTGCTGGCCACGCAGTCCGACGCCATCCAAAAATATGCGAACGCGGACGCGACGCCCCCGAAACTCAACCGGCTCGGCAGCCCCGAGTGGAACCGGACAAAGACGCGCGTGCGAAAGGCAGTCCGGGACATCGCAAAAGAGCTGGTGCGGCTGTATGCCGAGCGGCAAAACCGGCAGGGGTACGCCTTTGACCAGGACACGGTGTGGCAGCGGGAATTTGAGGAGATGTTCGAGTTTACGGAGACGGATGACCAGCTTCTGGCCATCGAGGAAACCAAAAAGGACATGGAGAGCACCAAGATCATGGACCGCCTGATCTGCGGCGACGTCGGGTTTGGCAAGACGGAGATCGCCATCCGCGCGGCATTCAAGGCCGTGCAGGAAAACAAGCAGGTGGCCTATCTCGTGCCGACCACCATCCTCGCGCAGCAGCATTACAACACCTTTGTCCAGCGCATGAAAGATTTTCCCGTGCGCGTCGATTTGCTGTGCCGCTTTTGCACGCCAACGGAGCAGAAAAAGACGCTGGCGGATCTGCAAAAAGGCCTGGTGGACATCGTCATCGGCACCCACAGGCTTCTCTCTAAGGACGTTGCCTACAAAGACCTGGGGCTTCTGGTGATCGACGAGGAACAGCGTTTCGGCGTGGCGCACAAGGAAAAAATCAAGCAGCTCAAGACGAATGTCGACGTGCTGACCTTGACAGCCACCCCCATTCCCCGCACCCTGCACATGAGCCTGATCGGCATCCGCGACATGAGCGTTTTGGAAGAGCCGCCCATGGAGCGCATCGCCATCCAGACGTATGTGATGGAATACAACGAAGAAATGATACGCGAGGCGATCAGCCGCGAGCTTGCGCGGGGCGGGCAGGCGTATTATGTCTACAACCGCGTGAACACAATCGTGGAGATGACGAACAAGATCGCGTCGCTTTTGCCGCAGGCGAACGTCGCTTTCGCGCATGGGCAGATGAAAGAGCATGAATTAGAGAGAATCATGTACGATTTCATCAACGGCGACATCGACGTGCTTGTTTCCACCACCATCATAGAAACGGGCCTTGATATTCCCAACGTCAATACGATGATCGTGCACGACGCGGACGCGATGGGACTGTCGCAGCTTTACCAGCTGCGGGGGCGCGTG
>CAYVVW010000144.1:0-5430 GCA_964455335.1 uncultured Marvinbryantia sp.
GCTTGGCATCGAGTCCATCCCGAGCGAGTCGGAGTGCTACCCGGCAAAACTGGCGCACGGCCACATCGAGTGGCTGATCCACCAGGGCGTGAAGCTGATTTTCTACCCTTGTATTCCCTACGAGCGCGTGGAATTTCCGGACGCGAACAACCATTACAACTGCCCGATTGTGACTTCCTACGCGGAGAATATCAAAAACAACGTGGAAAACCTGCGCGACAAGCAAATCGACTTTCGCAACCCATTCCTCGCGTTTACCTCCTTGGACACCGTGACGGGGCAGCTTGTGAAGGCATTTCCCGACATCCCGCCCCACGAGGTGGAGGGCGCGGCGAAACTGGGCTGGGAAGAACTGGAGCGCGTGCGCCAGGAAATGTACAAAAAGGGCGAGGAAACGATCCAATGGATCCAAGAGCACGGCCAGCATGGCATCGTCCTCGCGGGGCGCCCGTACCACATCGACAGCGAGATCAACCACGGCATCCCGGAGCTGATCACGTCCTATGGCATCGCCGTCCTGACAGAGGACAGCGTCTCCCACTTGCACCAGCCGGAGCGCCCCCTGATCGTCAGCGACCAGTGGATGTACCACAGCCGTTTGTATGCCGCGGCGAATTATGTGAAAACAACCGATTTTCTCGACCTCATCCAACTCAACTCCTTCGGGTGCGGCCTGGACGCCGTGACGACAGACCAGGTCAGCGACATCCTGACAGTGTCCGGGAAAATCTATACCTGCCTGAAAATCGACGAGGTCAACAACCTCGGCGCGGCGCGCATCCGCATCCGCTCCCTGATCGCCGCCCTGCGGGAGAAAAAGGAGCGCGGGCAGGATCGGGAAATCGTGCCGTCTAACATCACGCGCGTGCTGTTCACAGAGGAAATGCGAAAGGATTATACCATCCTTTGCCCAGAGATGTCGCCCATCCACTTCCGCATGATCGCGGCGGCTTTCCAAAGCTGCGGCTACCGCGTCGAGCTGCTTGGGGAGGACAGCCGCAAGGCGGTGGACATGGGGCTAAAATACGTGAACAACGACGCCTGCTACCCCTCGCTCATCGTGGTGGGCCAGATCATGCAGGCCCTCCAGTCGGGGAAATACGACCTGGAGAAAACGGCCGTCATCATCTCGCAGACCGGCGGGGGCTGCCGCGCGACAAATTACATCGGCTTCATACGCCGCGCCCTCGAAAAGGCGGGCATGCCGCAGATCCCCGTGATCTCCTTAAACATCTCTGGCCTTGAGAAAAATCCGGGGTTTCAGATCACGCTGCCGCTCGTCGTCAAGGGGATCTACGCCGTGGTGTTTGGCGACATCTTTATGCGCTGCCTCTACCGCATGCGCCCCTACGAGGTGGAAAAAGGGTCGGCGAACGCCCTGCACGAAAAATGGGAGCAGGAGTGCATCCGCTTCCTCACGCAAAAAAATCCCACCCAGTGGGGGTTTGTGAAGCTCTGCCGCAAGATCATCCGGGACTTTGACGCCCTGCCCATCCGCGGCATCCAGAAGCCGCGCGTGGGCATCGTCGGGGAAATCCTTGTAAAATTCATGCCGGCGGCAAACAACCACCTCGTGGATCTTTTGGAGGCGGAGGGCGCGCAGGCGGTCGTCCCGGACTTGCTGGACTTTTTGCTCTATTGCTTTTACAACGCCAACTTTAAGGCTTCCGAGCTTGGCATGAAAAAACGCACGGCTTTGCTGTCCAACTCCGGCATCCGCCTTTTGGAGTACATCCGCTCCTCCGCCGTGCGGGAATTTCAGAAAAGCCGCCACTTTGACCCGCCCGCAAAGATCACGGATCTGGCGCAATATGCCGAGCCGATCGTCTCGTTGGGCAACCAGACGGGCGAGGGGTGGTTCCTCACGGGGGAAATGCTGGAGCTGATCCACAGCGGTGTCAACAACATCATCTGCACCCAGCCCTTTGGCTGCCTGCCCAACCATGTCGTCGGCAAAGGGGTCATCAAGGAATTGCGCAGGCAATACCCGCTCTCCAACATCGTGGCCATCGACTACGACCCGGGGGCGAGCGAAGTCAACCAGCTCAACCGCATCAAGCTGATGCTGAGCACCGCCCAGAAAAACCTGCGCGAGGCGGCCGCGCCGGACGGCGCACCGCATGGCGGGGAGCAGTACCTGCACGGCACGTGACGAAGGGACATCATATAATGATGCCAGGGTAGGATTGTGGGAGTGCGAAGCACGAAACAATCCGTAAGGCATCTTTTTACCGCAGTATCATATAATATAAAAAGCCGCCTGGCTCTCCCAAATGGGGCTTGCCAGGCGGCTTTTCTCACGCTCACTCTCCCGCGTCCGCGGGGCCGGTGTCCAGTATCTGCCGCAGCTCCTCGATCATTTCCTCGTCCTTTAGGCGAAACTTCACTTCCACGCGGCGCGACGCGTCCGCGTTTTCGTTCCCATATTCGTCCAGCACCAGGTTGCTGCTGGAATGTCCGTTTACCGTCAGGTGCTCCCTTAGGTTGGCCTGGTTTTCCGATGTGAGGAAGCCTTCCGACAAGTTGAGCAGGTAATCGGCCACGGCGAGGGAACGCTGCTGCGACAAGGCGAGGTTGTAGGCATACCCGCCGCTGCTGTCCGTGTAGCCGTCGATGATGATTTCCGCCAGGTAGGGGAAATAATTTTCCTGCATCAGCACATTGCAATAGATGGGCAAAACGGATGCCAGCACCTCCTGGCCCTGCGCGGTCAGCTCCGTCTGGTTGTAGTCGAACAAGACGCTGGAATCGAGCACCATGGCCCCGTTGGACTCGTCGATCACGACGTGGATGTTGTTGTCCGCGAACTCCTGGCGCAGCGCCTCTATGACCTCGGCCTTGACCCCGATGATGTTGTCGATGCGCTGCTGCTGGGTGGCCAGCTGGGAAGTCTTTTCGTCCAGGGCAGACTGCTGGGCGGCCAGCGTCACGCCCTGCTCTTCCAACAGTTTTTGTTTTTCGTTAAGCTGCGCCGCCAGCTCGTCGAGCTGCTTTTTCTGGGCGGCGAGCAATTCGTCCTTTGAGGACAGCTGATCCTGCTGATCCGTCACGATGTTTTGCTGCTCCAGGATTTGCTTCGTATATTCCTCCTGCAAAAAGAGCTTTTCGTCGCGCTCCTTGATGCTGTTTTCGTAGCTGACCCGCGCCTCAAACAAGGAGACGCACATGATCAGCACAAAGAGCAGCAAGACCCCTGCCATCATGTCGGAATAGGAACGCCACACGTTGAAACCGCCGCCATCCTGTTCTTTTCTTCTTCGCATACCCTATGCCTCCGTTTCCTGCTTTGGCGCGCCCTTGCGCCCTAGCGGAACAGCCCCTTTCCGCGCTTGGACGGGCGCAGCTCCTTCATACACGCGAGCAAGTCGGACAACAGCGCTTCCTGGCGCTGCCCCTGCTCCTCGATCGTCCGCTGCAATCCCATGATAAGGTCGCGGTTGCTGTTGTTGACCGCAAGGTTCCGGATGCCCGTGCGGTGCGTCTCATCCGGGGATGTGACAATCGTATAGAGCAGCTTTTGCACCTCTTCCATCGTTTTTTCCATGGCCTGCTGGCATTGCGCAAACTCCTTCAGGCTCGCCTGGTAGCTCTCGACCAACTGCTCGTTTTTCCCATAAAGCTCGCTGTTGTGCTTGCTGGCCTCGGCAAAGCCCTCCAGGCCCGCCCCGGCCGCGCTGACGTATTTTTGCATCGCCTGGTTGCACGCGACCCAGAATTTTGCGGAATTTTGCTCCGCGTCCTGCATGTAACTGACGACCTGGCGGTATTGCTCATTGACTGATGCGGCGTACTTCTCGTTGCGCTCGATGGCCTCCTGCGCGCTCTTTGTATAGGCCTGCTGCAGCCGCCCCATCTCCTTGACGGCCGCCTGCACGCCGTCATCCTCGTTGTGGAACGTCTCGCGCAAGTCCCGCGCCATGTCGCGGTAGACCGTTTTCGTGTTGTCTGCCACGGCCTGCTGGGCGCTTGTCAGGTCATTTAATGCCTGGTTAAAATCGTTGAACTGCAGCTGGAACGACGCGCGCATCTTGGACAAAAAATCGTCCAGAAGCCCTTGCATCATTTTTTCCTGCCCGCTCGCGAGGGTCTCCGTCAGGATGTCCATCGACTCGTTCATCTTGCGGAAAGAGGGCGTGATCACCTGCTCAAAGCTCTTTGCGAGGTGCTCGGAGAACTGCTGGCTCATCTGCGCCATCGCCTCCGCCTGCTCCCCCTGGTAATTGACCATCAGGTTTTGCGTCTCCGCCTCCGCGGACGGGATCACGAAATGGTGGAACGCGTCGAGGAAACTCTGCAGGCGATCCGCCAGCGCGCCATAGGCCACCTTGGAACCGTACCCAAAGACCAGGGAGAGGGAAAGTCCGTAGATGGAAGTCAGAAACGCCACCTTGATGCCTTCCACAAGGGAGGAGACGGACGCCGTCATCGTCTCGTAATTTGTCGGCTCAAAATCTTTCAGGCCCACGACCAGGCCGATGAACGTGCCCAGGATGCCAAGGCTTGTCAAAACGTCGGGGATCAGATCGATGAGCCGCTTGCGGATGATGCTGTCCACTTCCCCCTCGTTGATATAATCCTCGATGTCGCCGATGCCGCTTTGGCTGCCCTTGATAAAGGCCGTAAAATTGGCGTAGCGCGCGTCCAAGTCCTTTTGCGCGAACAATTCCTTGGAAAGCTGGCGCCGCCTCCCCGGCTCCGGCTGCTGGCGGAACGTCTGGTCGATCTCGTCCGTCGCCCGCGAAAAGGCGCGCTCCAACCGCCCCATCTTGCCAAAGCCAAACGCCATCCCAAAAATGCAAAGGACAAGCATCAGGGCAAGGAAGCCAAAGTTGTAATACATCGTGGTGGGCGACCCCTTGCCCACATACCAGGTAAAGACCGCCAGCAAGGCCGCAACCACGACAAACAGCACCTTGTCAAACCACTTTCTCCCCATTTGTAACTACCTCCTCTTTCTTGCTGGCGAAGCATCTAATAAAGCACCTCAAATCCGCTCATTTCCTGCAAAAATGGCTACGTTTCGGTGTTTTGCGCGTCCCAAACGTCATGCCAATGCAGGAGCTTTTGACGCTCATGTCACATGATAAAGTCCGCTTCACCTCGAACTGTGCGAAATTTGCGACACCGGCACACGGCACCCATGATTCAGACATCCGCAATCTGCCAGTCGATGGGGCAAAGCCCCGCCTCCTTTAGAAAGCGGTTCGTCCGGCTAAACGGCCTGCTCCCGAAAAAGCCCTGGTAAGCGGACAGGGGGCTTGGGTGCGGGGCTTTCAAAACGAGGTGCCGCGGGTTGTCCAGCATCTGGCTCTTGCTCTGGGCGGGCCTGCCCCAGAGCAGGAACACCATCGGCCGATCCTGCGCGTTCAGGATGCGCATGACGGCATCCGTAAACGACTCCCAGCCGATCCCCCTGTGGGAATTTGCCTG
>CAYVVW010000145.1:0-5397 GCA_964455335.1 uncultured Marvinbryantia sp.
GAGGCGATCGCCTACGCAATCCGCCATGGGCAGCCCGGGGACGTGATCGTCCTCTCGGCAAGGGGCATGAGGATTACCAGGAAATCCGCGGGGTCAAATATCCCATGGACGAGCGCGTGCTGATAAAGGAAATTTTGGAAGAGGGCGCGTGACCATGCGGCGCGGGTTCCAATACGTTTGTCGTTTACGATAGAAAGGCACAGATGGCACAGAGGCGGTTTGCGGACATCATTGTGAATATTTCGCACGAAAAGCTGGACCACACGTTTCAGTACCTGGTGCCGGAACGCCTGGCGCCTTTCGTGAAGCCCGGTGCCGTGGTGCAAATCCCGTTTGGGAGGGCAAACCGGCCGACCAAGGGATATGTGGTCGCCCTCTGCGAAACACCAAAGTGTGAGCCTGGCAAAATCAAGGAGATCGCGGAAGTCCTCGCAGGGGAGGAGACGGGGGAGGACCGCCTGGTTGCGCTGGCCGCCTGGATGCGGGAACGGTATGGGTCTACGATGGCTCAGGCGTTCAAGACGGTTTTTTTGGCGCGGCAAAAGGTTGTGAAAAAAGAAAAGCAGACGGTCTGCCTGCTGCTTTCGCCGCAGGAGGCGCAGGAACGCCTCGCGTTCTACCGCAAGAAAAAACAGATGGCGCGCTACCGCCTTTTGGCCGCCTTGCTGGAGCAGCCGGAGATTCCGTCCGAGATTGTGACGGGGAAACTCAGCGTGCCGATGGCAACCGTCCGCGCGCTCGCGGGGCAGGGCCTGCTCGCCTTGCGCGCGGAAAGCCCCCAAAGGGCAGCACTCAGCGCGCCAAAGACAGAGCTAAACGCGGAGCAAACACAGGCGGTCGCCGCCATCCGCGAGGGGATGCGCGCGCCTGGCAGCCACACGTTTTTGCTCTATGGCGTGACCGGAAGCGGAAAGACGGAAGTCTACATGGAAGTCATCGCGAAAGTCCTGCAAGAGGGGCGGCAGGCGATTGTGCTGATCCCGGAGATCTCGCTCACGTACCAGACGTGGATGCGGTTTTACCGAAGGTTTCAGGATCGGGTGGCCACCATCCACTCAAAGCTGTCCGCGGGAGAGCGCTACCAGCTGTTCCAGCGCGCAAAAGCGGGCGAAATCGATGTCATGATAGGCCCAAGGTCCGCCCTGTTTACGCCGTTTGCCAATCTGGGGCTGATCGTGGTGGATGAGGAGCACGAGCCGAGTTACCAAAGCGAGACGGCGCCCCGCTACCATGCGCGGGAGACGGCGATTGCCCGCGCCCGCATCGAGGGGGCGGACGTGGTCCTGGGGTCTGCGACGCCCTCCCTGGAGGCCTACAGCCGCGCGCTGGCGGGGGAGTACGGCCTGCTCACCCTAAAAAACAGGGCCAGTGCGGGCAGCCTTGCGCAGACGACGGTGGTGGACATGCGCGCGGAGCTGCGAAAGGGCAACCGCTCCATTCTTGGGGAAACCCTGCGGGAGGCCATCAGGGAGTGCTTGGGGCAGGGGCGGCAGGCGATGCTCTTTCTCAACCGGCGCGGGTATTCCGGGTTTTTGTCGTGCCGTTCCTGCGGGCATGTGCTGATGTGCCCGCATTGCGACGTGTCTTTGTCTTTGCACGCAAAGACGCACCTTGTGTGCCACTATTGCGGGCACCAGGAAAGAAAGCCCGCCAGGTGCCCGCATTGCGGGTCCGAGTTTTTGGGCGGCTTTGGCGTCGGCACCCAGCAGGCGCAGGAGATGGTGCAAAAAGATTTCCCGCACGCGCGCTTATTGCGCATGGATTTTGACACGACGCGCAGCAAGGACGGCCACGAAAAAATCCTGTCCGCGTTCGCGAACCAGGAGGCGGACATCCTCATCGGCACGCAGATGATCGCAAAAGGGCACGATTTTCCGAATGTCACACTGGTCGGCATTTTGGCGGCGGATCTGACGCTGTTCGTGGACGATTACCGGGCGGCGGAGCGCACGTTCCAGCTGATCACGCAGGCGGCGGGGCGATCGGGGCGCGGAAAAGACGCGGGAAAGGTCGTTTTGCAGACCTACGACCCGGAACACTATTGCATCCGCACGGCGGCGGCGCAGGACTATGTGTCCTTTTACGAGGAGGAGATGAGTTACCGCATGGTGGCCGGCTACCCGCCCGCGCGCAAGATGCTCTCCATCCAAGGCGCGTGCAGGGATCACGCGCACCTGCAGACCGCTATGGAGTATTTGAAGAAGCGCGTCCTTGCCATCTACCGGAAAAGCGCGGGAAACGTGCTGGGGCCCGCGGACGGGCCGATTGCGAAGATCCAGGATAGTTACCGCATGGTTCTGCGCGTGAAGGCGGACGCAGAGGAGGAATTGGTCGCGTTAAAGGATCGCCTGGAGCAATACATCGAGGCGAATGCGGGATACCAGAACGTGTCGGTCGTGTTTCGGCTGGAGTGACGGCATCTGATGATGGCACAACATTGTGAGGAGGGGTACAGATGGCCATTCGCAAGATTCGGCTTTTGGGTGACAAGGTACTGGAAAAAAAGTGCAGGCAAGTGACGGAAGTGACCCCGCGTATCCGGGAATTGATTGACGATATGTTTGAGACGATGTATGACGAGGGGGGCGTGGGCCTTGCGGCGCCGCAGGTGGGCGTGCTCAAACGCGTGGTGGTGATCGACATCGGCGAGGACCCGCACGTGCTGATCAACCCGACCATCGAAACAAGCGAGGGCGAGCAGCGCGGGTACGAGGGGTGCTTGAGCCTGCCCGGCAAAAGCGGCATCGTCACGCGGCCGGGATATGTGAAAGTGCGCGCCTTTGACGCGGACATGCAGGAGTACGAGCTGGAGTGCGAGGAACTCCTCGCGCGCGCCGTCTGCCACGAGTGCGACCACCTGGATGGTGTCATGTACACGACGCTGGTGGAAGGGGAACTCTGCGACAACCAGGATCTTCAGGAGGAAGAAGAGGGAGCGAAGGCATGAGGGCGGTATTTATGGGAACGCCGGACTTTGCCGTGGATTCTTTTCGCGCCCTTTTGCGGGAACATACGGTGCTCGCCGCGGTGACCCAGCCGGATAAGCCAAAAGGGCGGGGCGGGAAAGTGGCGATCTCCCCCGTGAAGGAAGTGGCGCTCGCAGAGGGGATTCCCGTGTGGCAGCCGGCAAAGGTGCGCGACGCGGCGGTGGTCTCCCGCCTGGCAGAGCTTGCGCCGGACGTCATCGTCGTGGCCGCGTTTGGGCAGATCATCCCCCAGGAGATCCTGGATATTCCAAAATATGGGTGCGTCAACGTGCACGCGTCCCTGCTCCCCAAATACCGGGGCGCCGCGCCGATCCAGTGGGCGGTCATCGAGGGCGAGGAGGTTTCCGGCGTCACAACGATGCAAATGGATGCCGGGCTGGACACGGGCGACATGCTCTTGCGCAGGGAGGTGCGCCTGTCGCCGGATGAGACGGGGGGAAGCCTGTTTTTGCGGCTCAAGGAAGTGGGGGCGGATCTGCTGCTTGAGACGCTGCGCGGGCTTCGCGCGGGCACGGTTGCCCGCGTCCCGCAGCCAAAGGAAAGCCCCACGCGGTATGCCTGTATGCTGACAAAGCAGATGGGGCTTCTGGATTGGGAAAAGGACGCGGCGGCGCTCGAGCGCCTTGTGCGGGGGCTTTCCCCCTGGCCTGGCGCCTATGCGCGCCTTGGGGAAAAGACCTTAAAAATCTGGCGCGCATCTGTCCGTCCCGGGAACGCGGCGCGGCCGGGGACTGTCGTGTCGTCACAGGCGGAATTGGCGGTGCAGGCGGGCGATGGCATCTTGGTTTTGGAAGAGGTCCAGCTGGAGGGAAAGAAACGGATGGGCGCGGAGGCATTCCTGCGCGGGTGCCGGATTCCGGCCGGAACCATGCTCTGCAGGGAAAAGCCGTAAGACGTAAGAAAAGGGGGCAGTGCGGAAATGATGTTGCTGGCGTATGGAAATTATTATGGGTATGGGGGATATGGGTTTGACCCGACCCTGCTGCTCGGCGTGCTGGGGCTGATTCTCACGGCCATTGCGAGCGCGCATGTCAATGCCACGTTCGCAAAGTATAATCGCGTCCGCTGCGCGGCGGGCATGACGGGGGCGGAGGCTGCCGCGCGCGTGCTGCAGGCGGCGGGCATTTTTGACGTGCAAATCAGCCGCGTAAGCGGCAATCTGACGGATCACTATGACCCGCGCGGCAAGGTGCTGCGCCTCTCTGACAGTACCTACGGGCAGGCATCCGTGGCCGCCGTGTGCGTGGCGGCGCACGAGTGCGGACACGCCATCCAGCACAAGACGCACTATGGGCCGCTCGTGCTGCGCAGCACCCTGGTGCCGGCGGCGAACATCGGGTCGCAGTTGTCCTGGCCCATCTTTTTTGCCGGCCTGCTGTTTTCCATCGAGTGGCTGACGACCGCGGGGATTCTCTTATTTTCCCTGGCTGTCCTCTTTCAGCTGGTGACGTTGCCCGTGGAGTTCAACGCTTCCGCGCGCGCGCGGCGCGTGTTGGAGGATACGGGGATGCTCGGCAGCCAGGAGATGAAAGGGGCGAAAAAGGTGCTGCGCGCGGCGGCGATGACGTATGTCGCGTCGCTTGCAAGCTCGCTTTTGCAGCTGCTGCGCCTGATTTTGCTATCTAGGGAGAGGGACCGTGACTAGACAGGGGAACGTAAGGGAAATCGTCGTGGCCGCCCTGATGGAGATCCTAGAGGAGGGGCGCTACTGCCACATCGTGCTGCGCGAGACGCTTGGGAAGTACCAATCCCTGGAAAAGCGCGACCGCGCGTTTTTGTCGAGAACCGTGGAGGGCACGGTCGAAAATCTCATTTTGCTGGACTACATTTTGGAACAGTTTTCCACGGTGCGCGTGCAGGAGATGAAACCGTTCATCCGCAACTTGCTGCGGATGTCCGCCTACCAGCTGCGCTTCATGGACTGCGAGGCTTACGCGGTCTGCAACGAGGCGGTGCAGCTGGCGCAAAAAAAAGGCTTTTACAACTTAAAGCCGTTCGTGAACGCCATCTTGCGCGCCGTGGCGCGCGACATGGGGCAGATTGTGTTTCCAGACCCCGAAAAGACGCCGCTTCGGTACTTGTCCGTGCGCTATTCCATGCCGGACTGGATTTTGCGCCAGTGGGTTTCCCAGTATGACTTTGCGACGGTGGAGCGCATTTGTCATGGGTTGTCCAAGGAAAGCCGCACGTGCGTCCGCCTGAACCTGGAGCGCACGACAAAGGAGGCCGTCAAGGATCAGCTCGCCCGGCAGGGGATTGCGGCGCGCGACGTGCCCTACCTGGATTATGCCCTGGAGATTTCGGGGTACAGCCACATTGCGGGCATCCAGGCATTTCGGGACGGCCTGTTCCAGGTGCAGGATGTCAGCTCCATGCTGGTCGCGGAGGTGGCCGCCCCGAAGTGGGGGGA
>CAYVVW010000146.1:0-5360 GCA_964455335.1 uncultured Marvinbryantia sp.
TATGACAGAAGTCTCCAAAACTTTTAGCGGGAGTTCGATTCTCTCATCCCCTGCTCTTTTGCGCGTACCCGGAAGCCACTGTTTATGGGGCTTTCGGGCATTCGTGCGCCCTAAAAAGATTGGCGGGTAACCACCGCCCTGATTACGCGTTTTGGCGCGCAGATGGCTGCGATGCCGTTTTTTTTTTCGGGAGAAGCATGACTGCCCTCACCCGCGCTCGGCGCCCGAGATATGCCGAAGTGCCTGCTCCACTGCCCGCACCTTTTCCTCGTTCGGCAGGATGTCGTAGTGGTAGTACCCGCGCGTGGTCGATATCTGCTTGTGCCCGACCTGGCTTTGCACGAAGGCATCGTCGGCATTGTCCAAAAGAATCATGCTGATATAACTTCTGCGCAGCTTGTGCGTGGACTTCGGCACAATCCCGACTTCCCCGCAGCATTTTGCCAAGTGGTAGTTCACTTGCCTGGATGTGACGCGTTTCCCCTGCTCTGCGAAAATATACCCTTCGCTTGTCGCCTGCCCTTTTAGCTCGTCAAGAATGTCCTGCGCCCTTTGCGGTATGACAACGTATCTGGTTCCGTCCTCGGTCTTTGTGTGCTCACGAACGGTCGTCGTGCGCTTGCCCGTCTTTTTGTCAAGGTGATTGTACTCCGTGCGGCACACGAATAACTGGTTTTTCGCCACATTGTCCTCCGCCTTTAGCGCCGTAAGTTCCCCTACGCGAAGCCCGGAATATAACTGAAGCAAAATCGCCAAATCTTTTTTGCCCCTTCTGTTTTCAAGGTGCGACACAAGGATGCGCATCTCCTCGATGGTAAAGACTTCTTTTTCCCTTCTCCGAACCTTTCTCTGAAAGATGTTCCTTGGAAGCGACAAGTCTTTGAAAAATGTCCCGACGCTGAAGTCCGTGTAACCCTCGCGCTTCGCGTATTTTAGGACGCCGATGAGCAGTGTCCGCATTCCCGCATAAGTCTTTGCGGTAAGCCCCTCGTCGCGGATGGTCGTCTTGATGAACCGCTCCAGTTCCGCGCCGGTAAGGTCTCGCAGCGGGATTTTGCAAAAATGGCTATCTTTTTTGAAGAACCTTCGGAAGTCTGATCGATAGCGTGTGAGCGAACTCTGACCGACTTCCCGATACTCCTCTTTCTCGCAAATCCACTCATGGTACGCACTGAAAAACGTCGGGTCTTGTTTTACCTCGCGGTGAAACAGGTTGACCGCATCCTGCAAGTCCTCTAGGGATCGTTTCCTTGTAAGTTTTCTGCCCTTTTTCGGGTGCACCAAATATGTGTACCAATAGCCGTTCTTCCCTTTCCAAACGCTGCCGGTATGCACCGCATTTATTTTCTCTGCAATTTCCATGTCTTCTTCAGAACATGTTACATACTCCTCAATTCTACCACGATCAGAATCCACTCGAAATGATTTATCCATAAAATCTTTAGGCTGATGCCGAGGACACCAAGTCACTCAAACGCCAGCCCATCCCTCCGAATCTTTTGTTTTGTTGTGTTGCGCTATGCGAATCCCAAGCACCACCCCAAGGAACGTGTCGAGCGCCGTAAAGGCACCGGCAAGATCCTGCACATCATTCATGCTGCCCCGAAACTTTACGCTCTGTTCCCGCTCTCTTTCCCATTTTGCGCCATGACGCCCGCCAGGGCATGCGGAACGTAAAGTTCTTCCAGGTAGGCGATCTCGCCCTCGGAGAGTTCCAATTCCACGGCTCTTGCTGCGCCGTCCACATGGGAGCGCTTGGTTGCCCCCACCACAGGGGCGGCCACTTTTGTCAAAAGCCAGGCGAGGGAGACTTCTGTCATGGACACGCCGCGCCTGTCCGCGATCTCAGCCACGCGCGCGATGATTTTTCCATCGGCGTCGGCAGACGCGTCATACTTGAATTTCGCATAGGCATCCTCCTCCAGGCGTTTCGACGTCTCGCCCGGATGCCTGGAAAGGCGTCCGCTCGCAAGGGCGCTGTAAGGGGTCATGGCAATGTTTTGATCCGCGCAAAACGGCGCCATTTCCCGCTCTTCCTCGCGGGCAATCAGGTTGTAATGCCCCTGGACGGAGATAAATTCCGTCAGGCCATGTGCGCGCGCGTAAAAATTCGCTTTTGCCAACTGCCAGGCAAAGCAATTGGAAATGCCAATGTAGCGAGCCTTCCCCGCTTTGACGGCATGGTGCAGTCCCTCCAGAATCTCCTCGATTGGCGTGCGGTAATCCCACATGTGGCAAATGTAGAGATCCACATAATCCAGCCCGAGGTTTTTGAGGCTTTGGTTGAGAAAAGTTTCCACATGCCTCTGCCCGCTCACCCCCGCGTCGATTTCTTCCTGCGTCCTGGGCGGAAATTTGGTGGCAAGGACATAGGCGTCGCGCGGCGCAAAATCCCGCAATGCCTTCCCCACAAATTGCTCGCTGGAGCCCTTTTGGTAGACGATGGCTGTGTCGTAGAAGTTCACGCCCAGATCCAGGCCGTGCCGGATGATTTTCCTCGCCTGCGCCTCTCCCAGCGTCCAGCTGTGCTGCCCGGACGCCGCGTCGCCAAAGCCCATGCATCCCATGCAAATGCGGGAAACCGTCAAATCAGATTTGCCAAGTTTGATATATTTCATCGTACCATTCTCTCCATTCTCTCCCTAAAAGATTCCGTGCCAGTTCTGGGCAACGCATGGCTTGGCGCCGCTCTCTCCTTCTTTTGACCTTTTTGCGATGACACAAGCCTTTGCATGGCTTTGGGACGCGCAACACACCAAAAGGCAGTCATTTTCACAGAAATAAGCAATTTTACGACAGGCATCTTGATCCTTTCATCGTTCCAGGAGGATGGTCACCGGCCCGTCATTTACGGAAAAGGTCTGCATGTCTGCCCCAAATTCCCCTGTTTCCACGTGAAATCCCCTGTCTTTGCACAAGTTTGCCACCAACGCATACAAAGACCTGGCAAGCTCCGGCCTAGCGGCATCGGAAAACCCCGGGCGCCGCGATGAGACATCCGCGTACAAGGTGAATTGGCTGACAATGAGTATCTCCGCTCCCGCATCTGTCGGATTGACATTCATTTTTCCCGCCGCATCCTCAAAAATCCGCAGGCCGCAAATGCGGTCAGCTACCCATTTTGCCTCTTCCTCCGTATCGGATTTTCCGACCCCAAGCAAAACCAAAAGCCCATGGCCGATCCTTGCCGTTTGCGCGCCGTCGATGCTGACGGAAGCCTCCAGAACCCTTGTCACAACTGCCCTCATATCCCCAACCACCTTATCCATTCTATGACACTCAAATCATTTTACGTCAAATCCCCGTTTTTTGTCAAACGAAAAATCCGCCGACGAAAAATCCGTTATGAAATACAACGTGTGGATACAACGGTAAATTTTGCGCACAAAAAAATGCGCGCCGCCAGGCGCACACGCAAAACACCCCAACCCCCGTTGCGAAGGTTGGGATGTGTTCTTATTTGCCGCTTTCTTTTGCGATTAGGGCGTAGGGCAGCGCAACCAAAAGGATGCCGCCGACCATGTTGCCGGCCGTGACGACCAGCAGGTTGTAGAACATGCCGCCCATGCTGATGGCCTCGCCCATGGGGTTCAAAAGCCCGATGGACAAAAAGGTCATGTTTGCGATGCTGTGCTCAAACCCGCAAGCCACGAATGTGGTCACGCAGGCGTAATTCATCGCGATCCGCGCGCCCTCGGACTTTAGTTTCGTGCCGCACCAGATAGCCAGGCAGACCAGCACGTTGCACAGAACCGCCTTGGAAAAGAGCTGCAGCGGCGCGCCCGCCATTTTTGCCGCGGCGATGCTCGCGAAGTTTTGCGCGATGTCGCCGCTGGCGATGCCCGTCAGGGAAAAGAGCAGGGCGGCCACGATGGAACCCAAAAAGTTGCCTATGTAACAGACAAACCACAATTTCGCGGCCTGCCCCCAGGTCACGGTCTTTTTGATGGCGCCGACGGCCATGACAAAGTTGTTTCCCGTAAACAGCTCCGCTCCGGCAATCGTCACGAGGCAAAGCCCCACGGAAAATACCAGGCCGTTGACCACACGCTGCTGGGGCATCCCCGCAAACATCCCGCCGGCAATCCCCATCATCATGCAGCCGATGGCGATATAAAACCCTGCCAAAAACGAGGAGGTCACGTAACCCGCCGGGTTGGTGCAGAGGAACTGGTACTTCGCGCGCGCGGTGTTGGACACCGCTTTGAAATCCTCTTGAAACATCTTTTGCACCCCCGCTTAGAACAGGCCAGAGATCTTCCCATTCTCATCCACGTCGATGCGCTCCGCGGCCGGAACTTTCGGCAGTCCGGGCATGGTCATGATCTCGCCCGTCAGCGCGACGATGAATCCCGCGCCCGCGCTGATTTTCAGGTTGCGCACGGTCACCTCAAATCCGGTCGGCGCGCCGAGCTTCGTCTGGTCGTCCGTCAGGCTGTACTGCGTCTTTGCCATGCAGATCGGGCAGTTCGCGTACCCGAGCGCGGTCAGCTCTTTCGCCTGCTTTGCGGCATTCGCCGTCAGCACGGCGCGGCTTCCGCCGTAGATCTTTTGCACGATCGCGTTCAGCTTGTCCTCGATGCTGCCTTCCAATTCGTAAGAATAGGTGAAGTCATTCGGCTGCTCGCAGAGTTTTACCACTTCCTGCGCAAGGGCCTTTCCGCCCTCGCCGCCCTTTGCCCACACTTCCGAGAGCACCACGTTTACGCCGAGTTCCTTGCACTTTTCTTCCACCAGCTTCAACTCGGCCTCGGTGTCGGTCGGGAATGCGTTGATGGCGACGACGCACGGCAGCTTGTAGACGTCCGTGATGTTGCTCACATGCTTCAGCAGGTTTGGAAGGCCCGCTTCCAAAGCCGTCAGGTTTTCATTGTTCAGGTCGGCTTTCGCAACGCCGCCGTTGTATTTCAGCGCGCGCACCGTCGCGACGATGACCACGGCGTTCGGCTTTAAGCCCGCCATGCGGCACTTGATGTCCAGGAACTTCTCCGCTCCGAGATCCGCGCCGAAGCCCGCCTCTGTCACGGTGTAGTCCGCAAGTTTCAGCGCCATCTTTGTCGCCGTCACGGAGTTGCAGCCATGCGCGATGTTCGCGAACGGGCCGCCGTGCACGATGGCCGGCACATGCTCTAAGGTCTGCACCAGGTTTGGCTTTAAGGCATCCTTCAAAAGCGCGGTCATCGCGCCCTCCGCGTGCAGGTCGCCCGCCGTCACCGGTTTTTGCTCCGATGCCTTGCCATAGGTGTAGCCGACAATGATGCGCGCCAGGCGCGCCTTGAGATCCGTGATGTCGCTCGCGAGGCAAAGCACCGCCATGATCTCGGATGCCACCGTGATGTCATAGCCGTCCTCTCTCGGCA